>PMIK01000029.1 GCA_003157095.1 Gemmatimonadota bacterium | reverse complement strand
ACCACCGGCCTGCACTTCGCGGACATCGATACGCTGCTGGCGGTGCTCAACCGTCTCGTGGACATGGGCAACACGGTGCTCGTCATCGAGCACAACCTGGACGTGACCAAGACGGCGGACTGGATCATCGACCTCGGCCCCGAAGGCGGCGACGCCGGCGGCCAAATCGTCGCCGAAGGCACCCCCGAAGCCATCGCCGCCTCTCCCGCCAGCCACACCGGCCGCTACCTTCGCCCGAAGCTGACCGCGCCGTTACCTTCGTAGGGTCCGTTGTGCGGACCGTTCCGGCTACTTCAGGTAGCCGTACAATAGCGCCGACGCCCGCCCTGCGCCGCGGCTACTCCTTCTCCGGTTTCCCCGCCTTATCGTGCCCGCAGCCGGCGTCCTTCTCCTTGGCTTTGTCCGCCTTCTCGTGCTCGCAGCCGCCGGCCTTGCCCTTTCCCTCCTTCTGTTGCGCCGTGCACTTGCCGTCCTTGCCGGCCATCGGGCAGCCGCCGCACCCGCTCTTCACCTTCGACTCGGTCTTCAGTACCTTGGCGAAGTCCTCGCCGCCCGCGACCGACTGCAAGTCCTTGCTCGCCTTCGCCTCCGCCTTCAAGCCATCGAGCCAGTTCGCCGGCGTCGCCTCGAAGGCACGCTGCAAGGCGTTTAGCGCGTTCTGCTGATTCCCGACCAACGCCTCCAGCCGCGCCGCGTCGAAGCTCACGCGCGCCTCGGCGTCCTTGTCCAACTCCACCTTCGCCGCGACGGCCTTCGCCTCCGGCAGCTTTCCGACGCGCGCCAGCGCCACGCCCCGCAGAATGTCGGTCCGCGGCGTGCGCTGGTCGGCCGCGACGCCGTCCAGCACCTTCACGGCCGCGTCGTTCTGATCCAGTGCGAGCTGGGCATCGGCCAGCAGCGCCGCCGACTCGCCCGTGTTCACCTTCTCGTGCAGCTTGCCCGCGACGGCGACCGCCTCGCCGTTGACGTTGTGATCGCGATAGTAGGTGTACAGCGCCCGGCTCATCTGCTGCCACACGTCCGCGTCTTCCTCGGCCTTGAGCTGCTCGCGCATGTTCAGCGCGCGCCGCAGCAGCTTGAACTCGCCGTCGTATTCCTTGTTCTCGGGATCGGCCACCGCGGCTGCCTTGAGGGCTTTCAGGGCCCCGTCGAACTCGCCCTTGGCCAGCAGCGCCTGGCCCTCGGTAAACGCCTGGCTGGCGCTCTCCGTCCCGGCCCACGCCGCGGACGCTCCCGCCACGACACATGCGACAGTCAGAGCAATCAGACTCGTGCGAACGTGCATGCCAATCTCCTTGTTGCTTCTCTCCCGCGGGCTCGCCTTCGCGCGGGGCGCTCTTTTCGGTGACGCCCCCGACCGCACCGCAGACGTCTTGAATGCTGCGGGGTGACCACCGAACCCATTATTATACCCGACAACCTCGCCCGACAAAAGGCCAAAGTGGAGGCATCCCGCCGCGTTTCACCTCCCGCCGCGGCCGGCGCTGCGGGACGCCGGTCTGTTCGTAAACTACTGCCAGCGTGTAGACTGCGCACCCGGGACCGATGAGCAACACGGGCATAATCCTGGCCGCCGCCGATCTAAGCTGGGCGTGGATCGCCTTCGATGCCGCCCTCATCCTCTTCCTCCTGGTTCTGTCTTCGATCTACTCGGGCAGCGAGGCCGTGCTCTTCTCGCTCACGCCCCTGCAGCTCGAACGCGCCGCCGTACATCCGAGCCCCTTCTGGCGCCTCGCTGCCCGGCTGATGGCCCGGCCGAAGCAGACCCTGCTCACCATCCTGCTGACGAACACGGCGGCGAACACGCTGCTCTTTGCGACCTCGTACGTCACGTTTCATCACATGGCGAAGCACGTCGGCGCCTGGGTCACGCCCGTCTCCGGCGTGCTCAGCATCTTGCTCGTCCTCGTCTGCGGCGAAGTGCTGCCCAAGGTCGTCGGCGTGCGGCTGGCCGACCGGCTGGCGCCGTACGTCGCCCCGCTGGTCCGCGCCGCCAGCCTCGTCGCGGCCCCGCTCGGACGCGTCTTTGACGTGCTGCTCGTCGAGCCATTCCTGCGCATCGTTTTCGGTGCGGAGCGCGCCGGGCACGCCGCCAGCGCCGATCTCACCGCGGCCGAGCTGAAAGCCCTGCTGGAGCTGAGCCGCCGGGCCGGGGGGCTCAAGCCGCTTGAAGACACGTTTCTGCGGCCGATCATCGACCTCGGCCAGTGGCGCGTCCGCGACGTGATGGTGCCGCGCGTCGAGGTGGCGGCGTACGACGTCAATGCGCCGGCGGAGGGTCTGCGGGATCTGATGCGCCAGACGCGGCACAAGAAGATCCCCGTCTACGACAAGTCGCGGGACAAGATCGTGGGGCTGGTGTACGCGAAGGTGCTGTTCTTCGATCCGCACAAACCGCTGCGCGAGCTGGTGCAGCCCGTGCGCTTCGTGCCGGAGCTCATCACCTGCGAGCAACTGCTGGTCCACTTTCGCCAGACCAAGACGCAGTTGGCGATCGCCGTCGACGAGTATGGCGGCGTCGCCGGCCTCGTGACGCTGGAGGACGTGCTCGAGGAGATCGTGGGCGAGATCCGCGACGAGTACGACGCCACGGAGCAGCCGGAGATCGTCGAGCTGGCGCCGGGAAGCTACCTGGTAGACGGACGGACCACCCTCGACGCGCTATCGGAGGCGCTCGGCACGGCGTTCAGCCATGAGGAAGTCAGCACCGCCGGCGGGCTCGCCTACTCGGCGCTGGGGCGCGTCCCCATCGCCGGGGAGCGGCTCGACTTGAACGGCTGGCGGGTCACCGTGGACCAGGTGGTGCGCCGGAGCATCCGCCGGCTCCGGTTCGAGCGGGTCGCCCCGTGAGCACGCTGTTCGTCGTGCTCGGGCTCGCGCTCGCCGCGTTCGGCGCCACCGCGTCGGTGGCCGTGCGCGCCGTGAGCCGTCTCGAGCTCGCCCGCTGGGTGTCACGCAAGCTGGAGGGAGCGGAGGCCGCGGTCACGCTGCTCTCGCGGCCTGGCGACGTCGCCGCGGCCGCCGACGCGCTGGTGGCCATCGGCGTCGCGGTGGCGGGCGTCTCCGCCCCCTGGGCGCTGCGGACCGCCGGGCTCGCGACCACGCTGGCGCTCGAAGTGCTGCTGGGTGTGCCGGTGCTCCTGCTCGCGGCGTACTTCCTGCCCCGCGCGGTGGGGCAGCGGTGGCCGGAGCCGCTGGTCCGTGCCGTGGTGCCGCGGCTCCGGCCGGCGGGGGCGCTGGTCGGCCGGATCGTTCGGGGGCGCGCGGCCACCGAGCGCGCGGAGCTCGCGGCCCTCCTCCGGGACAGCGCGACCGCGGGCCTGGCGGGTGAGGACGAGCTCGAAATCGTCACTGGCGTGATGGCGTTCGCCGACCGCGTGGTGCGGGAGGTCATGACGCCTCGCACCCGTATCGTGGCGGCGCCCGAGCAGGCCGACGCGGCCGCGCTCGCCGCGCTCGTCACCAGCTCCGGCTACACCCGAATCCCGCTGTACCGCTCGTCGCCGGACGAGATCGTGGGCATGGTGCACGCGTTCGACGTCATCAAGGCCGGCCCCGGCGGGAAGGTCGGGATGCGCCCGGTATCCGCCATTCCCGGGGCGCGGCGCTGCGCCGACGCGCTGCTCGACCTGCGGCGCGAGCGCCGGCACATGGCCGTCGTGCTCGACGAGTTCGGCGGCACCGCCGGCCTCGTCACCATGGAAGATCTGCTCGAGGAACTGGTCGGTGAGATCTTCGACGAACTCGATGAACCGCGCCCCGCGCCGGTGGCCCCGGAGCGGGGCGTGCTGGTCGTGGACGCCGCGTTCCCGCTGGAGGCGCTGAGCAAGCACTTCGGCGTCGAGCTCGAGGTGCCGCCGCGCGTGGAGACGGCCGGAGGCTACCTGGCGTGGGCCACCGGGCGCATTCCGAAGGCGGGCGAACGCGCGGTGCTCGGACCCCTGGAGTTCGACGTCCTCGAGGCGACCCCGACCCGGCTGGTGCGGCTGGTGGTCCGCGCCGTCGCTCCGGAGGGCGCCACGCGCGCCGCCGGCTCGCCGCCGTAGGCGATGGCGTGGCGGAGGTCGCTTGACCTGGCTCCGCGTCCCGACTCAATTGGGATGGTGGCACCCACGCCCATCATCGAAGACCTGAAGGCCCGCAAGCCGGCGGCTCTGGCGCGCGCCATCTCGCTGGTGGAGAATGGCTCGCCGGGCTCCGAGACGCTGCTCGCCGGCCTCCATCCGCTGGTCGGAACCGCGCGCCGGATAGGCATCACCGGGCCCCCGGGGGGCGGCAAGAGCACCCTCATCGAGCGGCTGGCGTCCCACTACCGGACCGCGGGTCTCACGGTCGGCGTGATCGCCATTGATCCGTCCAGCCCCTTCACCGGCGGGGCGTTGCTCGGCGACCGGATCCGGATGGAGCGGGCCGCAGTGGATCCCGGCGTATTCATCCGGTCCATGGCGTCGCGCGGCTCCCTGGGTGGAATGGCGACCACCACCGGAGAGGTGGCCGACGTGATGGACGCCTACGGCTTCGACCGGATTCTCATCGAGACCGTGGGCGTCGGGCAGTCGGAGCTGGACATCGCCTCGGTGTGCGATACGACCGTCGTCGTGCTGGTGCCCGAGTCGGGTGACGGCATCCAGGTGATGAAGGCGGGGCTGATGGAGATCGCCGACATCTACGTGGTCAACAAGGCGGACCGGCCCGGAGCCGACCGGCTCCGCCAGGAGCTGGAGGTGGCCATCGGTCTCAAGGGCGGCCATGCGTTCCGCCACGTGCCGGCGCACCATCATCCAGAGCTCCAGACGGCGAAGACGGCAAGGGAGAAGACGCCCTCCGACGCCGGAACGGACGGGAGCGACGGCCCGTGGGCGCCGCCGGTGATCGCCACGGCGGCGCTGCGGGACGAGGGAATCGGAGAGTTGCGCGGAGCGCTGGACCAGCACGCCGCGTACCTCGAGCGTGGCGGCGGCCTCCAGGCGCGCCGCGCACGACAACTTGCGCAGCGGACGCGGGACGTAGTCGAGCGGGCGCTCCGCCGTTGGCTATGGTCGGACGCCGGCCCCAGGGCGGCGCTGGAGACGGCGCTGGCCGACGTGGCGGCGGGGCGGCGGAGCCCGTACGAGGCGGCGGCGGGCGTGGTAGAACGGCTGCGAGGGAGCAACGGCGCATGAGTGGTTCCGAGTCCGATCCGGCGGTCAGGCATCTGGCGGAGCAGTTGGAAGCGAAGCAGCGCGAACTGGACGCGCTGCGGCGCGATCTGGCCGCCTGGCAGCAGCGGTTCGACCAGGGCGAGTCGCGGGACGTGGAGTTCACGGGCGTCTCGGGGCGCCGGGTGGAGCCCGTCTACACGCCGCTCGACGTGCCGGACCTCGACTACGCCGCCGAGCTGGGCCTGCCCGGGGACTATCCGTACACCCGGGGCGTGCACCCGACCGGCTACCGCGGCCGGCTGTGGACGATGCGCCAGTTCTCCGGATTCGGCACGGCGCTGGAGACCAACGCGCGGTACAAGTTCCTCCTGAGCCGGGGCCAGACGGGGCTCTCGGTCGCGTTCGACTTCCCGACGCTGATGGGCTACGACTCCGACCACCCGCGCGCTTTGGGCGAGGTGGGGAAGTGCGGCGTCGCGATCTCGAGCCTCGCCGACATGGAGACGCTGTTCGACGGCATTCCGCTCGACCGGGTTTCGACCTCCATGACCATCAACGGCCCGGCCGCGATGCTGTTCTGCTTCTACGTGGCGGCGGCGGAGCGGCAGGGCGTGCCGAGCGCGCAGCTCCGCGGCACGGTCCAGAACGACATCCTCAAGGAGTACATGGCGCAGCACGCCTGGATCTACGGCGTGGAGCCGGCCCTGAAGATCATCGTGGACCTGTTCGAATGGAGCGCGACGCACGCACCGCAGTGGAACACGATTTCGATCTCCGGCTACCACATCCGCGAGGCCGGCGCGACCGCCGCACAGGAGCTCGCCTTCACGCTGGCCAACGGCTTCACCTACGTCGAACGCGGCGTGGCGCGCGGCCTCGACGTGGACGCCTTCGCCCCGCGGCTCAGCTTCTTCTGGGACATCCACAACGACTTCTTCGAGGAAATCGCCAAGTACCGGGCGGCCCGCCGCATCTGGGCGCGCCACATGCGCGAGCGCTTCGGCGCGAAGTCGCCGCGCTCCCTCGTGATGCGGTTCCATTCCCAGACCGCCGGCGTCACGCTGACGGCGCAGCAGCCGACCAACAACGTGGTGCGCGTGGCCTATCAGGCGCTGGCCGCCGTGCTGGGCGGCACGCAATCGCTTCACACCAACTCGATGGACGAGACCCTCGCGCTGCCCACCGAGCAGGCCGTCCAGCTCGCGCTCCGGACCCAGCAGGTCCTGGCGTACGAGACCGGCGTGCCCAACGTCAGCGACCCGCTTGGCGGCTCCTGGTACGTAGAGGCTCTCACCCGCCAGCTCGAGGATGAAGCGGAGGCGACCTTCGCCGAGATCGAGCGGATCGGGGGGGTGGTGCGGGGCATCGAGACGGGATGGTTCCAGCGGCAGATCGCCCAGTCCGCGAGCCGCCACCAGCGCGAGCTGGAGGATCGCCGCCGCATCGTCGTCGGCATGAACGAATTCGTGGTAGACGAGCCGGAGGTGGGGATCCCGCTGCTCAAGATCGGCGAGGAAGCCGCGGCCGCGCAGGCCGAGCGCCTCGAGCGGCTGCGCAGCGCGCGCGACGCCAATCTGGTGCGGCGGCGGCTCGACGCGCTGGCGGAAGCGGCGCATCGCGAGGCGAACGTGGTCCCGGCCATGCTCGATGCCGCGCGGGCGTACGCCACCCTGTTCGAGATCCGGGAGACACTGGAGAACGTGTATGGCTCGTACCGTGAGCCCATCTTCTTCTAAGCCCGAGGCGCCGGCGCGCGACGCCGGCGGCATCGCCGGGGCCCTCGCCGAGCTGCTGGCGCTGGGCAACACGCGCGGCTGGGTGGTGACCTGCTACCAGAAGCTGGAGCCGAACGACCGCACCGGCGAGAAGTACCGGATCAAGCTGAAGAACCGCCTGCGCGGCGCGGTCGAGCGCCTCGGCATCCTCGGCTTCTCGCACGCCGACCGCGAGGCGGTGGGACGCGAGCTGAAGCGCGTCGAGGCCTTTTTCGCTCACGCGCCCAACCTGGCGGGGGGCCGCGGTGTGGCCGTTTTCGCGGCATCCGGGTTCTTCCGGGCGGTGCATCTGCCGTACGTCCTCAAGAGCCGGGTGGTCGTGGACCGGACCCCGGTGGTGGGCGAGCTGGTGGCGATCGTCGAAGCGGGGAGCCGCCTGCTGGCCATCGTGACCGACCGCCGGTCCGCGCGCTTCTTCGACGTCGGCCTGGAGGGCGTGGTGGAGCTGGACGGCCTCACTGCTCCCGACGTCATCCGTGCCGGCCGCTTCCATCCCGAGCGGGGAGCCGCCCCCGGGGTCGGCGAGTACCGCTTCCACAATCGCATCCGGGAAGAGCGGCACCGCCACCTGGCCCACGTGGCTGACGCGGTGGCGGCGCACCTGCGGGCCCGCGCGTTCGACGGCTTGGTCATCGGGGGCGTCGGTGTGGATGCCAACGCCCTCCTGCCGCACCTGAGCCCCCAGCAGCGCGACCAGGTGCTGGGCGTGCTGCGCCTCGCACCCAGGAAGGTCGGCGCCCCGGAGATTCGCGACCGTGCCCTGGAGCTGCTGTCCGAAGCGGCCCAGCGCTCGTCGGCTGCGTCGGTGCAGGAGCTGGTCTCCGTTCGGGGCTCGGGCCTGACCACCGAGTCCATCGAGCCGACGCTCCGGGCCCTCTCGCGGGGCCAGGTGCGCACGCTGATCGTGGACGCTGACGCCGTCGTGCCGGGATACCGCTGGAGCACCAGCGGGCGGCTGGCGGAATCCGCCACCGGTGCGCGCGGCGAGGGAGAGGCGCTTCCCCTGGCGGATCTGCTCGACGATGCCATCGAGGATGCGTTGCGCCAGCGCTCCAGGGTCGCCGTGGTCCGGGGCGCGGAGGCGCGGAGGTTCGACCGCCTCGCCGCCATCCTGCGTTTCCGCTCCCACTAGCGATGCTCCGGGCCGTCTTCTTCGACGCCGGCGGCACGCTCGTGCACGTGGACTACGCGCGCGTCCGTACGGCGCTGCTCCGCTCCGTCGGCCGCGCCCCGACGGTCGCGGCGTTCATCGAAGCCGAATACGCCGGTCGCGCCGCCGTCGAGGCGGCGATGGAGGCCGACCCGGCGCTGCGCGACGGTGCCCGGTGGCAGGCCCACTTTTTCGGCGCGCTCGCCTCTCTCGGCTTCGCGCCCGATGAGATCGCCAAGGCCGGCCCCGAGATTCGTGCCGAGCACCGGCGGGGCAATCTCTGGACGGTCGTGCCGCCCGGCACCGCGCAGGCGCTGGCGGCGTTGCGCGCGCACGGCCTCGCCGTCGCGTGCATCTCGAACTCGGACGGCACCGTGGCCGCGCTGCTCGAGGAGGTCGGCCTCGCCGCCCAGCTGGACTTCGTGGTGGACAGCGGGGTGGTGGGCGTCGAGAAGCCCGATCCGGAGATCTTCAGGCTCGCCCTCGGCCGGGCCGGCGTCGCCCCCGCCGAAGCGATGCACGTCGGCGACCTGTTCGGCGTGGACGTGGCCGGGGCCCGGAGCGCGCATATCGAGCCGGTGCTGCTCGACCCCCTGGGCCGATACGGCGGCTGCGGCTGCCGGACCTCCCCGGACGTCCCGTCGCTGTGCGGCGAGCTTGTATCGTCGCTGGGCCGCGGCTAGGTTCCGCGCGCTATGACCGTGGCCAAGCCCGCACCCGCCGAAACCGGCACGCTGCCGCATCCGATCCGCGTTCTGGTGGCCAAGCCGGGGCTCGACGGGCACGACCGCGGCGCCAAGGTGGTCGCGGCCGCCCTGCGGGACGCCGGGATGGAGGTCATCTACACCGGCCTGCACCAGACGCCGGAGATGATCGTCGCCGCCGCGGTGCAGGAAGACGTGGACGTGGTGGGCCTGTCCATACTGTCCGGTGCGCACATGACGCTGTTCCCGCGCGTGGTCGAGCTGCTCAAGGAGGCGGGCCGCGGCGACGTCCTCGTGACCGGCGGCGGCATCATACCCAAGGAAGACATGGCCGGCCTCGGCGCCCGCGGGGTAGGCAGCCTCTTCGGTCCGGGGACCCCGACCGCGGAGCTGATCGCCTACATCCGTTCCTGGGCGCGCGAGCACCTGAGGCCGTAGTGGCCTCGCGTCCCCACCGTCTCCGGATTCTGACCGACGAATACCGGTCCCTCGCCGAGCGGCTGAAGCAGGGCGGCGGGCCGGAGAAAATCGAGCGCCAGCACGCGGCGGGAAAGCTGACGGCGCGCGAGCGTGTGGCGCTGCTGACCGATCAGGGCTCGCCGTGGCTCGAGATCGGCCTGCTGATGGCGTACGACCAGTACGACGGACAGGCGCCCGGCGCCGGCGTCGTCACGGGGGTGGGCACGGTCGTGGGACGTGACGTCGTGATCGTCGCCAACGACGCGACGGTGAAGGCCGGCTCGTGGTGGCCGGAGACGATCCGGAAGATCCTGCGCGCGCAGGAGATCGCGATGCGCCAGCGGACCCCGATCGTCTATCTGGTGGACTCCGGGGGCGTGAATCTCCCGTATCAGGGCGGCGTCTTTCCCGGGCAGTACGGCGCCGGCCGCATTTTCTACTACAACTCCCTGATGCGGCGCTTCCTCAAGGTGCCGCAGCTCGCCGCCGTGATGGGGCAGTGCGTCGCCGGCGGCGCGTACCTCCCGGCGCTCTCCGACGTGATCCTGATGGTGGACGGGACGAGCTTCATGGGGCTGGGCGGACCCAACCTCGTCAAGGGCGCCACCGGACAGGTCGTGGACGGCGAGTCGCTGGGCGGCGCCCGGATGCACACCTCGGTCAGCGGCGTCGCGCACTACCTCGCCAAGGACGACAAGGAATGCCTGGCGATGTTGCGCGAGCAGGTGGCCCGGCTCCCGCGCCCCGAACCCTCGCGCCTCGCGCCCCAGCGCGTCGCCCGGCCGCCGCGGCGCCCGGCGACCGACCTGTACGAGCTGCTTCCCGGCGATCACCGCATGTCGTACGAGATGCGCGAGATCCTGGCCTGTTTCGTGGACGCGGGCGCGCTGGACGAGTTCCAGCGTGATCTCGCCCAGGAAATGATCTGCGCGCATGCCGCGATTGACGGCCGCGTCGTGGCGCTCATCGCCAACGAGCGCAAGCTGATCAAGGGCAAGCCGGGCGAGCCCCCGCGCTTCGGCGGGATCGTGTACACCGAGAGCGCGGAGAAGGTGGCCTACTTCATCGAGACGGCCAACCGCGAGCGCACGCCGATCCTGTTCGTGCAGGACGTCTCCGGCTTCATGGTCGGGCCGGAGGCGGAGACCTCCGGCATCATTCGCGCGGGCGCCATGTTCGTGGAAGCGATGGCGACCGCGACCGTGCCGAAGATCGTCCTCACCATCAACCACGCCTCGGGCGCGGGCTACTACGCGATGGCGGGGCAGGGGTTCGATCCCGACTTCATCCTCTCCCTGCCGACGGGACGGATGGGCGTCATGGAGGGTGAGTCCGCCATCCAGGCGGTGCACGGCCCCGGTCTCGAGGAGGCCGCGAAGACGGGCGTGACGCCAGCCAAGCTGGCGAGCGCGGTGCAGTCCATGCGTGAGGACTACGAGCACCAGCTCGACGCCCGGTACGCGGCGGCGAGGGGGTATGTGGATGCGATCGTGACGCCCGAGGAGCTGCGCACCCACCTCGCACAGGTGCTCCGTATCGTCGCCAACGATCCCGGCCCCCACCTCGGTCCGTTCGTCCTCCCCGCCTCGCTCGCCTGATGACGGCGGCGCGCGGTCTCCGTTGGGCGCTGCAGGCCGTCGTGCCTGCCGGTCTCGTGGCGTGCGCGGCAGCCGTCCACGCACCGGAGGCGACGGCGCCGGCGCCCCCGGCCGCGACCGCGCCGGTCGCGACGACCGAGCCGGCGCCGGTCCCTGACGCGCTGCCCAAGCCCAAAGAGCCCATCGCACCCGCCGCCACGGCCTACATGCTCGGCCTGATGTCCCTCGACGCCACCGGAGTGTCCGCGTGGCGGATCGCCCACGCGGCTTACGACGGCCGTGGGGTCCTCATCGGCATCCTCGACAGCGGCGTAGATCCGGGCGTGGCCGGCCTGCAGACCACGAGCACGGGCCAGCCGAAGATCCTGGACATCAGGAACTTCTCGGGCGAGGGCGACGTGGCGCTGGAACGCGTGCGCCCCGACTCCCGCGGGCTGATCGTGCTTCCGGGAGGCCTCACCCTCGAAGGCGCCGACGCCGTGCGCGCCGCGGCCATGGACTCCCAGTGGTACGGCGGCGTGATCCGCGAGTTGCCCTTCGGTGACGCGCCGGCGGCCGACTTCAACGGCAACGGCTCGAACCGGGACAGCTTCGGCGTCGTGGTGGTGCGCACCGCGGCGGGCTGGGCGGCGTTCATTGACACCAACGGGAACGGCTCGCTCGCCGACGAGACGCCGGTCGCGGATTACCTGGTCAAGGGACAGACCTTCACCTTCTCCCCGCGCCAGGGACCGCGCGGCCACGGCCCCATCACCGGCGCCGTGAACCTCCGCACCGACTCCGCGGGACGCCCGTACTTTTCGCTCGTGCTCGACACGGCGGGCCACGGCACGCACGTGGCCGGGATCGCGGCGGGGCACGACATCTACGGCGTGCGCGGCTTCGACGGTGTCGCGCCGGGCGCGCAGATCATCGCGCTCAAGATCGCGAACGATGCGCGCGGCGGCCTCTCGACGACGGGCTCGATGATCCGGGCGATGGAGTATGCCGCGCGCTTCGCCGCCGAACGCGGGTTGCCGCTGGTGCTCAACATGTCGTTCGGCATCGGCAACATGGAGCCTGGCGCCGCGGTGATGGACTCGCTGGTGGACGACTTCCTCCTGGCCCACCCGGGCGTGGTCTTCGCCATCAGCGCGGGGAACGACGGCCCCGGCGCGGAAACGATGGGCCTGCCCGCCTCGGCGCGGTTTGCGCTGACCGTTGGGGCCACGTACCCCGCCGTATTCGCTCCGCTGCAGTTCGGCGCGGCCAGCCCCGAGCTGTTGGGCTGGTGGAGCTCGCGGGGTGGGGAAACGGACAAGCCGGACATCGTCACACCCGGGCTCGCGTACTCGACCGTGCCGGCGTGGAACACGGGAGATGAGGTCAAGGTCGGGACGTCCATGGCCTCACCCCACGCGGCCGGCGTCGTCGCGCTGCTGCTCTCGGCGCTGCGGGCCGAGGGCCGCCAGGCGACCGCCGCGCAGCTCACGGCGGCGCTCCGCTCCAGCGCGCGCCACCTCACCGGAGAGACCGAGACCGACGAGGGCTACGGCATTCCGCGGGTCGAGGCGGCGTACCAGTGGCTCCGCACGGGACACGCGGCCAGCCGGTTCGATGTGCGGGCATTTCCGGCCCTGCTGCGGCAGGGCGGCGGGCCGCGCCCCGGCGGCGGCCCCCAGGTGGCGGTCGCGCATCCCGGCGATCGCCCCAGTGCCGCGTATCGCAGGAACGGCTTGCTCTCGCCCGACGACACGCTGCAGCGCTTCGCTGTGACGCGCCTGGGAGACGCGGGCCGCACGGCCGGCGCAGGCGCCGCGATCTTCCGCCTCTCGTCCAACCGGCTGTGGCTCAAGCCGGAGCAGTCAACGGTGACGCTGGGTGCCGATGGCACGGCGCTGATCGAGGTCCGCTACGATCCGTCCCGCCTCGGGCAGCCGGGCCGGTACGTCGGCGTGGTCACCGCTGAGGACGAGTCGGATACCGCGGCGGGACCGGCGTTCCGGCTGGTAAACGAGGTCATCGTCCCGGACGCTGAGCGTATGGGAACGGTGGTCTCGCCGGCGCGCACGCTGGCTCCGGGCCGTGCGTGGCGCTTCTACATGAACGTGCCCGCGGGGGCATCCGACCTCTCGGTGCGCCTGGCGCTCCCCGATACCAGCGGGCGCGCTTCGCTCTCGCTGTTCGAACCCTCGGGACGGCCCTCGCGCACCAGGGACCACGTGGACGTCGGCGGCTCCGGAGGCGCGAGCGGCACGCTCTCGGTGACGGCCAACGACCTCGCGCCGGGCGTGTGGGAAGCGGTGGCGCAAGCCATGCCGGGCGACTCGCTGCGATACTCCTTCACTGCCGCGATCCCCCCACTGGGCATCACGCGGGTGGATTCCTCCAGCGCTTCGCCAAGCGTCACCCTCGCCTCGATGGCGGAGCGGGATACAGCCGTGCTGGTGAGCACGGAACAACTGGGGATCGTGACCGCGTGGGAGGCGGTGGTGGAGCGCGGCGGCCCTTACACGCGGACCTTCGTGGCGCCGGAATGGGCGACCGAGGCCGTCGTCGAAGTGCAGCTGACACCCGAGTTCTGGAACACGGTCACCGACTTCGGCATCACGCTCTTCGACCGCGACGGAGCGCAGCTGGGGCAGGGGCCGATGAACTACGACTTTCATCGCGTGACGGTGGATCTGCCCCCCAAGCGCGGCCCCGGCTATCCGGTCACGGTCGAGCTGTTCCCCGCCTTCGCGCGACCGGAGCCCCCGGCGAGCTTCGCGGCAAGCGTAAGGCTGGCGTTCGTGGGTCAGCCACGCCCGATAGCCCTTTCCGGACCGCCGTCACCGACCCCGGTCACCATTTCCGCGCACGGCTCGCGCGCGGTGGCGATTCCTCCATTCCCATCGCTGGCGCCGTCGGCCGACTGGCTGGACCTGGTGCGGATCCGCGTCGCCGGAACGGCGGATGACTGGGTGGCCATCGAGCGCACCGTGGGCATCAGGCATCCGTGACCTGGCATCTGGTAACCACTGTGCTCTTCGCCGTCTGGCAACTTCTCTGTCTTCCGGCCCCCTTCCTCCTGTGACTGTCAGAATCGCGAGCGGCCAGGGCTTCTGGGGCGACTGGCTCGAGGCCCCCGTCCGGCAGGTCGAGGGCGGCCCGATTGACTATCTGATGATGGACTATCTGGCCGAAGTGACCATGTCCATCCTCCAGAAGCAGAAGGCGCGCA
>PMIK01000209.1 GCA_003157095.1 Gemmatimonadota bacterium | reverse complement strand
GGCGGCGGCGCCGGCTCGTCCACCACGGCCTTCGCGCTCGGCGCCGCGGCGGCCACCCGCTCGCGCAGCTGTTCGGCCACCAGCGGGTGCTCTTCTTCCATGTAATGCAGCGTGGCCCGGCCGGTGAACATCACCGCGTCGAGCGGCCACTTGTCCGGGCGCAGGTGCACGTTGAAGAAGTGGATGGTGAAGATGAACGCCGTCGCGATCATCGCCTCGTACGAGTGGACGATGATGGCGACATTGAACAGGATGCCCGGGAAGAAGCGGCCGAAGAACTCCGGCTGCCACAGCATCAGGCCCGTGAAGCCGATCGCCCCGACGCCCCACAGCTCGGCGAAGTAGTCGAATTTCTCCATGTAGCTGTAGCGCCCGAACCGCGGCTGCGGACCCCGCCCGAAGAACCATTTCACCATCGCGATCGCGTCGCGCAGGTCCTGGGGCTTGAACACCACCGAGTCGCGGCCGAACCAGCTCCGCACCCGCTGCGGCTGCCGCCAGGCGCGGTAGGTCAGGTAGGCGGCGTATAGCCCGAAGTAGCCAAATACGAACATCCCCGCCGTGCGGTGGGCCAGCCCCGCGCGCGTGGCGCCGCCCAGGAGCCGCATCAGACCGCCGGCCCATGCCGCGCAGCTGAACCGCAGCGGCAGGCCGGTCACGACCAGGACGAAGAAGGTGGCGACGATCAGCGCGTGGACGAGCCGGAACAACAGGTTGAAGCGCCACACGAACGGGCCGCCGCCCCGCAGGGCCGAGTCCATCGGCGTCGGGCTGCCCGCCGCCGCGCTGGCCGCGGGCCGCCGCTTCCGGCGGTCCCGCAGCGTACGCGCGTACCACAGCAGCGTGTGCGCCCCCCACACCACCATCGTGCCCGTGAGCACGGTGTTCATGAACGCCCATACGAGGAATAGCACGGGGTTCCTGCGGCGGTCCCGCGGATTGGCGTGCGGCTGGTACCCGGCGAACTTGCCGCGCGCAGCGGAGTGGCAGCGCTGGCAGGTCCGGAGCTCATTGGCCGGTGCGACCGACGAGGCGGCATCGGAAGCGGGCCGCACGTTGTGCGGCGTGTGGCAGTCGGCGCACTGCGCCGCCCGGGTCGAGCCCACCCGCGACGCCTGCCCGTGATAGCTGTCCCGGTAGGTGCGGCCGTATGCCCCGTGGCAACGCGTGCACGCGTCGGCGACGGCGAACCGCCAGGTCGGGTCGTTGGCCCGGCGGATCCCGTGCTCGCCGTGGCACGACACGCAGGTTGCGGCGGTGTCGCGCCCCAGCGCCTGTGGCCCGCGCGCCTGCGCCATCGCCGTCCGCCCGTGAATGTCGGCCCAGTAGCTCGCGGCCTCCTTGACGTGGCAGGCGCCACAGGCGCGGGCGAGCGTGACGTCTATCCGCCGGGTGGCGTCGTCGGGCACCGGACGCATGTCGTGCGATCCGTGACACCGGGTGCAGGCGATGGTGTCGGCGTGGACGCCACGCTCGGAGCTGGCCACTTGTGTGGCGTGGCACTTGGCGCACGCCTGCCGCATCTGGAGCCGGCCCGAGGCCGTGGGCAGGAATCCCGAGCGCGCGACGTCGTGCCCGCCGTGGCACGCCATGCAGTCAGCGCGGGGCGCGCCCTCCACGCCGTGGGGCCCGTGCACGCCCTTCCGCCACAGCGCGTCCTGCGCCGCGTGGCAGCGCCCGCACGCCACGCGCCGCGCCGCGACGGGCTCGTGCGGGAAGAAGGTGACGCCGACGTGGCAGTCGCCGCACGGCACCGCCGCGTGCGGCCCCCCGCTCAGCGTGGCACGCGTCACCACCAGGCCGGCGCCCACGTTGCGGTCCGGCGCGGCGCTCAGCAGGAACTCGCGGCTCCCGTGGCAGCGCTCGCAGTCCTCCCGCCGCTGCGCGACAGCGGGCGCGGCGAGCAGCAGGGCGAGCGCCGGCACCACCAGCAGGCACTTCAGCACAGTTGCGCCCACATGATCATCCCCACCAGCACCAGACCGACGCCCAATGCCAGCAGGCCGAACGACGCCGCGATCACCGTCATCCAGTTGGGGGGCGGCGGCGCCGGCAGATCGGGAACCGCCGTCCGGCTCACCGGCTGCGATGCCAGGTCGCCCCAGCGCTCTGTCGTCAGCGGGTGGTCCTCCTCCAAGGCCCCGAGCGTGGCCCGCCCGGTGAACATCACGCCGTCCATCGGCCACTTCCCCGGCCGGAGGTGCACGTTGAAGAAGTGGATGACGAACATGAAGCCGGCCGCGAGCAGCGCCTCTTCCGAGTGGAAGATCGCCGCCACGTTGAACGCCCAGCCGGGCAGGATGCGGGTGAACACGCCCGGCATCCACCGCACCAGCCCCGAGCCGCCCAGCAGCACGATGCCCCAGAACGCGCCGAAGTAGTGGAACTTCTCGTTGTAGCCGTAGCGGCCGAACCGCGGGAACGGCGCCTTCCCGAAGAACCACTTGAACATCTGCACGAAGTCCCGGAAGTCCTGCGGCTGCGGCACCATCGAGTCGGGGCCCCAGAAGATGGACGTGCGGTCCTTCGAGCGGGCGACGAACACCGCGAGCCAGACGAGGTGCGCGGTGAAGTACGCCACGGTGATCGCGCCCGCCGTGCGGTGCACGATGCCCGCGGTGTGCGTGCCGCCCAGCAATCGCATCATGTCCGAGGCCCACACCGCGCAGCTGAAGCGCAGCGGGAGCCCGGTGATGACCAGCGCGAAGAAGCTGACCACCGAGATGCCGTGGATCAGCCGGTGAATCAACCTGAAGCGCCAGACGAACGGGCCCCGGCCCCGTGCCGCGCTGTCAATGGGCTCCGCGGGCCGTGGCTCGTCGTCGAGGCCCAGCTCGCGGCGGCGCCGCCGCTCCTGCCAGCGCATGCCCAGCACCTTGGCGAGCCACAGCACGGTGTGGATGCCGAACACCGTGAACGTGACGAACAGCAGTACGTTCATCAGCAGCCACGCCGCGGAGATCGCCACGTTGTCCCGGAAGTCCTGCGGGCGGGCGTGNNACGCGCCGGCCCACGGATACCGTCGAGCGCGGGTCGCCCGGTGGAAAGATCTGGTGGGAACCGTGACAGTCCGCGCAGCGGGCCGTGCGGTAGTAGCCCAGGCGCGTCGCGCGCCCGTGATACGTGTCGGCGTAGGTCGCGCCCTCGCGCTTGTGGCAGGCCGCGCAGCGCTCGACCAGCGCCACCTCGCGGTCCAGCGCGTGGGCCGGCTGCATCCCGTGGCCGCCGTGGCAGGACACGCAGGTGGGTGCCGTGTCGCCCACGAGCGGGCCGCGGATGGCCGCCTGCGCCAGCGCCGTCCGGCCGTGCACGTCGCTGAATTCCTGCGCCGCCACCGAGCCGTGGCACGCGGCGCAGCGCTCCGCGATGCCGAGGGCGATCCCGTGGGTGGCGGGATCGCGTACCGGTTGGATCATGTGGGCGCCGTGGCAGGCCGCGCAGCTCACCTTGTCCTTGTGCACGTCGCCCACGGCGAACGACCGCGTTTCGTGACAGATCACGCACCGCTGGGACAGCACGATGGCGCCCGCCCCACGCTCCAGCTCCTTCGCCGGACGGATGGCGTGCACGCCGTGACAGGCGGAGCAGCTCGCCGCCTTGAGCCCGCTGCGCCCGCCGTGCGGGCCCGCGCGCCACAACGAGTCCTCCCGCATGTGGCAGGTACCGCAGGGTACGCTGGTCCTGGGCTCGCCCGGGTGCAGCTTGAGACCGGGAACCGGATGGCAGCGCACGCACGGCACCGCGGCGTGCACGGAGCCCGCCAGCACGCCCCGGTTGACGAACAGCGAGTCGGGGTTGTAACCGGGAGGCGCACGCCGGGCGAGCTGCTCGCGGTCGGCGTGACACTGCTCGCACTGCGAACTGGCCATCCGGTCCGAGGCCGTCTGCCCGTGCGCGGCTCGGGCCAGGGTCGTGGCGAGGAGGACGAGGCGGGCCGCGCGCCCTAGCACAGCGCGTCCCACAGACCGAGCACCACCAGCAGCACACCCAGCGCGAGGAACAGCAGCCCGAGCGCCGTGCTGGCGCGCTCCAGCCAGCGCGGGGCCGGCGGCGCGACCCGGTCCGGGATCGCACGCGGGCTCGCTTGCTGCTGCGTCACGTCGCCGATGGTCTCCGCCACCAGCGGGTGCTCCTCCTCCATGTAGCCGTAGGTTGCCCGGCCGGTGAACATCACGCCGTCGAGCGGGAACTTGCCGGAGCGGAGGTGCACGTCGAAGAAGTGGAAGGCGACGATGAGCGCCGCGAGCAGCATCACCTGGTACGAATGGACGAGGGTCGCGACGTTGAACACCACGCCCGGGAGGAACCGCCCGAAGAGTTCCGGGAACCACAGCAGCAACCCGGTCGCGGCGATCACGCCCAGGCCGAGGAA
Source organism: Gemmatimonadota bacterium (assembly GCA_003157095.1). Lineage (GTDB taxonomy): Bacteria > Gemmatimonadota > Gemmatimonadetes > Gemmatimonadales > JACORV01 > Fen-1245. The sequence goes on along the minus strand of PMIK01000209.1, from coordinate 1,259 downwards.
GACCATCAGATAGTTGAACTTCTCGCGGTAGCTGTACCGGGCGAACCGCGGCTTCTCCGCGCGCCCGACCGACCATCGCAGCATCTGCCAGAATTCGCGGAAGTCCCGGGGCTGGAGGATGATGGAGTCCGGTCCCCACAGCAGCCGCCGCCGGTCCTCCGCCCGGGCGAGCCGCACACCCGCGTAGCCCAGGTACGCCGCGAAGCACGCCAGCACGACGCCGCCCGCCCAGCGATGGATCAGGCCGGCGGTGCGCGCGCCGCCCCACAGCGCCATCAGCTTCGGCGCCCACACCACGCAGCTGAAGCGCAGCGGCAGCCCCGTGAAGGCCAGCAGGAAGAACGCCACCACCAGCACGCCGTGGAGCGCGCGCTGGAAGACGCCGAACCGCCAGATGTACGGCCCGCGGCCGCGGTGCGCGGCGTCGAGCGCGACTCCGTCGAGGTACACGTTTCTGCGCTTCACCGCTGCGTCCTCCGCTCGATCAGCGTGCGGCGCGTGACCAGCACCGCGTGGACGAGGTAGACGGCCGTCACGCCCGCCAGCAACACCACCATGGCGAGCCACAGGGCGAACAGGCCCGGGTTGCGCGCGGGGCTCGTCGGATCCGCGTGGGGCCGGTAGTCGGCGAACCGCCCGCTCGCGGTGCTGTGGCAGCGGCGGCAGGTGGCGAGGCGCCGCGACGCGGAGACCGACGACCGCGGGTCGGACGCCGGGTAGATCGCGTGGGCCGTGTGACAGTTGGCGCACAGCGCGGCCTGCGCGGAGCCCACCCGCGTCGCCTGGCCGTGGTAGTTCTCGCGGAAGGTGGCCCCGTACGCCGGATGGCAGTGGGTGCAGGTCTCGGCGAACGCGAAATGCGCCGCGCTGTCGGCCGGATTCCGCACCGCGTGGCCCCGGTGGCAGTCCACGCAGGTGGCGGAAGTGTCGCGGCCGAGGGCGACCGCGCTGGCCGCGTCGCGCAGTGCGCCCTGGCCGTGCACGTCCGCCCAGTACCGCCCGGACTCGACCCGGTGGCAGCCGGCGCAGCGCCGCGCCATGGCCAGCGGCACGCCGCGTGTCGCCGGATCCCGGACCGGGCGGATGGCGTGGCCGCCGTGGCAGTCGGTGCACCCCGCCACCGCGGCGTGCACGTCGGCCGGTGACGGGAGTTGCCCGGGATGGCAGGCGGCGCACGAGCGGTTGATCGCCGCCCGGCCCGCCGCCGTCCGGAGCCACCCCGCGGTCCGCACCTGGTGCGCGCCGTGGCAGCTCGTGCA
>PMIK01000109.1 GCA_003157095.1 Gemmatimonadota bacterium | reverse complement strand
GGACCGTAGTAGACGATCTTGCAGGTGATCTCGCGCGCCGTGAAGTTCACCAGCGACATGGGTTCACCCGTGGAACAGCGAGGTGAGACTGCGGTTCAAATCGGCCTCGAAATCCGCCGCCAGCACCGGTTCGCGGAGCTGTCCGGCGGGCGCAGCGCGGCGCAGCTCGGCCGCGAACTCATCGTAGAACAGCCCGACCAGCCCGATGGACGTCTCCTTCCCGAACACCGTGAGCACGATCAACGGGCCGCGCGGCGTGGCGCACGACGCCAGATGGATGCCGTGCCGCTCGCCCGCGTGGAACAGCGCGCCGAACGACCGCTCGCCGAGTTGCTGCGCCAGTGCGCCGGCCGCAGCCATGATGGCCGCGCCGAGCGCCGAGGCGGCCATCAGGTCCACGGCCCGCGCGAATCCGTGCTGGGCGAGCACCTGGCCAGCGGGCGTCATCACCACCACCAGCCGCGCGCTCGACTCGGCCACGTAACGCAGCAGCGGCTGCTCGGCCCAGGGCTCGACGACCGTGGTGCTCACGGCGCCACCGCGGCTGCCGCGCGCATCATCTCGATCCGCGCCAGGCCGATGTTCACCCGGCTGTCCGCCAGCGCCACCACCAGCAGGTCCGGCGGCGCCAGCGCGGCCAGCAGCGTGCCGCCCGCCGCTTCCATCTGCACAAACCGCACCCTCCCCGCGCCGACCGCTCCCGCGGTACCGCTGATCTTGCGCACCAGCGAGGCCGCGAGCGCGGCCACGGCCTTGCCGGAGACCCCTTCCATCAGCAGCTGCGCCACGGGGATGCCGTCCTCGGCCGACACCCACATGGAGCCGCGCATCCCGCGCACCCGCGAGATCCGGTCCAGTGCCCGCCCGAGCTCGTCGCTCACGCGCCCTGCCCCTCGAGCCATGCCGACGCCGTCCCCCGGGCGCGCTCCGCGAAGCGCAGCGCCAGTCCGACGGGCATGCTCCGGTCGCGCCGCACCAGCAGCAGGGCGCCCTCGCCCGCCGGCGCCACTACCAGGTTGGCGGTCTCCGCCTCGGCCACGAGGGTGCGCCAGGCGCCCAGACTGAGGTACTCCCCGGTCCGCTTGGCCTCGCCCGACACGCCGGCCAGACCCGCGGCGGCCAGCTCTGAGACATCGGCGCCGTCGGCCCCGGCAAGGCCCCCGGCCAGGACCAAGCCGCGCTCGTCCAGCAGCAGGATATCGGCCGTCGCCCGGTCGAAGCCGCTGAAGACGGCCGGGCGCTCCTGCGCCCCGGCCTCGCCGGCTTCCAGCGCCGGTTGCGCCTCCGCCGGCGCGGGCGCCACCGGGAGGGCGGCGGGGGCTCCCACCGCGCCGGCGCCGCGGCGCACCGTCTCCAGCGCCCTGCGAGCGGCAGCGTCGGTTGGATCCAGCGCGAGCACCTGCTCGAGCGCCGCCGCCGCGGCGACCACGTCCCCTTGGCGGAAACGCACGAAGGCAACGCCCTTGAGCGCGCCCGGATGCCCGGGCCAGAGCTCGAGCACCTTGCTCCAGGCCAGGCGTGCCCGGTCCAGATCGCCGAGATCCGCGTGGATGCGGGCCAGCACGTCGTGGCCGTGCACGTGCTGCGGGTGGCGCGCGAGCCCGTGCAACGCGATCCGCAGCGCCTCGTCGCGCTGGCCGCGTCGCCGCAACGCCTCCGCCAGCTCGGCGTACACGAGGCTGGACGGGTCACGCGCGAGGGCCGCGGTGAGCGAGCGGATGTCCTCAGCCATGCTCGCCTCCCAGCATCCGCTCGAGCGCCGCGGCAGCCGCCAGGGCGTCGGCCACCTGGCGGCGCTGCGCCTCGTCGGCGTGGCCGTCCACCAGCTGCCCCCAACGCTCCCAGCTCTCGCGCGCGTCGCGGAACCGCCCCGTCGCGGCCAGAGCGAAGCCGCACCAACGGTGTGCGTCGGCCAGATCGGGCGCCAGACGGATCGCACGCCGGCAGGACTCCACCGCCTCCGCGTAGAGCCCCGCCGCCAGCTCGATGCGGCCCAGCACGAGTTGTACCCGAGGCTCCTCGGGCCGGAGGGCCAGCGCCGACTGCGCCGCCTCCCGCGCCGCCTCCACGTCCCCGGCCTCCAGCCGAACCTCGGCAGCCGCGACCAGCGCGTCGGTGTCGTCGCCGACGCTGACCCGCGACTTCCGCACCACCGCCGCGTCGTTCAGGCTGACGACGCCGGTGGTGACCAGGCCGAACACCGTCCGCGCCACGTCGAACTCGCTCACCCGCAGTGCCGAGGCGATCTGGCGGAGATCACGCTCGCCGTCCACCTCCGCCAGCACTTCCCACTCGGACGGATGCAGGTCGAGCTGCGTCACGCTCCCGCCGGCATCGAGCGGCGCCAGCGCGGGCACGACACCGACGTGCGGCACCCGCGTCTCGATCCGCGACCACTCGTCGATGCGCCGCGCCGCCTCCATCAGCACCTTCTCGGTGGGCAGCGACACCAGCGCGTCGGCGGGCGCCCCCGCCAGGCCACCCTCGGCGAACGAGAAGGCCCCCTCGCGCCACGACAGCAGCTCGAACACCGCCTCCTGGATGTGGCGTTCCACCTCGTGCTCGAGCTCGCGCGCGGTCAGTGCGCCAATCTCGACCAGTATCTGCCCCAGCCGTCTCCGGCCGCCCTCGCGCTGCTGCACGGCACGCGCATGCTCCAGCTCCTCGGAGGTGATCCGGCCGCCCTCGACCAGCCGCTCCCCGATGCGATGCGGGTTGGAGCGGATGGAGGCGAACACGATGGAGCCGCTGTCGAAGAACACCGTGCCGTCGTTGTCCCGCAGGTGGCTGCTGATGCGCAGCAGGCCCGTCTTCCGACCCAGGTCCAGCAGACGGAAGACATCGTGGAGCCCGAGCTCCTTGAGGGGGCCCTCGATCGCCACGGCTACGCGGCCTCGCCCGCGAAGATGTGGACCAGGTCGCGCGCGGTGCGTGCGTGCGCTCGTGCCTGCTGGGCGAGCGGCCCCGACGGCTCGAGGGCGATGACGCGCTGCCACTCCGCGATCGCCTCGCGGTAGCGCCGCTCGCGTGCCAACGCGAGGCCGAGCTGATAGTGGGCGCCCGCGTGATCCGGCTGGAACCGCACCACCCGCTCCGCCGCGGCGCGGGCGTCCGCGTCCATCCCGCGCTCGAGCAGCACCTGCGCCAGGAGCACCAGGGCCTCGAAGTCGTACGGATCGCGGCCGAGCATCGCGATCAGCGCGTCCATCGCCTCCGCCCCGCGCCCCTCGCCGTGCAGGAGCCGCGCCAGGGCCAGCGCCGCGACGCCGTAGCTCGGCAGGTGCGTGAGGGCGGACCGGTATGACTGCTCGGCCTCCCGCGCGTCGCCGCGCCGCTCGCACAGGCGGCCGTACTCGACCCACACCTCGACGTATCCCGGATCGAGGTCGAGCGCGCCCCGGTACGCCTCGCGCGCCAGGTCGCCGTCCCCGACGGCGCTCGCGACGTTGCCCAAGCGCCGGCGCACTTCGGCGCGCTCCGGCGACCGCACCTGAGCGCGACGCAGCAAGTCGAGCGCGGCCGCCGGGTCTCCCGCCCGGTCCCGGGCCTCCGCGGCGAGCAGCGCCGCCTCCACGTCGTCCGGCGTGAGGGCGAGCAGCTCTTCGGCGAGCGGCGCCGCCTCCGCGACCCGGTTGAGCGCCAGCAGGCAGCGCACCTCGCCGGCCCGCGCCTTCGGATGCTCGGGCGCGAGCGCGCGGGCTTCGCTGAACCGCTCCAGCGCCTCGCCGAACAGGTTGCGCCGCACGAAGATGTCGCCGCTCAGGAGCGCCGCTTCGGCCCGGTCGCCGCCGCGCCCCACCGCGCGCGTGACCTCGGCGGCCGCACGCTCGAACAGCGACTTGGACACGTAGTCGCGCGCCAGGGCGAACGGATCGCCTCCGGCGGCGCCCCGCGGCGTCGCCGGCACCGCTGTGGACCGGAGGTCCGCGAACAGGCTGTCCAGCAGCCGCGGATCGAAGACGAAGGGCTCTTCCCCCTCCGCCAGCGGCCGTTCCACCGAGAGCTCGGGAAACGCCGTCTGCGACCGCTCGCCCTCGGGCAACTCCACCGCGAGGAGGTATTCCTGGCGGACGTAGAACGGATCGAGCTCCAGCGCCCGCTTCCCCTCGCGCAGCGCGCCCTCGAACTC
>PMIK01000003.1 GCA_003157095.1 Gemmatimonadota bacterium | reverse complement strand
CGATTCGCGGCCCGCCAGCGGAAGGACTGGGCAACGGCCGACGAGGCCCGGAAGCTGCTGGCGGATCACGGTTTCGACGTTCGCGACACCAAGGACGGCCCGGAACTCCTGCCCCGAAAGCGGCCTCCCACCGCGACTTGACCCTCCGCAGGGCACCGATTAAGCTACAAGGCTGGCGCAACCTCGACTGTTGGGCGTGCTGACGTAGCTCAACCGGTAGAGCAGCTGATTTGTAATCAGCAGGTTAAGGGTTCGAGTCCCTTCGTCAGCTCCAGTGATGGTTATTGAGGACGAGGAGTTTCCGGCTATGGCTCCACATTCCACCCCGCGGAACAGCACGCGGGGTGGTCTGTTCAGCGGGTATGGGAGCCCGTAGCGGCTTAGGGGTGGGGTGCCCGAGTGGCTAAAGGGAGCAGACTGTAAATCTGCCGGCTTATGCCTACGAAGGTTCGAATCCTTCCCCCACCACTGCGGGCGTAGCTCAGTTGGTAGAGCGCATCCTTGGTAAGGATGAGGTCACCGGTTCAATCCCGGTCGCGAGCTTGAAAAAGAGACGGGGTTAGGGTGTAGGGGTTAGGGTGTGACACGAGGGCGCGGTTTCCGGGCCCCGGATACGAAAGACCGACATCACCATGGCGCGTGACAAGATCATTCTGGCCTGCGGCGACTGCAAGGAACGGAACTACTTCACCACCAAGAACCGCCGGAAGCATCCGGAGCGGGTCGAGTGGAAGAAGTACTGCCCGCGCTGCAACAAGCACACGCTGCACAAGGAAACGAAGTGACCGCCGTCGGGATCATGGGCGTCCTCGCTGTGATCGCCTTCATGGCGGCGCTCGTGGTGTGGCGCCAGCACGTGAAGCTGATGGCGCACTCCACCGGGGTGTTCATCGGCGACGTGAACAGTGAGGTGCGGAAGGTCACCTGGCCCGACCGGCAGCAGCTCAAGAACGCCACCGGCGTGATCATCCTGTTCGTCGTCGTGGTGGCGATTCTGATCGGGTTGATGGACCTGGTCCTCCAGCTGATCCTGACGACCTGGCTGCCGACGTGGTTCCGGTGACACAGGGCACTGCGACCGACCATCGCTGGTATGCCGTCCAGACGACGGCCGGCCACGAGAACAAGGTGCGCTCGCTCATCGACCGGCGGATCCAGGAGGACGCGCGCGCGACGGTGGAGAAGCCGATCCGTCAGGCGCTGGTGCCGACCCAGGAGATCGTGGAGATCAAGAACGGCAAGAAGGTCAACGTCGAGCGGAAGCTGTACCCCGGATACGTGCTCGTGGAGATGGTCGCCAACCAGGAGACCCTCCACGTCGTCAACAACATCCAGGGCGTGATCAAGTTCGTGGGCACCGGGCGCGACCCGATGCCGCTCCGGCAGGAGGAGGTCAACCGTCTGCTGGGCGTGGCGGAGACGGTGACCGAGTCGGAGCCGAAGGAAGAGATCCCGTTCATGACGGGGCAGGTGGTCCAGATCATCGAGGGGCCGTTCTCCGACTTCAGCGGCACGGTCGAAGAGGTGCTCCCCGACAAGGGCAAGGTGCGGGTGTCGGTGAGCCTGTTCGGGCGGCCGACCAGCGTGGAGTTGGATTATCTCCAGCTGAGGGCGCACTAGGAGTTGGGGCTAGGGACACGGGGCTAGGGACTAGGGAGTGGGCATCGGGCCGGCTTGTCCAACCCCTAGCCCCTAACCCCTAGACCCTCACAAACCCGCGACCGCGCGGGCCATCGCGGCAGCTGGCGGCCGGCTGACAGGCCGCGGCGAACGATTGAGGGATGTATGCCACCGAAGAGAGTCCAAGCCGTCGTCAAGCTCCAGGTGTCGGCCGGAGCGGCGACCCCGGCGCCGCCGGTCGGTTCGGCGCTGGGCCCGCACGGCATCAACATCATGGAGTTCTGCAAGCAGTTCAACAGCCGGACCGCGAACCAGCCGGGGATGATCATCCCCGTCGTGGTGACCGTCTACGGCGACCGGTCGTTCACGTTCATCACCAAGACGCCGCCGGCCGCGATCCTGCTGCTCCGGGAGCTCGGCATCGAGAAGGGCTCGCCGACCCCCAACCGGCAGAAGGTCGGGTCGGTGACCAAGGCGCAGGTCAAGAAGATCGCCGAGATCAAGATGCCGGATCTCAACGCGAACACGGTCGAGCAGGCGATGGCGATGGTCGCCGGCACCGCGCGATCCATGGGGATCGAGGTGGTGGACTGATGGCGACTCGAGGCAAGAAGTACCGCACGGCGGCGGAGCGGTTCGACCGCGCGGCCCGGTTCCAGCCGCACCAGGCGATCGAGCACGTGAAGCAGTCGGCCTACGCGAAGTTCGACGAGACCGTGGACGTGGCGCTGCGCCTGGGCGTGGACCCGCGGCACGCCGACCAGATCGTCCGCGGCACCGTGGTGCTCCCGCACGGCACCGGCAAGAAGGTCCGCGTGCTGGTCATCACGCAGGGCGACCGGGTGAAGGAAGCGGAGCAGGCGGGCGCCGACTTCGTGGGCGTCGAGTACATCGCCAAGATCAAGGACGGCTGGCTCGACGTGGACGCCATCGTGGCGACCCCCGACGTGATGGGCCAGCTCGGCGCGCTGGGCCGGATCCTCGGCCCCCGCGGCCTGATGCCGAACCCCAAGGCGGGTACCGTTTCGATGGACGTGGCCAAGGCGGTGCGCGACATCAAGGCGGGCAAGATCGAGTTTCGCGTGGACAAGACCGGCAACATCCACGCGCCGATCGGGAAGGTGAGCTTCACCGTGGAGCAGCTGGAGGCCAATTTCACGGCGTTCATGGACACCATCGTGCGCTCCCGGCCCTCGGCGGCCAAGGGCGTCTATGTCCGGACGGTCGCCCTGTCGAGCACGATGGGTCCGGGCGTCCGCGTGGATCCGGGGTTGTACCGATGAACCGCACCGAGAAGCAGTCCGCGATCGACGCGCTGGCCGCCAAGCTGGCGGGCGCCAGCTCGATCTACGTGACGGACTACGCCGGCCTCAACGTCCACAAGGTCACGGAGCTGCGGCGCCGGCTGCGCCGCGCCGGGGTCGAGTACCTGGTGGTCAAGAACACGCTCGCGCTGCGCGCGCTCCAGAGCTCGCGCATCGCCGGCCTGGACGGGCACTTCGCGGGCCCCACCGCGCTGGCCCTGACCTCCACCGACGCGGCGGCCGCCGCGAAGGTGCTGACCGATTTCGCCAAGGAGTTCCAGAAGCCCGCGGTCCGCGCCGCGGTGGTGGACGGCCGGGAAGTCACGCCGGAGCAGGTGAAGCGGCTGGCGCAGCTGCCGCCGCGCGAGGTGTTGCTGGGGCAGTTGGCCGGCGCGCTGCAGGCGCCGCTGGCAGGATTCGTCGGGGCCCTGACGGGGCTCCTGTCCACATTCGTCGGCGCCGTCGAGGCGCTTCGCACGCAGCGCGACAACGCTGCCTGAACCGTTGCTGAGGGACGCACATCGATGGCAACCACGACCCTGTCGAAAGACGAAATCCTCGAGGCGATCGGCCACATGTCCGTGGTGGAGCTGGCCGACCTGATCGAGGCGTTCAAGACCAAGTTCAACGTGACGATCGCTGCGGCCCCTGCGGCTGCCGCGCCCGCCGCCGCCGCGCCCGAGGTCGAGGAGCAGACGGAGTTCGCCGTCATCCTCAAGGAAACGGGCGCCAAGAAGATCCAGGTCATCAAGGTGGTCCGCGAGGTCACCAGCCTGGGCCTCAAGGAAGCCAAGGATCTGGTCGAGGGCGTGCCCGCCAAGATCAAGGAAGGGCTGTCNNAGGAAGCCAAGGATCTGGTCGACGCCGCGCCGAGCACGGTGAAGGACGCCGTGAGCAAGGCCGAAGCGCAGACCATCAAGGCGAAGCTGGAAGAGCAGGGCGCCACGGTCGAGTTGAAGTAGGCAGACGGTTACGCACGACGGTCGTCATCGAAGAATGATGCCCCTCGCACCCGGGGCCTTTTGCGCTGCCCGAAGGAACCGC
>PMIK01000133.1 GCA_003157095.1 Gemmatimonadota bacterium | reverse complement strand
GCGCCGTTGAACTTCAGGCCCTTCACCGTGACGGACCCCTGGAGGCCGTGCAGCACCACCCGGATCGGGACCGCCGCGTTCACGGCGGTCGCCCACTCCGAGGCCGCCAGCGGCGGGAAGGAGCCGGGCAGACCAAGGCCCGTTGCCTGATGGCACACCGCNNCGCAGGCCAACGACGCGGCGAGCGCCACCCGTGCGGCACCCGAGCCAGCGATCCACATCTCGATGCGGTTCATGCCATCCTCGCGTTGGTGTCCTGCACCTCGGCCCAGCGGTAGCAGCTCATCAGGTGGTCGTTCACCATTCCGGTCGCCTGCATGTGGGCGTACACCACCGTAGGGCCGACGAAGCTGAAGCCGCGCCGGATCAGGTCCTTGCTGAAGGTCTCCGACTCCCGCGTGCTCGCCGGCAGCGCGTGCAGGGCGCGCCGGTGGTTGATGCGCGGCTTGCCGCCGACGAAGCGCCACGAGTAGGCGTTGAAGCTCCCGAACTCCTCCTGCACCCGGAGGAAGGCCCGCGCGTTCTTCACCGCCGCCGCGATCTTCTGGCGGTTGCGGATGATCCCGGCGTCCTTCATGAGCGACGCGATCTTCCTGGCGTCGTACCGCGCGATCTTCTCCGGGTCGAAGCCGTGGAAGGCGTAGCGGTAGTTCTCCCGCTTGTTTAGAATCGTGCTCCACGAGAGGCCCGCCTGCATCCCCTCGAGGACCAGGAACTCGAACAACTTGCGGTCGTCGTGGAGCGGGACGCCCCACTCCCCGTCGTGGTACTCGCGCATCAGGTCCGAGCCGATCCAGGCGCAGCGCTTGCGGTCATCGCTCATTTGCCGAACGTAGCAAGGCGGCGCCGGGTGCGGAAGTCGGCGTCGCGGAGCTACCTTAGGCCCCATGATCGAGCGTGTGCTGGAGCTGGCGAAGCGATCCGGACGCTTCGAGGAATTCGATATGCTGCTCAGGGACGAGCAGCAGCTCGGCCTCAAGTTCGAGTCCGGCCGCCTCAAGGAGACGGCGCTCCACCAGGAGGCCGGGATCAGTTTCCGCGGTGTGTGCCGGGGCAAGGTCGGCATCGCGGGCACCACTGACCTCACCAGCGAGCAAGCACTGGCCGACCTGCTCGAGCGGGCGGTGGCCTCGGCCGAGCAGGGTGAGGAGTGCGCGCTGGCGTTCCCCGGCCCCAGCCGCCTTCCGGTCGTTGCGGTGTTCGACGACGCGGCGGCGGCCGTGGACGTCGAGCATCTCGCCGCCCTCGGCAAGCAGGTGATCGAGCGGCTCAAGAAGCCCGGCTGGCAGGTGAGCGCCTCGGTGGACCGCTACGTCGAGACGTCGAGCTTCGTCAACTTCGCGGGGCAGTCGTTCACCAGCCGGGCCACGGCGATCAGCGTCGGGGCGGAGGTGACGCGCGTCCGCGGCGACGACGTGCTCATGGCCTACGACGACGTGACCGGGACCGGGGTGCCGAGCGCGGAGGATCTGGATGACGTGGCGGGCAGCATCACTCGCTCCATCGAGCGCGGCGAGCGCATCGTCGAGCCGCCGGACGGAAAGCTCCCCGTGCTGTTCACGCCGCACGGCTGCTCCGCGGTGCTGCTGCCGTTGCACCAGGCTCTGTCGGGCAAGACGGTGCTCCAGGGCATCTCGCCGCTGGGCGGGAAGCTGGGTGAGGCGCTGTTCGATTCCGCGTTCGACCTGACGGACGATCCACTTCTGTCGAGCCGCGTGGGGAGCAGGCCGGCCGACGACGAAGGGACGCCGTCGGCGCCGCTGCCGCTGATCGAGGGGGGCACGCTGCGGGCGTTCGTCTATGACCTCGAGACCGCGGCGCGCTCCGGAACGGCGTCTACGGGCCACGGCCGCCGCACCACCTTCGGCAAGCCGGGGATCAGCTTCTCGAACCTGGTCATCAAGCCAGGCGCGGCGCGCGAAGAGGATCTGCTCAAGGAGATGGGCCACGGGCTCGTGGTGGACGAGCTGATCGGCGTGGGCCAGGGAAACATCATCAGCGGAGCGTTCAGTCACCCGGTCGCGCTCGCCTATCGCGTGGACGGCGGCGAGATCACGGGCCGGGTCAAGGACGCCGCGGTTGCGGGGAACGCCTACGAGCTGCTGAAGCGCATCCGCATGATCGGGAGCGCGGCGAAATGGCTGGGTGGCAGCCGGCTGGTGCCGCCGTTGTTGCTGGATGCCGTGAATGTGGCGAGACGCTAGTGGGGCTAGGGGCTAGGGGCTAGAGATCACACCCCCTAGTCCCTAGCCCCTATCCCCTATCCCCTATCCCCGGTCGCGTCCTCCTCCGTCAGAAACCCGCTTCCCCATGCGTTCGTCTGTACGGTCAGGTGTGACCGGAGGGGGAGCGATCAACAGAACAGTCGGCTGGATCGGACTGGCGCTCGCCATGAGTGCCGGGAGGCTGGCGGCCCAGCCGTCGGCGGTTCAGCTGGCCGCGCCGCTCGCCGGGTCCGTGTCCGGCACGGTCGTGGCGGCGGCCACGAACCAGCCGCTGGCGGGAGCCATCGCAGTGCTGGAGGCGGCGGCGGGCGCCGTGCTGGTATCACGCTCTGGCGGCCCATCCCTGGTACGCTCTTTGACGGCGGCGACCGACGATTCCGGAGCGTATCGCTTCACCGGGCTTCCCCCCGGCACCTACCGCCTGCTGGTCCGGCAGCTCGGCTATCACCCCGCGGAAGTCAGCGTCCAGTTGGCGCGCGACGCGCGGTTCCGCGTCTCGCTGGGGCTGGTGGTGAATCCGATCCGGCTCGAGGCAATCACGACCCGGGTGGCAACCGCCGACCCCTACGGCCGCACGCGCACGGCGCCGGAGGAGCGGGAGCGCGGCTCGCTCGACGCCCTGGAGTTCCGGCGCGACCGCTATCTCGAGGGGGATGCCGCGGTGCTCACGCACTCGGACGTGGTGGAGGCGGTGACGCTCGGCGAGACGGATCTGTTCCGCGCCATGCAGAAGTTGCCTGGCGTCTCCGCGCGGGACGACTACACGGCGGGGCTCTGGACGCGTGGTGCGCCGTGGAGCCAGACGCGCGTCTACTTCGACGGCTTGCCGCTGTTCAACCCGGTGCATGCGGTGGGCATTTTTTCCGGCGTGAATCCCGACGCCGTGGGCGTCGCCGCGTTCCTTCCCGGCGCGCGGTCACCTGCGCTGGGTGAGGGTGCCGCGGGCGTGGTGGACCTCGAGTCGCGCAGCGCACCGCCCGGCGTCCGTGGGCTGGGAGAGCTGTCGCTGGTGAGCGCCCACGGGGCGGGAGACTGGGGCTCGGCGGACGGGCGCACCGGACTCACGGTGGCGGCGCGCCGGTCCTGGGCGGACCTGGCCACCCGGCTCGCCGAATCGCTTGGCGCCGACACGGGCACCTGGATTCCATACGCGTTCTACGACGTGACGGGCCGGCTCAACGCAGATCTGGGCGGCAGCTACGCTCTCGAGGCGAGCGGTCTCATCGAGGAAGACCGCGTGCACGGGCAAGTGCGCCAGCTGCTCAAGGGCACGGCCGGCACCTGGGGAAACCAGCTCGGGCGCGTGACGCTGCTGGCGCCTCTCGCGGGGTGGCGCGCCCGGTACACGGTCGGCGTGAGCCGGTTCGACGGCGCAATCCAACCGATCACCTCTCCCGGCGCCGCTGCGGCGGACGTCCCATCTCACGGGCTGACGCGCAACGGAGTCACCGTGCTGGCCGGCTCGGCTGAGGTGACGTCCGGTGGCGATGATCCCGGAAACCGCTGGTCGGCTGGCGTCCAGGCCTCAGCGCTGGACCAGCACTACGTCGGGCAGTTCCCGCGGCCGTATCCCGTGGTCGTGCTCCCGGATACGCTGTTGCTCGCGCGCCGACTTGCGACAGTCGCAGCGTGGGCGGAGCGGCGCCTCGGCCTGGGCCGATACGTGACGGTGGAGGCCGGGCTTCGGCTCGACGCGCATGCGGCCGTCCGCAATGCGGGCCCGCTCGGCATCGCGCCAAAGATGGCCATCCGCGTGTCGCCGGGAGCGCTGCCACTCGCCTTCACCGCGGCCGCCGAGCGTTCGTGGCAGTACACGCAGGCGCTGGCGCCGGCGGGGCCGAGCGTGGGGCCGGATCTGTACCTGACCGACGTGTGGCTCCTGGCCAGCGACACCATCCCCGCGTTGCGCGCCGACATCGCCACGGGCGGGGTCGAGGTGCAGCTGGGCGACGTGTGGGTTGCCTCCGCCAACGCCTATCTCAGGCACACGACCGGGATGGCCGTGCCCGAGCCTGGGCCGGGGTCGCTCACGGCCAGCCGGCCGATTCTGGTCGGCGCCGTGAACGACGCGCGCGGCGTGGAGCTGTCGGTGCGACGGCTGGCGGGGCGCTGGACGTTCTCCGGATCGTACTCGTATGGGCTTTCCATGCTCACCGCCAAGTCGGCCATGTTCCCGGTCTGGTACCACTACCCGTCGCCGGCCGACCGGCGACACGTGGTAGATCTGACGGGCATGGTCCGGGTCGGTCCGGCGCTGCGCTTCGGCGTGGCGGCCACCTGGGCGAGCGGGGCGCCCTTCTCGCGTTTCTATCTCGGTCCGCAGACGTGCGCCGGGGGCGCCGCCTGCCCCGATACCGATTCGGTCGCGCTCGAGATCGAAAGCCCGAACGCGGTGCGCGGGCCGAGCTACGCGGCGCTCGACATGCTGGTGGACTGGTCGCGATCCGTGGGCAAGGTGCAATTCGGCGCGTTCGCCCAGCTGCGCAACGTGCTGAACCGCGCCAACGCCGTCACCTACACGGGAAGCGTGGATCGGTGCGGCGAGCCCCATCCGCCCACGTTGGTCGCCGTCGGCGGCGCGGTGTGCGACCGGTTCGACCGGGGCGTGCCGTTACTTCCGCTGGCCGGCGTACGCGTGGCGTTCTGACGCGATGCCGCTCGCGGAGCTGTTCGCGCAGCATCACGTCGAGCTGTACCGCTACGTCTCCCGCTTCACCGGAGACCCGGATCTGGCGGAAGACGTGGTGCAGGACGTGTTCGTGCGGCTGGCGGAGCGGCCGCCGGCCGACCAGGCGCACGTGCGCGGGTGGCTGTTCCGCGTCGCGACGACCATCGCGATCGACGCCATGCGGGGCGCCCGGCGCCGGCTGACGCTGCTTCGCGACCGGCCGGAGCGGCAGCCAATGGGCGATCCGCCACCCGACCCGGTGACCGCGTTGGAGCGGGACGAGACGCGCCGCCGAGTGCGTGAGGCGCTGGTGGCGCTGGGAGCGAAGGAGCGGGCGGTGCTGCTGATGCGCGAGGAGGGATTCGCGCACCGCGAGATCGCGGAGGCCGTGGGTACCACGACCGGGTCCGTAGGGACGATGATCGCGCGGGCGCTGGACAAACTCGCGCGCCAGCTGAATCTGGACGCGGAGGACCAACGATGAGCCAGGACGAGTCCGATCTCTTGAGCCGGCGCGCGCAGCGACTCAGTGCGCTGCTCCGCGAGGTCGATCCGCCGGTGCCGCCGATCGTGTTCCCGGCGGAGCGGATTGCCCGGGCGGCGCGCCGGCGCTCCATCGTGCGCTGGCGGGTGGCGGCCGCGATCGCCCTGTTGGCGCTTGGCGCGGTCGGTGTCCGGCCGGTGCGCGCCTGGATCTTCCAGGCTGCCCATGTCCTGTGGTCGGCAGCGGCCGGCGCGCCGCGTGCCACTCCGGCGCCGGTGGCGCGCGCGGCCGGCGCGAGTACCGTGACCTTCAGTCCGGCCTCCGCTACGTTCGTCCTGCGCGTAGCACGGGCGCAGGTGGGTGGAACCCTCACGGTCGAGACGACCTCCTCGGCTTCGGCGAGCGCGTCGGCCGGCGGAGGGCAGGGGAGCGCCGAGCTGGTGGTACTGCCCGACGGCCTGCGGATCGTCAACGACTCCGCTTCGGCAGTGAGCTACGTGGTACGCCTACCGGCCACCGTCGCCCGCATCGAGGTCGGCGTCGGCGCCGCAGCGCCCCAAGTGTTCAGGTCCACCGGGTCCGGCGGGCGTTGGGTCCTCGACCTGAGGGCCGTGCGGTGACAGAATCGGAGGGCTCGGGTCGTTACACAGTAGAACCATCCCTCACGATCCCGGAGCGGACGACATGAAGCGCTTGTTCCTCGCCGCAATTTCGCTCGCCGCCATCGCGTGCA
Source organism: Gemmatimonadota bacterium (assembly GCA_003157095.1). Taxonomy (GTDB): domain Bacteria; phylum Gemmatimonadota; class Gemmatimonadetes; order Gemmatimonadales; family JACORV01; genus Fen-1245. Next base: position 1,178 of record PMIK01000133.1, on the reverse strand, counting down.
GCGACGCAGCCACCACCGGTGGCTCCGGCCGCACCCGAGTCTACCTCACGGATTCGCCCTTTCCGTTCGGCACGATCACGCAGGTGAACGTCTACATCGCGCGTATCGAGGCCTCGGCGTCCACCGACACCAGCGGCGTCAATCCCGCGAGCTGGGTCACTATTGCGACCCCCGAGCGGACCTTCAACCTGCTCGACTTCCAGGGCGGCGCGGCCGCCCTGCTCGGCGAGGCTGACCTGCCGGCCGACCAGTACGCCGCCGTCCGGGTGGTGATCAACACCGCTCGCTCGAGCGTGGTGAGGATCGGTGGCTCACCGGCGACCGTGCACTGGCCCATCTCGGGCGACCTGTCGTTGTACGCCCTGGTCGAGCAGCCGCTCGCAGTGACCGGCGCGGGCGCGCAAATCGTCCTCGACTTCGACGTCGGCCGCACCTTCCTCGACGACGGCGCCGGCGGGTTCTACTTCTCTCCCGTCATTCGGGCGGTGAACGAAGCGGCCACCGGGAGCATCACGGGCACGGTCACCACCACCTCCATCGAAGGCGACACGATCCCCTTCGTGAATGCCGCTGTGACGGTCTCCCGGCAGGTCGGCACGCTGCTGTCGACCAACGTCCCCCTGGGGACGGGTCACAGCGACGCGCAGGGACACTACACGGTCGCGTATCTGCCGGCGGGCTCCTACGTGGTGGCCGGTGTTGATCCCGCGTTCCCCCAACGGGTCGGCGTAGGGTCAGGCGTGGTCACCATCGGTGGCCAGACGCACGTCGACCTGCTGATGCGCATTGATACGACGGGCACGGGCGGAGGTGGCGGCGGTGGTGGCGGCTCCGACAGCACCGGCGTGGACAGCACCGGCACACCGGCCGACCCGGTGGCGAGCATCACCATCTCGCCCCTGACCCAGACGATCTCCGTCGGCGACAGCGCTGGCGCGATCGCGATGACGTACAACGCGCAGAACCAGATGCTCACCGGCCGCACCGTCACCTGGACGGTCGGCGACTCGACGACTGTGCGGGTGACGCAGGCGGCTTACAACTGGATTCTGCTGAGGGGAGCCCACAGCGGAACGACGAGCCTCACGGCGTCCAGCGAAGGGGTGAGGAAGTCGGCGACGGTGACTGTGCGGTGAAACTGGGGGCTAGGGGTTAGGGGCTAGGGCCGCACACCCCAG
>PMIK01000122.1 GCA_003157095.1 Gemmatimonadota bacterium | reverse complement strand
CTGGTGGCGGTGCAGACGCCGCAGGCCTTTCCTCGCGCGATGCTGGAGGCCGCACACCAGCGCGCGCGGAACGACCCGGCGACCGGCGCCGCGACGGACGACGCCGCGCTGTGCGAGCGGCTCGGCCATCCGGTGCGCATAGTGGCGGGCAGTGCCCGCAACATCAAGATCACCACGGCGGAGGATTTCGCCCTGGCCGAGGCGCTGGCGGCCGAGGTGCCGGCGTGATCCCGTTCCGCACTCCGGACGAGGTGGCGGCGGCGCTCCCCATGGTGGTGACGCATCTCGCTCGGCGCGGGCTCATCGCCTATCCCACTGAGACGGTCTATGGCTTCGGATCGGTGACGGCCGCCGCGGCCGTGGACCGCCTGTCGGCCCTCAAGGGGCGCGCACCCGGGAAACCGTTCCTCGTCCTGGTCGCGAACCGGCGGATGCTCGAAGGCGTAGGCCTTCGGCTGACCGACGCGGCGGAGCGGTTCGCCGCCGCTTTCTGGCCGGGGCCACTGACGCTGGTGCTGCCGGGCGGGGAAGGCAGACTGCCGGATGCCCTGCGCGGGCCGGAGGGCGGCGTGGCGGTGCGCTGGACGTCGCATTACGGGGCCGCCCAGATCATTCAGACGCTCGGTTCGCCCATCACTTCCACCAGCGCGAACCGCCCGGGGCAGCCCTCGCTGATGGAAGCGCCGGCCATCGAGCAGACCTTTGGCGCGGCGGTGGCGGACGGGACGCTGCTCGTGCTCGACGCCGGTGCGCTGCCCCACTCGCCTCCCTCGACGCTGATTGACTGCACCGGCAACGCTCCACGCCTGCTGCGCGATGGCGCCATCTCCCGCCAGCGGCTGGCGAGCATCGTCCCGTCGCTCGTGACGTAGCGCGTGAAGCTCCTGTTCGTCTGTACCGGCAACATCTGCCGGAGCCCGATGGCCGAGGCCATCGCGCGACGCCTGCTCGCCGCGCGGGGGCGCCACGATGTCGCCGCGTGGTCCGCCGGAACCGCCGCCTGGGATGGGGCCCCGGCATCGGAGGGCGCGTACCTCATCGCGCTCGAGCACGGCCTGGACCTGTCGGCGCATCGCGCCCGCCAGATCACCACGGACATCGTGGCCTCCGCGGACCTCATCCTCGGCATGAGCCCGCACCACGTCGAGCGCGCCCTCGCGCTGGGCGGGAAGGGAAAGACCCACCTGCTCGGGGAGTTCGCTGGCCGCACCGGAGCCACCGCACAGGTGGACGACCCGTTCGGCGGGGATCTCGAGGAGTACCGCACCACCTTCGACCGGCTGGAGGAGCTGCTGGCCGGCGCCGTCGAGCGACTGGAGAAGCCGCAGGCCGATGCGAATCCGGGCGACCACTAGGCTGCTCGCGGTTGTCGGCGATCCCGTGGGCCATTCCCTCTCGCCCACGATGCACAACGCCGCCATCGTCGCCCTGGGACTCGACGCCGCGTTCCTCGCGCTGCGCGCCACGCGGGACACCTTCCCGGCCCTCGCGCGCGGCCTCGTGGCAGCGGGCGGAGCCCTCAACGTCACCGTGCCCCACAAGCGCGCCGCAGCCGCCCTGATTGATCTTCCGACCGACGTGGTGCGGCGAACCGGGGCATGCAACACCGTTTGGGGTCGGGAGGCCGCGCTCGCCGGGGACAACACCGACGTCGCCGCCATCGCCTGCGAGGCCGAATCGCTCACCCGAGGTCGCCCGGTGCGCCGGGCCCTCGTGCTCGGCACCGGCGGCTCGGCGCGCGCGGCGGCGGTCGCGATTGCGGATGCGTGGCCCGGAGCCCAGATCGCGGTCAGCTCGCGCGACGCGGGGCGGGGAGAGGAGTTCGTGAATTGGGCTCGGGAAGCGGGTGTAGCGTGTAGGGTGTGGGGTGTAGGGGAGTCCGCGACCGCCGATCTGGTCGTCAACGCCACGCCCCTGGGCCTCGTGGCCGCGGACCCGCTGCCCATCGAACCCGGGGACCTCGAGCGCCTCGCCCCGGCGGCGCTGCTCGACCTGGTGTACGCGCCGGGCGGGACTCGGCTGCTGCGCGCCGCGCGGGAACGCGGCATCCGTGCCGCCGACGGCCGCGGCGTGTTGGTCGCTCAGGGAGTCGTTTCCTTCGAGCTCTTCTTCGGCGTCCCGGCCCCGGCCGAGATCATGCGCGCGGCGGTGGAGGATGCTCTCCGCGCGTAGCATGTTGGCGGCGGCCAGGGCGAGAGGCCGTGAGATCGAGGCCCTCGCGCTGCCCAGGGCGTGCCTGGGCTGCGAGCGGCCGCTCGCGCCGGCGGAGCGGGACGGGGCGTGCTGCGCGCTGTGCCTGCACCGGATGCGGCCGATGGCGCCGCCGGCGTGCGAGAGATGCGGGCAGCCGATTGATCCATGGAGTCTGCAGCTGGGAGTGGACCGTAGTGTGAAGACGCGCAGACGCACAGTGGTGGACAGCGCCCAGTGTGAAGCGGCCCACGCCACCTGCGCGTTCTGCGGGGAGTGGCCGCGGGAGCTGGCCTGGGCCGCGTCGGCCGTGTGGCTCGACGAGGGGCCGGCGCGCAACCTGGTGCACGCGCTGAAGTACGGCGGTTGGCGGATCGCGGCCCCGCCCATGGCCGAGCGCATCCGGATCCG
>PMIK01000116.1 GCA_003157095.1 Gemmatimonadota bacterium | reverse complement strand
GCAGTGCCCAGGCCCATTCCTGCCCAGGCAACCCGGGGGCTGGCGGCCAGCAGCGCGGTGGTGGCCTCGAGGGCGGTGCGTGCGATGCGCTCGTCGTCCCACGGCAGCGCGACGAGATCGGCGGCGAGCGCTCTGGCCTCGGTGAGCGCCATCCCGTCGGCGATGCCGCGGGCGCGAGCGCCGGCGCTGGTCGCCACGACGCGGGACTTGCCCCGGACATCGGCAACTGCGACGACGGGTTCGCTCGCCCGGACGTCGCCCGCGCCGGATGCCGCGGCGCTACTTCCGCGCCCTGCGCTCGGGTTGCCGGCCGGCGCGCCTTGGAGCGCGCCGATCGCGAACCGCCCAATGCGGACGCAGGCGATCCGGCAGGGGAACGCCAACGGCCACCTCCGCGGCGCGAGGGGCGCCGCCCTTCAGAGTGGTGACGCGCAGTACCCGCGCCGCCGGCCACGCGCCGCCCCAGCCGGCCAGCGCCGGGATGAAACCGGGCGGGTGCGTGGGCGACTCGACGGAGAGCGCCACTGCAGCTCCATACGCAGGCAACTGGGAACCACTGCCCACTTGCCCTCTTGCCGTCTGTGCAACGCGCACGACCAGTGCGCAGTCCTTGTCGTGTGCCAGCCGCTGCAGCCGCACGGCGACGCGGCGCACGGGCGCCGGCACCCGGTCCACGATCACCAGGCCGAACGCGCCGGTCCGGAGCAGGACGTCGGCGCACCACCACGCGTTCTCGGTCGTCCTGGGCCGCACGACCCAGAACGGGCCGAGGGCGGCGAGGTGAGCTGCGGCCTGCGGCGCGAGCGAGCGCTCGGCGTCCACGAGCGCCACCCCCTCATCGGAGCGGAGCGTGGCCTCCGCGATGGCAAGGAGGAGCGTGGTGCCGCCGCTCCCCAGGGGCGCGTCCAGGGCCGTGATCTGCCCGCGCGGAACGCCCTGGGGCAGTGCGGCGTCGAGCGCCGGAATCCCGAACGTGAGGCCGCGGCGGACGGCAGGGATGAGCCGCCGGAGCTGCTCGGGAAACGAGAGCTGCAGATGCGGCATGGCCATCGCGCACTACAGCGGCAGCACCCACTGGCCGAGATCGTCGAGGCTCCCCGCGGTCGCGCTCCCCCTCCGGGGCCGCGCGGACGCCGCGGCTCGATCCTCGGCGTACGTCGCGAAGCCCAACTCGCACACCAGCCGCTCCACCCTCCGCTCGAGCGCGTCGGCGTATTCGTCCGTGATGCTGCCCCTCGCATCGAACGCCCGCTCGTAGCGCGCGAGCAGCGCTGGAAAGTGCCGCGCGATGATCGGCAGGAAGGTCGGCTTGACCGCTGGATAGAGCCTCAAGGGCGCCGCGTGGACGAACGCGGCCCCGGCTTCCCTGGCCGCCCGCATCAAGGAGAGGAGCTGGGCGGTGCCGTCGGTCACGCCCGGCAGGACCGGCGCGATCATCACCCCCGTGCGGATGCCGCCCGCCACGAGCTTCTCCAGCGCCCTGAGGCGCACCTGCGGCATCGGGGAGCGCACCTCGAGCTTCCTGATGAGCGGAACCTCGACCGTGATGAGCGAGAAGTAGACGGTGAGCCGGCTGCGCTCGGCGAGGCGCGCCAGCACGTCCAGATCCCACGCGACCAGCGGCGACTTGGTGACGAGGCTGACGTTGAGCCCGTGGAACTGCGCCAGCCGCTCCAGGATCCGTCGCGTGAGGCGGAACCGCCGCTCGGCAGGCTGGTAGGGGTCGGTCGCGGTACCGATCGCGATGGCGGCATCGCCCAGGCGGGACGGCTTCAAGGTCAGCGCCAGCACGTCGGGCGCCTCGCTCTTGACGAAGACCTGCCGCTCGAAGGCTTCGTCATCCCACTTGCGGGCGCCCGACTCCCCGCCCTCGCGGCCGCGCTCGACCACGTAGCGGTGGGCGAAGCGGGCGAAGCAGTACGTACAGCCGAACTCGCAGCCCACGTACGGGTTCAGCGACCAGAACCCCATCCCCGTCTGCTGCGGCGAGTTGAGGATGGACTTGATCGGGAGGCGGACGAAGCGGGTGCCACGCCGCCGCTCGTCCAGCAGGGCCCAACTCACCCGCACCGCCCCCACCCACAGGCTGGGCAGTAGCGGCATCCGGACGCCGGCACGATGGAGCTACCGCAGTCATGGCATTGTTCCTGACGATCATCTATCACACAGTAGCGATTGGCAAACTCTTTATTGGCAACCATTTCCATGCTACGCTCGCGATTGTATTTCGGTATTTGTTCGGTATNNGGTGCGCATTGGCCGTCATGCCAACCTGCGGCTATCTTCTGCCCGCCTTTTCCGGAGAGTGGCCGTGCCGTTCAGCTTGTTGCCGCGAGAAGAGGAGTTCTTCGACCTGTTCATCCAGGTGGCGCGCCGCAGCAAGGAGGCGGCGGAGCACCTGGTCGGGCTGTTCGGCGTGCCGGAGCGCGCGCCCTACCACGCCGAGCAGATCAAACGGCTCGAGCACGAGTGCGATCAGATCACCCACGAGGTGGTGAATCGGCTGGATCGCACCTTCATCACGCCGATTGACCGCGAGGACATCTACCGGCTGGCCTCCGATCTCGACGAAGTCATAGACGTGATAGATGGGGTGGCGCGCCGGGCGCAGATTTTCCGGGTCGGCGCCGCACCGGAGGGCGTCAAGCAGTTGACCGACGTGATCCACCGCGCGGTAGGGACGCTGGCCCTGGGGGTCGAAGACCTGCGCAAACGTGATGGGGTGATGGCGCACTGCATCGAGGCCAAGCGGCTCGAGGAGGAGGCCGACTCCCTCTACCACACCTCGCTCGGGCAGTTGTTCGACGTCGAGAAGAACGCCATCGAGTTGATCAAGTGGAAGGAGATCTACGACAACCTCGAGCGCTGTGTGGATCAGGCGGAAGACGTGGCCAACGCGCTCGAGAGCATCACGCTGAAGTTCGCCTAGTGAACGGCACGGTCGCGTTCGTCCTCGCGATCCTCCTCGTCGCGTTCGCGTTCGATTTCGTCAACGGCTTCCACGACTCGGCGAATTCCATCGCCACGGTCGTCTCGACGAGGGTGCTCCCACCGTCGCTCGCGGTCGTTTGGGCAGCGTTCTTCAACTTCGTTGCGGCGTTCGGCTTCGGCACCGCGGTTGCGAAAACGATGGGCGGCGGCCTCATTCGCGTGGAGCTGATTGATCCGCAGGTGATCGTGGCCGGACTGATCGGGGCCATCGCCTGGGATCTCATCACGTGGGCCTACGGTATTCCGTCGTCGTCCTCCCACGCACTGATGGGGGGGTACGCCGGAGCGGCCATCGTCAAGGCGGGCGCTGGGGCGCTCATCGCCAGCGGATGGGTCATGCCGATCCTGTTCATCTTCCTCGCGCCGTTGATGGGCTTCGCGCTGGGCCTGGTGATGATGGTGGCGGTGGGCTGGACCTTCCGCCGTGCTTCGCCGCGGCAGGTGGACACGTGGTTCCGCAGGCTGCAATTGGTGTCCGCGGCCGCGTACAGCCTCGGCCATGGCACCAACGACGCCCAGAAGACGATGGGGATCGTGGTGGGCCTGCTCTTTTCGGCGCAGGTGGCGTTCCAGCACTTCCCGCTGCGCTTCATGCACATCACCACGATGTCCGTGATCCCGCTGTGGGTGATCCTGTGGGCTCACGCGGCCATCGCGCTCGGCACGCTCACTGGAGGATGGCGCATCGTCAAGACGATGGGGCAGCGCATCACGAAGCTGCGGCCCTACGGCGGCTTCTGCGCCGAGAGCGCCGGGGCGATCTCCCTCTTTGTCGCGTCGCACTTCGGCATCCCCGTCTCCACCACCCACACCATCGCGGGCGGAATCATGGGTGTGGGCAGCGTGCAGCGCTTTACTGCCGTTCATTGGGGAGTGGCACGCAGCATCATGTGGGCCTGGGTCCTGACCATCCCGATGGCTGCCACGATTGCCTGGGTTTCCTACTTGTTACTGCACTCGCTCGCGCCAGGCGCGTAGGCCGCGCCGGTACCCGTCTGCGAAAACGCGGGGACAGACGACTCCGTCCCAAGACGCCCGCCGTCCCCAGCGGAAGCCTCGATCTTCCCAGCGCCGCGTGGACGGAGC
>PMIK01000190.1 GCA_003157095.1 Gemmatimonadota bacterium | reverse complement strand
CGCAGCGCCTGGCTCATCAGCCGGGCCTGGAGACCGACGTGGGTGTCGCCCATCTCGCCCTCGATCTCCGCCTTGGGCACCAGCGCGGCAACCGAGTCAATCACGATCACGTCCACCGCGCCGGAGCGCACCAGGATGTCGGTGATCTCCAGCGCCTGCTCGCCCGTGTCGGGCTGCGAAATGAGGAGGTTGTCTATGTCCACGCCGAGCTTCCGCGCATAGTCCACGTCGAGCGCGTGCTCCGCGTCCACGTACGCCGCAACCCCGCCCGCGCGCTGCGCGTTGGCCGCCACGTGGAGCGCCAGCGTGGTCTTGCCCGAGGATTCGGGCCCGAAGATCTCGGTGACCCGCCCGCGCGGGATGCCCCCAACGCCGATGGCCGCGTCGAGGTTGATGGCGCCCGTGGGAATGGCGTCCACTTTCACCCGCGCCCGGTCCGAGCCCATGCGCATGATCGAGCCCTTGCCGCAGGTCTTCTCGATCTGGGCAATGGCCAGGTTCAACGCCTTCCGGCGGTCGTCCTGCACTGTCTCGGCAGCCATCAGTCCCTCGGAATACGGAGTTTAGAGAAGTTGCCAGACGGCAAGTTGGCAGTGGTCACCAGTTGCCAGCCATGAGAATCCAGAACCTGCCTCAGACAGCCCCTACACCCTAGACCCTAACCCCTACACCCACTTCGCCACGCACCCGAATATACACCGAAACACCACATCCGCCAGCGCCCCTATCTCCACCCAGGCCTAAACGCATCCTGCAGCCACTCCAGCTTCCCGTCCGTGACGGTAATGACGTCGAAGCGGATGCTGTTCCAAGCCTTGCCGTGGCGCGTGAGCCATACCGAGGCACCGCGGACGAGGTTTGCCTGTTTTCTCGCCGTCACCGCCTCGGAGGCCGCCCCAAAGCGCTCGTCGGCACGCGACTTGACCTCGACGAAGACCACGACCGCGCCCCGGCGCGCCACCAAGTCCACATCGGAGTGGCCGTACCGGAATCGCTGCTCGAGGACCTGATACCCCTGCACGCGGAGGGCATCCGCCGCGAGCGCCTCCGCGCGCGCACCTTCCCGATGCCGCGGGTCCTTCCAAGTGCTGGGATCGCTCTTGAACATGCGCCGAAAGTAGGCGCCCGTTGGGCGGCACCGAGACCATTACAGCGCACTCTGTATCTGAAAGACTGCAGTTATCCGAAATCCGAGATCAGTTGAGTTCCCAGACGGCAAGAACCGAAGTGGTTACAAGACGAAAGTCTCGAGGGGCCAGACCAGTTGCCAGTACTTGCCTCTGGGCGGCCCTCCGGCGACTGGCAACTGGTAACCACTTCCCCCTTCGCCGTCTGGCAACTGTCCTGCTCTCCTGCCCCTCTAGTACGGTCCGACCTTGTCGAGGTCGTCCAGCCCCGCCGTAACCTGCCTCGCCTTGGATCCGTCCGGCGGCCCGAGGATGCCGGCGTCATGCAGCTGGTCAATGATTCGCGCCGCCCGGCCGTAACCGATCTTGAGCCGGCGTTGCAGGAGCGAGGTCGAGCCGAGTTGATTCTGGATGCAGACCTCGGCCGCCTGCCGGAACAGGGCATCGCGCTCGTCCGGCGCCTGGGCGCCGGCGCCCGGCTCCCCATCGCCCTCTTCCTCCGCGATCCGCGCCCGCACGACGTCGAGGATGTCGGCCTCGCCGCCGGCGCCCTCCTCCGCCGCCGCTTCGGCCGCGGCGGCCGCGACCCGCTCCTCGCGTCGCGCGTCGAACCAGTGCATCAGCCGCTCGGTCTCTTCGGTGCCGACGTACGCGCCCTGGAGGCGCATCAGATCGCTCTTGCCCGGCGGCATGAAGAGCATGTCGCCGTTCCCCAGCAGCGCCTCGGCGCCGTTCTGGTCGAGGATGGTGCGGCTGTCCACCTTCGACGCGACGCGGAACGCGATACGGCACGGGAAATTGGCCTTGATCAGCCCCGTGATGACGTTGACCGACGGGCGCTGCGTCGCAAGCACGAGGTGGATGCCGATGGCGCGCGCCTTCTGCGCCAGCAGTGCCAACGGCGTCTCGACCTCGGCCTGCACGGTCATGATCAGGTCGGCCAGCTCGTCTACGAACAGGATGACATAGGGGAGTGGGCCCTCTTCCCATGCCTCGCCGTTCGGCTTCAGCAACGACTGGCCCTCGGCCAGTTTGTGGTTGAAGTCCACGAGGTTCCGCGCCTGATTGGCGTGGAGCAACTCATAGCGGTCCTGCATCTCCCAGACCGCCCATTTGAAGACGTGAGCCGCGTCCTTGTTGTCGGTCACGACGGGGTGCCGCAGGTGCGGCAGCGCGTTGTACATCGAGAGCTCGACCATCTTCGGGTCAATCATCAGCATTCGCAGCTCGGCCGGCGTGTAACGGTAGACCAGGCTGGTGATGATGGTATTGATGCAGACCGACTTGCCGGACCCCGTCGCACCGGCGATCAGGAGGTGCGGCATCTTGGCCAGATCGGCGATGATGGACCGCCCCTCGAGATCGCGGCCGAGGGCGATGGGAAGGGACAGCCGCTGGCTGGCGCGGGACCACTCGGGCGCCTCCAGCAGCTCGCGGAAGCCGACGATCCGCGGCGTGGGGTTCGGCACCTCGACGCCGACCGCGCCCTTGCCGGGAATCGGCGCCACAATGCGGATGGACTGCGCCCGCATGGTGAGCGCCAGATCGTCCGAGAGGGCCGCGATTCTCCCCACCTTGACGCCGGCCGCGGGCACGACCTCGAATTGCGTCACCACCGGCCCGGTGGTGCGGCCGGCGATCGTGCCCTCGACCTTGAACTGCTTGAGCGTCTCAAGGAGCACGGCCTGGAGACGGTCGAGCTCGGTCTCGAATGAGGCCGCCTGCGGCGTCGGAGGGTTGAGGAGATCGATCGGCGGCAGGTCCTCGGCCGATGGGGCGGGTGGCAGATGATGAGGTGCAGCGGGCAAGCCGCCCGCCTTCCGCCCCCGCTTGGCCGGCAGCGGTGGCTCTTCCGCCTCGGCCTCCTCCTCGCCCGCCGCGGTCGCGAACACGTCGTCGAGCGGTTCCCCCGCCTCGAGAGGCTCGGCGATCACGGTTTCCGCAGCGGCCGCCCCGGCCCCGGACTCCCCGCCGGCGTGCTGCCTCTTCCGCAGCACACCGAGCGGATTCCAGCCGACCGTGATCACGGTGAGGACGCTGAACGCCCCCAGCGCCAGCAGTCCTTCCCCCACCGGCCCGATGCCATCGAGCTCGAAGGCGAGGAAGCCGCCCACCAGTCCCACCCAGGCCGAGGGTTGCGGCGCCAGGCCGGCCGCGAGGGCGGCGCGCGCCGCGGCATCGGCGTTCTGATAGACCACGCCCACGACAAAGGGCACAGTGACCGCCAGCCCGATCAGGAGCACGGTGACGCGGCGCCCGAGCGAGCGGTCGAAGTGGCCGAACAGCGCAACGGCCCAACACAGGGGAATCAGCGGGACGGCGGCGGCCCCGACTCCGAGGAGACTGCGCAGCGCGCCGCCCAGGGCGACGCCGGCGTGGCCGGTCAGCGATACCGCGGGAGCGGTCGCGAGCGCCAGGAAGGCGCCCACGACGAGGGCCCCGATGGCCCAGAGATCATCCTTCGTTCGAGGCTCTATGAGCCGTGATCCTCCGGTCCGCGTAGAGGGGGAGAACGGGGTGCGTGTCCTGGGCTGCGCACATCTCGAGGTCGGAGCGGAACCCGAGTTCCACCAGCTCGCGCCCGTGGGCGCTGGCCCGCAGCGCGCGCGCCCAGCGCTCACCGTAGTGGCGGGCAAGCTCGAGCGCCGCCACGGCGCCGTCGTTGACGGTCACCCGCCGGAGGCCGCCTTCGGGGAGCAAGACCTTGGTGAGCCGCCCGGCCGCGAAAGCGTCCTCCAACGCGAACTGCTTGTCGCCGCCGGCGCAGAGAATCACGAGGTCGCCATGCTGCTCGAGGGCGGCGCGGGCGCGCTGGGCCACCGTGCTGAAGTTCACCGCCGCCCCCGCGATGATCTCGCGGGCTCCCTGGGCCGCGATGAGCGCCTGGGTCCCGTTGCTAGTGGTCATGACGATGGTCTTGCCCGAGACCGCCTCGGGGCTGAACTCGGCGGGCGAGTTCCCCAGCGCGAATCCCTCGATGCGCACCGATTTCCGCTCGCCCGCGAGGACCACGGCGTCGCGCTCGAGGTTCTGGGCGATGCGGAGCGCCTCGTCGGTGGAGGCCGCCGGGAGCACCGCCTTGGCCCCGTTGGCGAGCGCCACCGCGATGGACGTGGTGGCCCGGAGCACATCCACCACCACCACCGTGCGCCCGGCCAGATCGGCCGGAGTGACTGCGTTCGGTGCGTAGACGACGTCAATTCTCACGGCTCGGCACTCCCCAGACTCACGCCTTCCCGCTCCACGAACTTGGTGTCAACGTCGCCGGACTGGAAGGCCGGATGCTTGATCACTCGGCCCAGGAATGGGATGGTCGTCGTGACTCCCTCGATGATGAAACCCTCGAGGGCCTGGTGCATGCGCGCCAGCGCCTCCACCCGGTCGTTGCCGTGCACGATCACCTTGGCCAGCAGCGAGTCGTAGTACGGAGGCACCGTGTAGCCCGCATACAAGTGCGTGTCCACCCGAACGCCCGGACCGCCAGGCGGGTGGAATGTGGTGACTACTCCGGGGCACGGCTGGAAGTTCCGCGCCGGATCCTCGGCATTCACCCGGCACTCGATCGCGTGGCCGCGCAGGCTCAGCCCCGTTTCGGGCAAGGACAGCGGCTCACCGGCCGCCACCCGGATCTGCTCCTTCACCAAGTCCAACCCGGTGGCCATCTCCGTCACCGGGTGCTCGACCTGGATGCGGGTGTT
>PMIK01000250.1 GCA_003157095.1 Gemmatimonadota bacterium | reverse complement strand
CCTGTTCAGACCGCACCTGGTATCATCATAGAAGCCACCACAACGGATAGCCGAGCCGGCGCGCGCCGCGCAAGCCGCCGGACGGCTACGGCGGGACGGGACGGCGAACGGCAGGTCGCGCGGCGCGGCGGGGGCGCCGGTGCAACTCTCCCGGCCCCAATCGTGTCCAAACAGCAGCGCTCGCGCGCGCACAGTCACCTCACAGTACCGGAGCCGCCCGATGGGTCGTCGCCCGTTCGCCTCAGCCGCCGCCATCCTGCTCGCCTGCACTCTGCCCACCGCCGGGCGGGCCGCGACGCCCCCGGCACCCGACACGTCGGCCTCGGCGCCGATTGGCAACATCCGTTACGAGCTGACGTTCGACAGCGCCGCCGCCGCAAGCCGTATCGTCCGGGTTGCCATGACCTTCGACGTCGCCGGCCCCGAACCGGTGCTCCTGTCGTTCCCCGCCTGGGCGCCGGGCAAGTACGCGATCCTGAACTTCGCGCGGCGGGTACAGCGCTTCAGCGCCGGGCAGGACGGGCGCAACCTGACGTGGGACAAGTGGAGCTACGACACGTGGCGCGTGCGGCCGGACCACCGCGGCACCGTACGCGTCGCCTTCGACTACGCCGCGGACACGCTCCACGATGCGTCCACCTGGGCGCGCCCCGACTTCGGCGTCATCAACTGCACGAACCTGTTGCCGTACCCCAAGGGCCCGAGCCTCGACTACGCTGCGACCGTGACAGTGAGGACCGAGCCCGGCTGGCGGGTCGCGACCGGCATGCACGCCACCGCCGCGCCGTTGACCTACCGGGAGGCAAACTACCACGACCTCGTGGACATGCCGCTGTTCATCGGACGGTTCGACCTCGACAGCAACCAGATCGCCGGCGAGTGGACCCGCCTGGCCAGCTACCCGGTCGGCCGCTTCACCGGCGCGCCACGGGAGCGGCTGTGGCACGATCTGGAGGGCACGATCCCCGCCGAGCGCAGGGTATTCGGCGTGACCCCGTGGGACGACTACACCGTGTTCATGATCTTCGAGGATAGCGTCCCAGGCGGGAGTGCGCTCGAGCACCAGAGCTCCAACGTCGGCATCTACACGCCGCAGATCATCGGCACACCCAGCCTCACCAACGTGGTCGCGCACGAAATGTTCCACGCGTGGAACGTGAAGCGCTTGCGGCCCGCCGAGATGGTGCCCTATCGCTACGACGTCGCGCAGCCCACCACCCTGCTGTGGGTGAGCGAGGGATTTACCAGCTATTACGCCGACCTCGCGCAGGTGCGCGGCGGCGGCATTGACTCGGCCGCGTTTCTCCAGGACGCCTACGGCCGCATTCAAACCATCCTGAATTCGCCGCCCGCGTCCATCGAGGACGCATCGCTCTCGACGTGGATTCAGCCGACCGACGGCACCGCCTACCTCTACTACGACAAGGGCGCGGTGGTCGGACTGCTCCTCGACGTCCTGATCCGCGACCGGAGCGACAATCGCGCCTCACTCGATGACGTGATGCGAGGGCTCTACCGGGACACGTACCTGCACGGCCGCGGCTTTACCAACGAGGAGTTCTGGGCGGCAGTGAGCCGGGCCGCCGGCGGAGCCTCGTTTGCCGACTTCTACCGGCGCTACGTGGACGGCCGCGACACCCTGCCGCTCGACTCCATGCTGTCGCTGGCCGGGATGCACTTCGCGGTGCGGACCTACCGCGCGCCCATCATCGGCATCGCGACCTCCGGCGACAGTGCCGGCCTCACGGTGACGACCGTCGTGCCCGGCTCGGCGTACGCCGAGGCCGGCGGGCAGATCGGCGACACCGTCCTCTTGGTCGGCGGGGTGGACGTACGCAAGGACGCCTCGTTCGAGGGGTTCAGGCTCCAGTGGACCGACAGCGACAAGCCAACGCTGCCCATCATGATCCACCGCGGCGGGCAGGAGCTGATGCTCACCGCGCCGGTGCGGCTGGTGCCCTGGACCACCACCGAGCTGAGGTACGACGCGGCCGCGGCATCCAGGGCGGCCCGCATCCGGAGCGGCATCCTGCGAGGGACGACCGACCGCTGAGAAAACCGATGGAGAAGACAAGACCATGAGCGAACTGACGAATCGAAGGATCGTTCTCGCCTCCAGGCCGTCCGGGGCGCCGGAGGCTTCGAATTTCCGCCTGGTAACGGCGGCCGTGCCCGCCCCGCCGGAGGGGCGGATGCTGCTGCGCACGCTGTACCTGTCGCTCGATCCGTACATGCGCGGGCGGATGAGCGATGCGCCCTCCTACGCGCCGCCGGTGGAAGTGGGAGCGGAGATGGTGGGGGGAACCGTGAGCCGTGTGGTGGAATCGCACCTGCCCGGGTTTGCGGCCGGAGACTTGGTGCTGAGCCAGAACGGCTGGCAGGATTACGCCCTCTCCGATGGGCAGGGCGTGCTGAAGCTGGACGCGGGGCTGCCGCACCCGTCGTACGCGCTGGGCGTGCTCGGCATGCCGGGCTTCACGGGGTACATGGGCCTGCTGGATATCGGGCAGCCGAAGGCGGGCGAAACGGTGGTGGTGGGCGCGGCCACGGGCGCAGTCGGCTCGGTGGTCGGGCAAGTCGCGAAGCTCAAGGGGTGCCGAGCGGTGGGCGTGGCTGGCGGCGCGGAGAAGTGCCGCTACGCGGTCGAGACGCTGGGGTTCGACGCCTGCATCGATCACCGGAGGCCGGACCTGAAGCGGCAACTGGCCGAGGCCTGCCCAAACGGCATCGACGTGTATTTCGAAAGCGTGGGTGGCGCGGTGCTCGACGCGGTGCTGCCGCTGCTCAATCCGCGGGCGCGCATTCCATTGTGCGGGATGATCGCGCACTATAACGACGCGCAACTGCGCCGCGGCGTGGACCGAGGGCCCCTGCTGATGGGCACGTTGCTCAAGCGACGCGTGCGCTTGCAGGGGTTCATCATCTTCGCCGACTACGGTCCGCGCTTTCCGGAGTTTCTCAAGCAGATGTCGGAGTGGGTCGCGGCGGGGAAGATTCGCTACAAGGAGCAGGTGGTGGAGGGGCTGGACAAGGCGCCTACGGCGTTCATGGGTCTGTTCGAAGGGAAGAATTTTGGGAAACTGGTGGTCCGCGTGGCGGACCTTGAAACGAACTAGGGGGATCGAATATGCGCATTCTGATGGTACTGACGTCGCACGATGAGTTGGGCAAGACGGGGAAGAAGACGGGGTTCTGGTTGGAGGAGTTTGCCGCTCCCTACTACGTGTTCCGCGATGCGGGGGCGCACATCACGCTGGCCTCGCCCAAGGGAGGACAGCCGCCGCTCGATCCTTCGAGCGACGTGCCGGCGGCGCAGACGGCCGCGACCGGGCGCTTCAAACAAGATGCCGAAGGGCGGCGCGCGCTGGCGAACACGGTGAAGCTGGCGAGCGTGGTGGGCCAATCGTTCGACGCGGTGTTCTACCCAGGCGGACACGGGCCCCTGTGGGACCTGGCCGAGGACGCCGACTCCATCGCGCTGATCGAAGCCGTGCACGCGTCCGGCAAGCCGGTGGCGCTGGTGTGCCATGCGCCGGGCGTGCTGCGCCGCACGAAAGCGGCGGATGGCGCGCCGCTGGTCAAGGGCAAGCGCGTCACCGGGTTTTCCGATACGGAGGAACGGGCCGTGAAACTGACGAACGTGGTGCCGTTCCTGGTGGAAGACGAATTGAAGCGCCTCGGCGGGATCTACGCGAAAGGGCCGGATTGGGGGCCATTCATGCAGGTGGATGGCAACTTGATCACGGGGCAGAACCCGGCCTCCTCGGCGCCGGCGGCGAGCGAAACGCTGAAGCTGCTGGCCGCGGCGGACAAGAGCTGATGCTCACCGCGCCGGTGCGGCTGGTCGAATGGCATGTCACCGAACTGACACACGACGCCAACGCGGCACCCAGGGCGGCCCGCATTCGGAGCGGCATCCTGCGAGGGACGACCCAACGCTGAGCGAGGTGCGGCCGGGCGCGCCGCGCGCCGGCCCTAGCCGATGTGCAGCTCGGTGATCATCCGGAAGTGGTAGCCGTAGATCGCGAGCGTCACGGCCATGGGGAGCAGCCTCGGCCGCCGGACCAGCGTCCACGCGACGAGCTTCCAGTACTCGACCCGTTCCTTGCCGACGATGCCGAGGCGGACCACGGAGCGGGCGCACGCCAGCGCCTGCTCCCGGAGGAACCCGAGGTCCAGCCTGCCCTTGATCCTCGGCGGCTGATACTCGCGCAGCAGCATCCGGACCCGCTGGTAGTATGCCTTGGGAGCGTAGAGGCGCTCCAGCAGGTCCTTGTATGCCTGGCGCAGCCCGTCGCATCCGCCGAGCGGGATGATGTTCGTTGTTCCGTCCACATTGTCGCCGGACCCCGCTTGCACGAGGCGGCCGGCCCGCGTCATTCGATCGTACAGCCGCGTACCCGGCAGCGCCTGCAGCAACCCCACCATCGCCGTCACGATTCCGCTGCGCTGGATGAACTCGGCGAGTCGCTGGGGGGCCGACGCCGAATCGCTGTCGAATCCCAGGATGAAGCCCCCCTGCACCTGGAGGCCCGCGCGCTGCAGGCGCCGCGTGTCCGCGACCAGGTCCCGGTTCAGGTTCTGCTTCTTGCTGCACTCGAGCAGGCCGCTCTCGCTTGGGGTCTCGATTCCGACGAACACGGTGTCGAACCCCGCCTGCGTCATCAGCCGCACGAGCTGGGCGTCGTCGGCGAGATTGATGGAGGCCTGGGTGCCGAACGCCATGCCCCNNCGCTTGTTGCCGATGAGGTTGTCGTCCACGAAGAACACGCCGCCGCGCCACCCGAGCGCGTAAAGGCGGTCCAGCTCGGCGATGACCTGGCCGGCCCGCTTGGCGCGGGGCCGATGCCCCAGCTGCGCCGTGACGTCGCAGAACTCGCAGTCGAACGGGCAACCGCGCGAGTACTGCACCGGCATGGACTGATAGCGATCCAGTCGCACGAGATCCCAGCGGGGGACTGGCGTCTGCCGCAGGTCGGCAAAGGCCGACGTGCGATAGATCCGTCGCACGCAGCCGGCGGCGAAGTCTTTGAGAAATGGCGGCAGCGTCAGCTCGGCCTCGTTCAGCACGAGGTGGGTCACCGCGTCGAACTGCCCGGGCTGCGCGGTGAACAGCGGCCCGCCCGCGACGATAGTGCGGCCAGCCTCGCGGCACCGCGCGATGATCCGGTCCGCCGATGGCCGCTGCACCCCCATCGCGCTGATGAAGACGCAGTCCGACCACTCGAGGTCCGCGTCGGTGAGCGCCTGCACGTTCGTATCCAGCAGCCGGAGGCTCCACTCGGCAGGCAGCATGGCCGCCACCGTCAGGAGGCCGAGCGGGGGAGAAGACGCCTGCTTCCGCACGAAGCGCAGGGCGTGCTTGAAGCTCCAGAAGGTGTCGGGGAACTCCGGGTAGACCAGCAGAACGTTCATCGCGCCCGAGAGCTACCGTCGCNNCTAGCGCGGGTGCCCGACCGGCATGATACCCACGGCGGATCGATCCGCCGGCAGAGCGAGGATTCGCGCCGCCGCCGTATCCTGAACGGATCCAGCGAAGGTGGTACCAAGGCCCAGCGCCGCGGCCTGCAGGTATACGTTCTCGGCGGACGCCCCCACCTCGTCGGAGACGAACCGCTCGGTGCGTGCCCCGAACCGGGAGGTCCGCCCGGGGACGGCCGTGAAGACGATCACCGCCGCCGCGTCGGCAACCCACGCCTGGTGCGAGGCGCCATCCACGAACTCGCGGAGTCGGTCGCCGCTCAGCACCGGCTCGAGCACGTGCCCAACGACGCCGTAGTGGTACACGCCGCCCGCCAGCCCGCTCACCCGCGACGCCACGAGATATAGCTCGAGCGGATAGGCCGCCATCGCCGACGGCGCGGTGCGGTGGCCATTGGGCCGATTGACGCCCTGAGCCGCCCACAACAGCTGTCCCACGTCCGCCAGCGCGATGGAGTCCCGGGCCAGCGTGCGAACCGATTGGCGCGCCGACAACGCGGCCTCGACCGACATCGCGCCCTGATGCCGTGGCTCGGGGAGCTTGATGGACTGCGGCGCGCCCTGGGCCAGAAGGCCCGAACCCGCGAGGGCGAACAGGACTACCGGGAAACACGCTTTCATGACACCCTCCTCGACTCGCTCCGAGTCATGAGACGCATGCGGGACAACCCTGCTCACTCCACCGCGGGGCGCGCGGCTGCGCGCAGCCCGCGAATCACGGCGACGCCGTGAGCCAGCCCCGGCGCCGTGCCCTCGACGCGGATCTCGCCCGGCTGCTTCGTCGCCTGCACGATCGCCATGCAGCGCCCGTTGAACGCGCGCCGCGATTCCCCCTTGTCCGCCTCGTGGCTGCTCGGGTCGCCGTTGCCGACGCCGATGAGCCGCGCGGGACCCGACACCTGGAACGTCACCTCGTCGTCCGCCACCGGCACGCCGCGGCCCTCCGCATCCACCACCCGCACCTCGACCACGGCGACGTCTTCGCCGTCCGCCGAGATCGCGTCGCGGTCCGCCACGAGCAGCAGGAGGGCGGGAGCGCCGGTGGTCTCGCGCTTCGCGGTAAGCACGAGCTGCCCACCGCGCCAGCCGCGCGCCTCGAGCGTGCCGGCTGCGTAGGGCACCTTCCACATCAGGTGCCGGTCCCGCCGCACCTCCTGGGTCCCCAGGCTCCGGCCGTTCAGCAGCAGCTCCACCCGCTCGAGGTTGGAGTGGCACCACACCTCGATCTCCTCGCCCTCGCGGCCCGGCCAGGTCCAGTGCGGGAACAGGTGCAGCACCGGCGCGGCGCCCCACCAGGCCTGGTAGTAGTAGAAGTTGTCCTTCTCGAAGCCGCACGTGTCCATGATGCCGAAGTGCGAGCTGATGCAGGGCCACTTGTAGGGCGTCGGCTCGCCGCGGTAGTCGAACCCCGTCCACGCGAAGCCGCCCGCGAGGAAGGGGCGCTCGTCGAAGTACTGCCACCACCGTTCCGCCGTCGTGGCCCACGGCGGGAAGTTCACGTCGTACGCGCTGAGGTAGCCCCGGGCCGCGTCGTTGGCGTAGATGCCACGCGTCGAGACCGTGCTGGCCGTCTCCGTGCCCATTGACGGCTGGCGCGGGAAGCGGCGGTGGAACTCGTCCATGTCGCCGACGAAGTAGTTGAACCCCTGGATGTCCACCACCCGCGAGAGCCCCTTCCCCCAGTCGCCGTTCATCGCCTCCGTGATCGGACGCGTGGGGTCGAGCCGGCGCGCCAGCCGCTTCATCGCCGCGGCGATCAGGGCCCCGCGCTCCCCGCCCTGCACGCGCCCTTCCTCGTTGCCGATGGACCACGCGAGGACACAGGGATGGTTGCGGTCGCGCCGGATCATCCGCCCGAACTGGCTCAGCGCCTCCTCGCTCGAGCCCAGCATCCGGGTCTCGTCCAGCACCAGCATTCCCAGCCGGTCGCAGGCGTCCAGCAGCTCGGGCGTCGGNNCCCGACACCCGCGTGGTCCTGGTGATTACAGGTACCCTTCAGCTCCACGCGCTCGCCGTTGAGGAGAAAGCCGCGGTCCGCCTCGAAGCGCATGGTGCGGATGCCGAAGGCGGTTTCGCACCGGTCGGTAGCGGCGCCGCCCGCCTCGACGACGGTGGTGAGCCGGTAGAGGTGCGGTGTCTCGACCGACCAAAGGGACGGCGCCCGCACCGTCACGGTTTGGGGGAACTCCCGGCCGCTCCATGGGGAGAGCCGCGCCGGCGCCGTCGCCGCTGTCGCGACCACCCGGCCCGCCGGATCGGCGATGGACGAGCGCACGCGGCACACCGGCGCCTCATCGCCTTCGTTGTTCACCTGGGTGGTGATCGTGAGCGTCGCCACGCCGTCCCGGACCTCGGACGCAACGCACGCGCCCCACTGCGCCACGTGCACCGGCGCGGCCTTTACCAACCAGACGTGGCGGTAGATGCCGGCGCCCTCGTAAAACCACCCCTCGTGTTCGCTCGCATCGGCGCGCACCACCAGCACGTTGGGGCCGCCGTAGTTCGCCACGTCGCTGATGTCGAAGCGGAATGGCGCGTAGCCGCTCAGGTTGTTGCCCAGNNTACCACCCGATGCTGGTCGCCGGGTAGGCGCGGCCGATCGGCTTGAACCCCTGGTTGTACAGCGCCTCGGCGTTCTCGAAGGGCAGCTCGACCGCCCAGTCGTGCGGCAGGTCCACCGCCTGCCACGCGCTGACGTCGAAGTCCGGCTTGGAGGGTGCGGGCATGAATTCTCCCGTCTTCGCGAACTCCTCGCCCCGGCCGAAGCCGAAGTCGCGCTGGGGATCGCCGGCGTGCCCGAGGTGAAAGCGCCAGCCGCGGTCCAGGAGCAGCCGCTCGCGCACGGGCGCCGGTGCGGGCTCATCCCTCCGGTCGGCGCCCGCGGCGCCGCCCTCCGTCGGCGACGGCCTGCGCAGGATCTCCTCCGGCATCGCGATCGCGCCGAGCGATGCTGCGAGCCCGGTCTTCACCACGTCCCGTCGTGTCCAGTCGCGCATGAGTGGGTCCTAGGCGAGGAGTGCGCCGCTGAGGAACGGTACGAGCCACACGGTCCAAACGACGATGCTGATCCGGTGGAAGGTGAGAATCGCGCGCTTGTCGCGACGCAACATGACCGCGGTTGCCCAGAGCGCGTGAGCCAGCATCAGGAGAAGCGCGGCGGCGCCGGTCACGCCGTGGAAGGTCAAGCGCAGCCCGCCGGCCATCCGCCGCATCTGGTCCGTGCCGGCGCTGTCGCACGCGAAGCCGATCCAGAACAGGGCCAGGTGCCATGGCTTGAGCCGCGCGGCCAGACGTTCGCCCCACACTCCGGTGGAGTAGAAGACGAGCGCCCCCGCCATGAACAGCGCCGCTGACCGAACCTCGGGCGTCACGCCACGTTCCGGGCCACGGCTACCAGCCGACCGGTGCCCCGGCGTTCTGCCGGTCGAGCCACGCCTTGAGCGGGGCGAAGTACTCCAGCAATGCGCCGGCGGGAGCCGCGAGCAGGAAGAGCAGCGATAGCGAAGCGACCATGCGGCTGAGCGGCATTTCGGACTCTCGGTCGGAGGCGCGCACCTAAGAAACACTCGCGCTACGCCGCCGCAAGTTTGATTCCGTCCCTCGCCGGGCCCCCGCCGTCTGGCGCTTCCTCTGCGCCGGTGCGAATATTGCGGCGCCTGGCGTCGTCTCGCTCGGTGACCTCATGCCTCCTGAGCCGCAGTTTCTGGACAGCCGATTCCCCCCGAATGCCCCCATCCCAGGACGGGGGCTGCCGCCGGACGTTTCCGTCGCAATCCCGACACCACAGCTCCGCCTTGCACGTCTCTGCGGCTTGTTCGTCACATCGCTGCTGGCCGCGGCGATGCTGGCCATCGGCCCAGCGGTGGTGATCGCGAGGATCGGTGCCGGAGTGCCGGTCGTGATCGAGCTGTCGGCAGCCGCACCTCGCCTCGCGCTCCCGTTCGCGGAGTCCTCAGGCGACCTGCTCGGGCACTGGCTGCTGCGGCGACCGCGGTACGACCTGCGCGCCCGCGCTCAGATGGCCATCGCGAGCACCACCCGCTCTCCCCGCGGCAGGACGCGCGACGCCGGGGTGACACCGCACCACGAAGCCGACCCCGGTATTGGCGGCCAGGAGCGTCTTGCGGCCCGCCGGCTGCGCTGGCGCCCGGGTTCCATCGAGTTGCTCCAGCTCTCGCGGCGGCCGCGGCCTCCGCCCGCTCCGGGCATGCAGACACCGTATCGCTTCGCCGCGCCGATCGCACTCGCAACGGCCGCACCGCCGCTTCTCTGGTGGTGCGCGCCGATTTTTTTGTCCTCTCGAGTCTGAAAGGAGATGCACGAGATGCTTCATCTCGACACAGGCAACACCGGCTTCATGCTGCTCTGCTCGAGCCTGGTGATGCTGATGACGCCGGGCCTGGCGTTCTTC
>PMIK01000132.1 GCA_003157095.1 Gemmatimonadota bacterium | reverse complement strand
AGCGTGTCGTGCATCCAGCCCATGTCCCACTTGAATCCGAAGCCCAGCCCTCCGACATAGGTTGGCCGGGAGACCATGGGCCACGACGTGGATTCCTCCGCGATCGTCTGCACGTCTGGGTGGCGCTCGTAGACGGCGGTGTTGAAACGCCGCAGGAAATCCACCGCTTCCAGGTTCTCGCGCCCGCCGAATTTGTTGGGGATCCACTCCCCCGCCTTGCGGGAGTAGTCGAGATAGAGCATCGAGGCCACCGCGTCCACCCGTAGCCCATCGGCGTGGTACACGTCCAGCCACAGGAATGCCGAAGAGAGCAGGAACGAGCACACCTCGTGCCGCCCGTAGTTGAAGATGTAGCTGCTCCAGTCGGGATGAAAACCCTGGCGCATGTCGGCGTGCTCGAACAGGTGCGTGCCGTCGAAGTTCCCCAGGCCGTGCTCGTCGGTCGGGAAGTGGGAGGGCACCCAGTCCAGGATCACGCCGATCCCCGCCTGGTGGAGCTGGTCTATGAGGTACATGAAATCCTGCGGGGTTCCGTACCGGCTGGTCGGGGCGAAGTAGCCGGTGGTCTGGTAGCCCCAGGAGCCGTAGAACGGATGCTCCATGACCGGCAAGAACTCGACGTGGGTGAACCCCAAGTCCTTGACGTAGGGCACCAGCTTGTCCGCCAGCTCGCGGTAGGAGAGCGAGCGGTTGCTGTCCTCCGGCACGCGCATCCACGAGCCGAGATGCACTTCGTAGGTCGAGATGGGGCTCGCCAGCGCGTTCCGCGCGCCTCGGCCGGCCATCCACTCCCCGTCGCCCCACTCGTACTCGAGGTCCCACACCTTGGAGCCGGTCTTCGGAGACGTTTCATGGTGGATGCCGAAGGGGTCGGCCTTGTCCACCTGGTAGCCCCCAGCCCGCGCGCCGATGTGGTACTTGTAGCCGTCGCCCTTCTTCACCCCGCCGATGAATCCCTCCCAGATGCCGGAGGAGCCGCGCGGGGCCAGCCGGTTGGCGGCCGTGTTCCAGCCGTTGAAGTCCCCGATCACCGACACGTAGTCGGCGTTGGGGGCCCACACGGCGAAGGTCGCCCCGGCCGTGCCCTTCAGCGTGGTGAGATGGCAGCCGAGCTTGTTGTAGAGGTTGTAGTGGCTCCCCTCGTTGAACAGATACAGATCGTCCTCGGTGACCGGAGCCGCATGGACGGACGCGGGTGCCACGGCCTTCTTCTTCGTCTTTGCGCCGGGCTTGGCGCTTCCGGTGGACCGGCGGCCTTTCCGNNAACGTCCGGAGTTCGGGTCCGCTCATGCCGGTGTTGTAGCAAGGCGTGTTCGGCTCGAATTCCTTGCCACGCGCGAGCGAACCGACGATCACGGGATCGAATCCGGCATCCCGCACCAGGCCGGCCGCAGTCTCGAGAGCCTCCGGATCGTCGCCTGCCAGCGGAATGCCGACGCGATCTCCGTTTCGATGTGCCTCGCTCTCGAGCGTCTTGAAGTATACCGAGTTGAACGCCTTGACCCACCGGCTGCCGGGAAACATCGCCGCCGCCCAGCCGGCCGAGCCCAGCGGGTGCTGTGAGGCCTGGCGCGCGGTGTCACCGTCACGCCGTTCGTACGCGTTCCCCGTATCCAGCACGATCTTGCCGGCCAGCGATGACGCGAGGTCTCGCGCGAGATCGGGAACGGCCTTGAGCGGAACGGTCAGCATGACCACAGCACCGAAGTCCGCCGCCTGCTTCGGCGTTCCGGACGACGCACGCGTGCCGAGTGGCTCCAGGAGGGCCTTCAGATTCTCGGGATGACGTGACGCCACACGCACCTCGTGCCCGGCGCCGACCCATAGCTTCGCCATCGTCGAGCCGATCATTCCCGCTCCAATGATCCCGATGCGCATGGCAACCTCCGGAGCAACTCCGCTCCGTGAATACCGGTCGGTCGTGGGTGTAGCCCACTCAACCATGAAGGGCGAGGAAGTCGGGGGTCAAGTTCGGTGTCGCGACCGCCGCACGGCACAGATGCCGTGGGGGCCTGGCGCGGAGGCTGGCGCACCCGTCTGAGCGTTAGCGTGCGCCAGGGAAGTCGGTTGTGGTCAGCGGGCTGCTGACAACCGAAATGCGGCGGCCCTGCTCCCGGGTCAGCGGAAGGAGCGGAATGCACCTCTTGCCGTCGGGACGCTCATTCAGCCGCCGGCACCGTGCAGGGGTGCGATCTCGTACTCGACCCCGCTCAGGACCGTCGTGCTGAAGTCCGACAGAGTCGGAGGAGACACCTCGCGCCAATGAACGACGCGAACCAGCTGCCCCTCCACACGCAGCCCCCACCACTCAGGCACGGCACGCCTCCCGCTCGGAGCGGACTCGCTCGATCGCTTCCCGGAGCGTGCACACGCTGTACCCCGGACATGCCGAGGCGCCAGGCCGGCGTCGAGTTGCGGAAGTGGCTGCCGCGCTTGCAAGTACCCGCCGCGCGAATTCCGACGCCAGACCGGATAATGGTGATTCTTGTAGCGCAGCCGACACACAGTGTGGCCTGGATGCGACTCCGCATGCCCCAGAGCGGAAAACCCCGACCTAACGCCAGCGGGCCGCGCACCTGCATGCCGGACCAGCGGGCCGCGCGACTCGAGCCGAAGCGACGCTGGTTGGCGACGCCCTCCGGCGTGGCGCCCTTGAAGTCGCTGGTCGGCTTGGGGCCGCCGAGGAAGTTGACGTAGCGGCCGGCCGCGTGTGGCGAGCGCCAGCGTGATGCCGGCTACAGGGCATCCCGCCAGCCCCAGCTGGCAGGAAGAGCAAGGCAATCCGCGACTGTGCCTACCGAGGCCGTCGTCGAAACGGACCGCAACGCCGACGCGGCGGCGCACAAGCCCAGGATCAGACTCTGTTCCAGCGGCCAGCGGTCGTGGAGACCGTAGAGCACTCCCGCAACGAACGCATCCCCCGCCCCATTGGCGCCCTCAATCATGCCGGCCGGCACCCGCAGTGAGGGATGCGTGATGACGCCGCCGCCAGCGGTCGCCGCGACACAGCCCTCGGGAAAATGGATGACCACGAGCTCCGTGACGCCTTCCTGCAGGATGGCCTCGGCCGCCGCACGCGCGGTTTGGGCCGAAGCCCGGCCGCCGGCAGCGAGGTCGAGGCCGGTCAGCGCGGCCGCTTCGTAGTCATTGATGATCAAGCTATCCAGGTGCTTCAGGCACGGACGGACCAGCGAGCGAATGTCCTCCGGCGCCGCCGAGACCATCTCGAGATTGGTCTGCAGCCCGGCCTCCCGCGCACGCCGTAGCAC
The DNA here is from genome assembly GCA_003157095.1 of Gemmatimonadota bacterium. Taxonomy (GTDB): domain Bacteria; phylum Gemmatimonadota; class Gemmatimonadetes; order Gemmatimonadales; family JACORV01; genus Fen-1245. Next base: position 4,144 of record PMIK01000132.1, on the reverse strand, counting down.
GGACACCCATCCGTTCTCGCCGTTGCCCGAGGCCTGATCGAGGCGACGATGAACGCCCGGAGCGCCGAGATGGAGGATGCGCGCGGGGACACCGGAGAAGTCGAAGTCGTCCGGTTGCAGCAGCGCGTTGGCACCCTGCGTGTGGAAGAAGGTCCGTTTCCCCGTCGCCTGGACCGTCATGACATCCGTCTGCGACGTGGCGACGCCATTGAGCACGCGAATGTGGCTGGAGTCCACGCCATGCACGCGACAGGAGTCCAGGAGCAGCGTTCCGCCGGCGTCGTCACCGACGGCCCCCATCCCCCAGACCGGAAAGGGCGCGCCCAGGCGAGCAAGATCCATCGCCACGTTGTGTGCAGGGCCACCACCGTCGAGGCGCAGGTCAAGGACGCTCGTCAGCGTCTCTTCGGAGGGCCAGCGGGCGATGGTCTTGTTGTGGTCAACGAGCCAGCAACCCGCGCAGACGATCCCGGCGCGTTCCACCCTCAGACAGCCCGGCGACCGGGGATCGAACGGCCGCTGCGGCACCCTCCGTCAGGGTGCATCGGCGGGCGCCGTCCCCTGGACGTGCCGGCTCACGAGGTTCTCCAGCATCTCCTGCCGGCCGGAGCGCGGCGCGGGCTCGAGCCGATGCGCCAGTGCGTAATCGGCCGCCGCCGTGAGACTGAGCCCGCCCGAGAGAATCCCTCGGCCGAGGGCGCCGTCCCAGCCGGCGTAGCGCGCTGCCCTGAGGGTTTCCAGCCGGCCTTCCTCGATCATGCCGGCGGCGACGAGCAGGGCACGCGCGAGGGTGTCTATGCCCCCGATGTGCGCGTGGAACAGGTCCACAAGGTCTACGCTCTGGCGGCGCACCTTGGCGTCNNACGTCGTTCGGGAACTGGTCCGTGTCCCAGCCGCACTGCGGGTCGCCGCGATTGGCGTCCACCGATCCGAAGATGCCGAGCGAGAGCGCCGTGGCGACCTCATGCTCGAAGCTGTGGCCGGCCAGCGTGGCGTGGTTGCACTCGAGATTGACGCCGACCTCCTGCTCGAGGTCGAAGCGCCGCAGGAATCCGTACACCGTCGCCACGTCACGGTCGTACTGATGCTTGGCCGGCTCCATCGGCTTCGGCTCGATGAGGATGGGCCCCTCGAGCCCGATCTTGTGCTTGTGCTCCACCGCCATCGCCACGAACCGGCCGAGCTGCGCCGCCTCGCGCGCCAGATCGGTGTTGAGGAGCGTGTCGTAGCCTTCGCGGCCGCCCCACAGCGCGTAGCCGGAGCCACCCAGCCGCTTCGTCGCCTCCATGGCGTCACGCACCTGGAGCGCCGCGCACGCGAATACCTCCGGATCCGGGTTGGTGGCGGCGCCGGCCATGTAGCGCGGATGCGAGAACAGGTTGGCCGTCCCCCAAAGCAGCCGGACGCCCGTGCGCTCCTGTGCCTCGGCCGCCTTTTCCACCATGACGGCGAGCGCCTTCCGGCTCTCGGCCATCGTGCCAAGCTCCGGGGCCAGGTCGCGATCGTGAAAGACGTAGAAGGGCACGCCCAGCTTCTGCACGAACTCCATCATGGCGTCGAGCCTGCGCTCGGCCACCTGCAGCGGGTCGCTTCCCTTGAGCCACGCACGGTCGAAAGTCGGCGCGCCGAACATGTCGCTCCCCGTCCAGCCGAAGCCGTGCCACGCGCACACGGCGATGCGAAGCTGCTCGGCCATCGTCCTGCCGAGGACGACCCGCTCGGGGTCGTACCAGCGATAGGCGAGCGGATTCGAGGTGCCGGGCCCCTCGTACCGCACCGACCCGACGTCGGGGAAGTAGCTCCCGCTCGAGCCATCCGGTGCCGGCGGTGTCATCGCGCACCTCCGCGGCCGCGACGGCCTGCGGCCAGAAGCTCCACGCCGAAGGGCGGCAGCTGAACGCGCGGCCCGCCAGCCGCAGCCGGCACAGCTGACCCGCCGATGAGATCCGTCACCCGGCCGGCGAGCGCCGCGGGCACGCTGTCGCGCGCCACGGTGACGGTGACGGCAGAGTCCGACAGGTTCACGAGGAGGACGCTCGCCTGCGCGCCCGCGCTGCGCAGCACCGCGAGCACGTTCGGCTGATCGGTCCCGACGACGCGCTCGTCGCCGGACCGGAGGTCCGCACGCGACCGCCGCAGCGCCAGCAGACGCCGGTAGAACGACAGGAGCGAGTTGGGGTCGTGCTGCTGCTCCTCGACCGAGATCCCGTCGCCGTCGCTGGCGTACCGCTCCGTCCACCACGGACCCGTGTCCTTGTACCAGATCGCGGAGCCGGGGTCCTCGACCCGGCGCGTCCACCTGAAGGCTTCCCGATCGGGGATGTCGTTCGCATCGGAGTTCCAGGCGTGCGACTGCATCCCCTTCATCCCGATTTCCTGACCGTAGTAGATCAGGGGCGTGCCCTTGAGCAGGACGTCGAGCGCGGCGCCGACCTTCTCCCTGCGCAGGTCCCCGCCCACGACGGACGCGAACCGGTTCATGTCGTGGTTCTCGATCATCAGGAGCTGCCCCTTGCCGCCGGGCGTGTGCTGCACCGTCCCCTCGATGACGCGCGCGATCGAGTCCCGGTTGAACGAGGTGATCGCGCGCTGGAGCGAGAAGGCGAACACCATGTCGGCGCCGCCCCGGGTCAGCCAGTCTTCGCCGTAGCCCCAATCCGACTGCTCGGCGATGAACCGAATCCGCGGGTTGACGGCCCGGGCCCGGGCGAAAACCGGCGCCCAGAAGTCGGCGAACAGGTTGGGGAGCCTCCCACTGCCGTCGAGGTTGTCCATCATGTGATCGAGGCGGAACCCATCCACTCCGTCGTCGAAGCGCCCGTCGTGGTTCGGGTCCACCAGGGACACGAACAGGCTCTCGATTGCCTGCTCGACGCCCGGATAGAGGAGGTTCACGGTGGCGACGGGCACCTTGGCCCCGGTGTAGGACGGCAGAGCGGTGAGGCCGAAGATGATGGGCTCGGGGTCGGTGTTGTTCGGGTTCTTGTAGAGGATGTAGTGGCTGTAGCGCGAGTCCGGATGGCCAAGCGACTCCTTGAGCCACGGGTTGTCTGCGGTCGCGTACTGGTCGTCCTCGTCGAGGTAGATCTTCATCCCCCGGGCGTGCACCGCCTCCACCAGGTTGTGGAGCGCGGCCATGTCTCCGAATGTGGAATCCACCCCCCAGATGCTCGAAGCGAAGTAGTTGTGGTAGAGGGGCGACGGATTGATCGGCGTCAGCAGCAGCGACGTCACGCCCAGATCGTGGAGGTAGCCGAGCTCCTGCTGGATGCCGCGCAGGTCGCCGATCCGGTCGCCGTTGCTGTCGCGGAAGCTACGGACGAAGAGCTGGTAGACGACTTCGTTCTCCGCGGCCCAGCCGGCGGCCGATTCCGCTCGGCTCTGGGCCGCGGCGTACCGGACCACCATGGCCGTGCCCAACCAACCAACCAGCAGTAACGCCGGGAGCGCGCGATTCGTGCGGCCGTGCATGGTTCGCCCCTCGCCAAGTGGGTCGTGACTCGTGCCTCATCAAATCTGGGCCATCGGGGGCGGCAGGCACCACGTTCCAGTTGACCGCGCGGCGATACGGAGTTGCGCCCGGCCTGGCCCGCCGCGCCAGCGCTCGGGTGCTCATGCGTGCGGCATGGGTGATACCGCACCGGTTCGGATGTACGTTTACGGCAGAGACTCGGGAGTTGACGCGCATGGATCCGCAGTTCGAGTCCATACACTCGGACGCCGACAGCTCGTTCCGGTGCCTGCACTTCCGCTGCAGGACCTTCGCGGTGGATCACGCCTGGCACTACCACCCGGAATACGAGCTGACGTGGATCATCCGCAGCGANNCGGTCCGGCTCGCCCGAGGTGGTCGTGGTGCAGTTTCGCGCCGACTGTTTCGGGCGCGACCTTCTCGAGCTGGACGCCGCCCGCGCCCTCGGCGAGCTGTTCGCGAAGGCGAGCCGGGGAGTGTGCTTCAGCGCCGCCACGGCGATCGAGGTCGGCCCGCCGCTGCTCGGCATGACCCGGCAGCACGGTCTGACCCGGATGGCTCGCCTCCTCGAGATCCTCGCCGTCCTCTCGGCGGCGGGCGACACGTCGTTCCTGGCCTCGCAGGACTATCAGCTCAACAACGATATCAATCCAGCCAACCGGCGCCGGATCG
>PMIK01000123.1 GCA_003157095.1 Gemmatimonadota bacterium | reverse complement strand
CATGCGCCGCTTCGCCATTTTCTGCTCCTGTGCAGCCGCGGTCGTCGGCTGCGCCAAACCCGAGACCAAAGCCCCCGCCGCGGCCTCCGTGGCTCCTCCGCCCCCTCCCGCGATCGCGCTCGCTGACGTCGCCGGGAAGTGGAGCGTGAAAGGGATGAACGAGGCCCGGGACACCACGATAGTGACGTACCAGCTCAACGCCACCGCCGACACGGCCGGTTGGACGATCACGTTTCCCAACCGGAAGCCGATCCCCGCGCGCGTGGCCGCGGTGGCAGGCGACAGCGTCGTAATCGAGGCGGGCCCGTACGAGAGCGCGCTGCGCAAGGGAGTGCAGGTGACAACGCACGGCATGTTCCGGCTCCAGAACGGCATGCTGGTCGGCCTGACCGTCGCCCACTACAAGACGACGAAGCCGGACTCCGTGCGCCGCATTCCGACGGAAGGCACGCGCGCGCCGTAAGCGGCAGGCGCCGCCCCGGAGAGGGCCGCGGTTAGCCACACGCAGCGCTGCAAGGACTTAGCCCCGGCCGATCATTGGCCGGGGCTTTGCAATTGCGCTCGAAGCTCGGAGGCTCGGAACCTCGAGGTGCAGCCGTTACTTTCCGAGTGCCATTCGCCTCGTTCGGTCTCCGGTGATGTCCGTGGCCGCGCGAGGCGCAGCGCAAGGAGCGCGAAGTGAGCAGGATCATCGTCCTCGGAGGTGGGTTGGTCGGCCGCGTGATCGCGCGCGACCTCGCCCGGGAGAAAGACCTCCACGTCACTGTGGCCGACGGCGCCGAACGGACGCTGGCGCGCCTGCGCGCGGAGGGCCTCGCTACGATCGCCCTCGACCTTGCGGACGACGCGGCAGTGCGCAGGGCCATCGGCGACGCCGACGTCGTCGTCGGCGCGGCCCCCGGCCATATGGGTTACCGTCTTCTCCGCCTCGTCATCGAGGCCGGCAAGCCTTACGCCGACATCGCTTTCATGTCAGAGGACTTTCTCGAGCTGGACGGCCTCGCCCGCGAGCGGGGCGTGACCGCGGTGGTGGACTGTGGAGTGGCCCCCGGGCTCTCCAACCTCCTGTGCGGCCGCGCGGAGCACGAGTTCGACAGCGTCGAGCGGATGCTCGTCCTGGTCGGAGGGTTGCCCAAGAACCGCGTGTGGCCCTTCGAGTACCGGGTCGTCTTCTCGGCGGTGGACGTGATCGAGGAGTACACGCGTCCCGCGCGCTGGGTCGAGCACGGCCGGCTGGTGACCAAGCCGGCTCTCACCGACCTCGAGCTGGTGGACCTGCCGCGCGTCGGCACCGTTGAGGCGTTCAACACCGACGGACTCCGCAGCCTCGCGACGACCCTCCACGCCCCATTCATGAAGGAGAAGACCCTCCGCTGGCCGGGCCACGTGGAGAAAATGCGGATGCTCCGTGAGACCGGTTTCCTGTCGCAGGAGCCGATGGATGTGGCGGGGACGCGGATCCGTCCCTACGACGTAACCACCAAGCTCCTCTTCGACGCCTGGCGCCTCCCCGAGGGCGAGGCGGATCTCACGGTGATGCGCGTCGAGGCGACGGGCATCGTGGGCGGCACACACCAGACCTGGACCTGGGACCTGTACGACGAAGCCGATCCCACGACCGGCTACCACTCGATGGCGCGCACCACCGGCTTCCCGTGCGCCATCGTGGCCCGTCTTCTCGCGCGCGGCGAGCTGTCGCGCCCGGGCGTGCAGCCCCCGGAGCGCCTCGCCGGCGACGATCGGTTCTTCGAGACGATGATGGAGGAATTGCGCGCGCGGGGCGTCACGATCACCAGGTCCGTCGCGTAGCCTGTTGGTACGCTCGCAGCAATCGCGCCAGTTCTGCCCTCTCCAGTACCAGCCGCTTGTTGAGCCCCCACGGGCTGCGGCCCCTTTGGTACTTGAAGTCAATCCAATGCGTCCGGGGACTCGAATGCCGAAAGGTCTCCCAGAGCATCGGGAGATAATCGCCATCCGGGCCAAGCCCAACGATGTGCCTGACGCTGATCCTCTCGGGATCGCCGCGCCGAAACCGGTACGTGATGCGCAGCGAGCGGCGCTTGCACCTGCACCTGCGACGCAGAAGGCTCTGATCCCAGCCGCTTGGGGCCAACTCGTCCCAGATGAAGGCTGAGACGCTGCGCGAGCGGCAGACCGTCAACCAAGCCGGCCTGTCGCCGCACGAGGTGCATTGCCACCAATATCTGGCCATGGGAGCCGCTACCTCACGGCAAGGAGCATGTAGAACGGGCCCGGCGAGTGCCGGGCCCACGGAGTCTGCTGACGTCGTCGGCTTGAAGCGTCCCGCTACTGCCCGAAGACCTTCCCGATCTGGCCGAGCTTCTTCTGCACCTTGCCCTGCGTCTTCTCGACCGTGCCTTCGGCTTCCAGGTCGGGGTCGTTCGTGAGTCTCCCAACCGCTTCCTTGGCCTTGCCCTTGATCGCGTGCAGCTCGCCCTTGGCTTGATTCCTCGTGCTGGGTTTCATCGGACCTCCCTGTTGGGCTGCGATGTGTCGGCGGAGTGCGGCCACTTCCGGATGACCGGAAGCTATGCCTCACGCGTCGGGGCAACATCCATCGAAGGGGTGGATCATCCCTCGTCCAACAGGCCTACTCCGCTATCGGCAGGCGCCCTGCGATTGCGGGCGCGATTACAGGAGGACGAGCAGGTAGCTCTAGTCCCGCGGCGCCATGCCGCGCCCAGGCGTGCTCCGCGCGCCGTGCTCCCGCTCCCCCACGACCACGCGCACCTGGTGCGTGGTGCCATCGTCCACGAGGGGGATGGCCGCAGGGTCCACGGGGTTGCCGTCCAGTTCGGCTTCCGCGATCCCCCGGCAGCGGTGTTGTGGGTTGGAGACCGCGATCTCGTAGCGGGTTCGACCGAAACGCCAGACGATGGAATACTCGGGCCAAGCCGTGGGGATGCAGGGATCCAGCTCGAAGCTCGTGCCGTGACGCTTGAGGCCGAGGATGCTTTCCAGTCCCGCCCGGTACATCCAGCCCGCGGAGCCCGTGTACCACGTCCAGCCGGCACGCCCGATGTGGGCCGGGTGGGAGTAGACGTCAGCCGCGGTGGCATACGGCTCGGCCTTGTACCGCTCGACGTCTGCGGCGCTTCGCGTGTGGTTGATGGGGTTCAGGAGGTGGAACAACTCCACCGCCTCGTCCCCGTTGCCGAGCCGGGCCACCGCCATGACCGTCCACACGGCGGCGTGCGTGTACTGTCCCCCGTTCTCCCTCACCCCGGGCGGATATCCCTTGATGTAACCGGGGTCCTGCGCCGACTGGTCGAACGGGGGNNCTTCAGCGGAGCGGCTCCCGACAAGACGGCCCACGACTGGGCGATCGAATCAATCTTGCAGTCGTCGTTTTGCGCCGAGCCCAAGGGTGTCCCGTCGTCATAGTAACCCCGCCGGTACCACTCCCCGTCCCAGGACTGCTCGATGACGCCCGCAAGCCGGCTGGCCTCGCTCGCGTAGCGTGCCACTCTCGCCGGGTCCCGGTTTTCGCACAGGGGGATGAACTGCCGCAGCACCGTATGCAGAAACCACCCGAGCCAGACGCTTTCGCCGCGACCCTGGATCCCGACCCGGCTCATCCCGTCGTTCCAATCGCCGCTGCCGATCAGTGGGAGGCCGTGGGCGCCGACCGTAAGGCCCTTGTCAATGGCGCGCACGCAGTGGTCGAACAGCGAAGCCGACGTGGCGGAGACCGAGGGTTGTCCGTAGGCCTCTATCTCACCAGCGGCGAGGACCGGAGCCTCCAGGAACGGGACGATCTCCTCGAGGACGCCGCGGTCCCCGGTCGTGTCCACGTAATGCGCGACGGCGTACGGCAGCCAGAGCAGGTCGTCCGAGCAGCGGGTGCGAATGCCGCGGCCCGAGGGCTCGTGCCACCAGTGCTGCACGTCCCCTTCGAGGAACTGCCGGCCCGCAGCTTTGAGGATGTGCGCCCGGAAAAGGTCGGGCCTCGCCAGGGAGAGGGCCATGGCATCCTGAAGCTGATCGCGGAAGCCGAAGGCGCCCCCCGGTTGATAGAAGCCGGACCGCGCCCAGAGCCGGCAGCTCAGGTCCTGATACACGAGCCAGCGGTTCATGAGGAGATCGAAGGAGTCATCAGGGGTGCGCACCTGGACGGTCTCCAGGGTTTCGGTCCAGAGCCGCTGCACCGCTTCGATAGCGGTGTCCGCCCCCGCGACGCTGCCATGACGGCGCACCAGCTCGCGGGCGTGCTCATGATCCCTTCCCTGTCCCACGATGAGGACGAGGCGGCGGCTCTCTCCCGGGCCCAAGGCGATCTCGACCTGTAGTGCCGCGCAGGGGTCGAGTCCCGCCCCGAATTGAGCCGAAGGGGTCTGCCGACGCAGGGCGGCCGGCCTCGCCAGCGAGCCGTTGCGCCCCAGGAAGGAGAGCCGGTCTCCGGTCGCCCAGATCAGCGCCTCACTGGCGTGAGCGAAGGCCACCCGGCCGGCGAAGTCCTGGTTGTACGGGTTCCTGGCCAGCACGGCTCCCGTCTCCGCGTCGAGCTCCGTCATCACGTGCAGCTGTTCCCCGGGCTGGGGAGGGCCCAAGTGCCATTCGTTGTAGGCAAACACGCTCAGTCGCCGTGGGCGGTCGGTCCGGTTGGTGAGGGTAAGGGTCGAGAACTTCACCGGGTCCGCCGCGTCCACGAAGACCGCGAGCTCGTGGAGGATGCCATGGGAGGCATGGGTGAAGCGGGAGACCCCGGCGGCGTGTCGTACCAGGAACCGGCCACTCTGCAGGGTCCGTCGCGTCGGCCCCGGCGTGGGTGACCACACGTCGCCTCCGTCCTCGTCCCTCAAGAAGAGGGCTTCGGAGGTGGGGTTGCTCACGGGATCGTTCGCGAAGGGCGTGAGGCGGTTTTCGCGGCTGTTCTCCGCCCACGTGAACGCCGAACCCGATGCCGAGACCACGGTACCGAAGCCGGGGTTGGCTATCACGTTTACCCAGGGCAGCGGCGTCTCCTGGTCCCCATCGAGGACGACCACGTATTCGCGGCCACCGTCGGCGAATCCGCCCGTACCGTTGGGGAAGGTGAGGGCGGGGACCTCGATCTCTCCGTAGTCCGGGCCCGGAGCCAGGCGTGGTGGTGGCGGCTGCTGCTCCTCTCGCCAGTCCGGCTCCGAGTACGGCCAATCCAACTGCTCCGACAGGTTGCCGCGAGCCCCGCTGAGGACCACCCGGGCCACGCTGGCGAGCAGGATCCTCTCGTCCGCGCTCATCCGGTCGCCGCGCAGCAGGTATACCCCTCCCGGCCGATGCTTCCACGCTCCCCAAGGGCCGGTGTCGAGCAGCGCCGCGAGCTGAACGTGCAACTCGTCCACGTAGCTCACCGGATCCACGTTCAGGATCACGACGTCCGCGCTCAGGCCCTTGAGCCGCCAGTACTCCTGGGCCTGGAGGACCTGGAGGACGAGGGGGAAGTCCTTTCCCTCGACGACACTCAGCAGAAGGATCGGGAGATCGCCGGAGATCCCCTGAGCCCACAGGCCCGGCTGACCCAGGACGTTGCGCCCCAGGACTTCCGGCCCGGCCCGCAGCGAGGCGTCGGAGTACAGGACCCGGGAAGCGAGGCGCTCGAAGAGTTGCGCTTCGTCGCTCGAGATGCCGAGGTGCCGCAAGGTGCTCTGCGCGTGCGTGAACGCCAGAGAGAAGGTGCGCGCGGCGGCGCTGGGATCGTGATACTTGTTGGCCATCGCCAGCGCACCATCCCGGCTTACGGCCACACCCGTCGCGAAGGACAGGCGCACGAACCCACCCGGGGCCAGGAATATGCGCTGCCGCAGGCTGACGATCGGGTCCAGTACGGCCCCGGTGGTGCCCGAGAGGGCCCGCCCGTCGAGCGCCACCGGATCTTCGGGGCTGCGGCCGCGGCCCAGGAACCGCCCGCGGTCGGTCTCCCATTCCACGGGCCCCTGCATTCTCCCTTCCACGCTCAACACGTGCACCGCCCACACGCGGGCCTCGTCCCGCGCCTTGGGTCGTCGCGCGCAGACCAGAGCGGCGCTTTCGGGCAGGTACTCGGTTTCGATGAAGAGCTTGCTGAAGACGGGTTGGGCCAGGTCCTCCGCGACAGCAGCCAGGGCGATCTCGGCGTAGCTCGTGACCTCAAGCTCGCGAGGCCGGTCGCTCTGGTTGGTCACGGTCAGGCGGCGCACCTCGACGTCGTCTTCAGTGGAGACCGCGATGTCGAGCTGCGTCGCGATGTCTTCGTCAATGCGGCGAAAGACAGCGCGCTCGGCCCGGAAGGTGACCAGATAATCTTCGGGCTCCCGGTTCGTGGGATGGTAGGTCGCGGACCAGACCGACCCGGTGCGCACGTCGCGCAGGTAGAGGAACTGGCTTCCCAGGTCGCGGGTCGAGTCCTCGCG
>PMIK01000268.1 GCA_003157095.1 Gemmatimonadota bacterium | reverse complement strand
ACGCGGCGCTCGGCGCCGGTGCGGGTGAGCGTCAGCGGCCCCCCGGGCACCAGCAGACGGTCGGCGTCTTCGATGTGCAGGCGGCGTTGAAGGTCGTCAAGGGCGGGCGCGACGCGCCCGTCGAGGACCTCCGATGCCGCTTCGCGGAGCACCTCGTCCGCGTCGGCCGCCAGCGCGGCCTTGAGCGCGGACAGCACGCCCCGTTTGCCTCGCTCCAGCCGGGAGAGCAGCCGCTCGACGCCGCGCGACGTGGCCTGCGCGCCGAGATGGTCGGCCGCGGTGTCCTCCAGATGGTGCGCCTCGTCCAGTACCAGGCGGCGGTACGGCGGCAGCACGGCTGCGTCCTGCCAGTTGCCCGCCGCGCCGCGCACCGCGAGGTCGCTGGAGAGCAGATGGTGGTTGACCACGACGACGTCCGCGTCAGCCGCGCGGCGGCGCGCCGCGAACACGAAGCAGCGGTCGAAGTGCGGGCAGCGCAGCCGGGTGCAGAGGTCCGACTCGGCAGCGATCTCGTCCCACAACTCGGAACTGGGCGAGAAGCTGAGATCGGAAAGGCTCCCGTCGGCGGTCCGCGCCGCCCACGATCCGATGGCCTCCAGCTCGTCGCGGCGGTCGGGATCCAGCAGCGTGCCGACGCCACGCGACGCCTGCTCGAGGCGGCTCAGGCACACGTAGTTGCGCCACCCCTTAAGCAGGGCGAACCGCACCGGACGGCCTTCGGTGCCGATGGCGAGCGCCAGCAGCGGCAGGTCCTTGCCGACCAGTTGCTCCTGCAGATTGATCGTGTTGGTCGAGACGACGGTCCGCTCGCCGTTCAGGGCGGCCCAGCAGATGGCGGGCACGAGGTAGGCGAAGCTCTTGCCGACCCCGGTCCCCGCCTCGAGCAGCGCCACCCCGCCCTCGTTGTAGGCGTCGGCAATGTACGCCGCCATGTCACGCTGGCTCTGCCGGTCCTCGTGCACCCCCAGCGCCTGTGCGACGGGGCCGCCCGGCGCGAGCAGCTTCGCGACCGCGATGGGATCCAGCAGCTCGGTGGAGCGCGGCTTCGGCACCTCGACCACCACGTAAAGCGAGGTCGCCGCGTTGTCCACGATGCCGAATCCGACGCCGCCGTCATGGAGGCGCACCGCGACGTCGAGATCGGCGTTCGACGGCTCCAGGAGCCCGCTCGGATGGTTGTGCAGCACCATCTGCCCGCGCGCCGCCACGCCCGGCAGCGCCACCACCGCGTCCACCGTGCCGCGCGCCACCGGCTCGGCGCGGATCACCGTCCCGTCGGGCGCGACGTCGGCGACGAACGACACCTCGCGGCCGCCAGCGGCAGCGATCGCCTCCGCGATCGCCTCCCGTGCCGCGGCGCCGAGTCGCGCGAGCGTCACGTCTTGAGTTCGCGCTTCCTGGCGGCCGGGAAGAGCACGTTGTTCAGGATGAGCCGGTAGCCGGGTGAGGTGGGATGCAGCGAGAGGTCGGTCGGCGGGGCGCCGATCTGGTGCTGGGGATCCTCGGGGTCGTGGCCGCCGAGATAGGTCCAGGTTCCCTTCCCCAGGTCTCCGTGGATGTACTTGACCCACGGCGCCCCCGGCTCCTCGGCGAGGATCGTGTCGGCGCTCTTCAGCGTGGCGCGCGTGAAGCTGGTCGTGACGCCGTAGAAGTCCGGTATCACCTGGCGGTGGCACTGGACCAGCATCGTGAACACCGGATCAATCTTGGCGCTGAAGTTGAACAGCTCGAACGCCCCGAGCGGCTGACGCAGCACCGGGTTGTTGACCTGGTGGCCGTCAATGTCGGAGAAGACCGGGATGGCCGGGTTCTTCTCGAGATGGGCGTTCTGGCAGGCCATGGCCCGCGACCAGTCGAGCTTGCCGTCGGCGTCGGGGTCCATCGGCGTGCCGTCGGCGAAGGCGGCGGCGATGTCCACGTCGTGCGCCGCCAGCGCGAGCTCCAGGGTCTCCGTGGCGGTGCACATGGCGAACAGGAAGCCGCCGTTCTCGACGTAGCCGCGAATGCGCTCCGCGACCGCCTTCTTCAGCGCCGGCACGGTGGCGTAGCGGAGCGCCCGCGCGGTGGCCTGGTCCGCCTGCACCATGTCGTTCAGCCACCCCGCGCCCGCGTAAGTGAGGTAGAACTTCGAGTCCTGCCCCGTGAAGTCCTCGTGGTGCAGGTGCAGCCAGTCGAAGTCCGCGAGGCGGCCGCCCAGCACCTCGGGGTCCCATACGCGGGTGAAGGGAATGTCGGCGTACTGCAGCGCCATGGTGACCGCGTCGTCCCACGGCGGCGCGAACGGCGGGGCGTAGATCGCCACGCGAGGCGCGCGCTCCAGGATGATCGCGTCCATGTTGTTCTGCTCGATGGTTCCACGGATCGCCAGGAGCTGGGCATCCGTGACCCCCTCGGCCGCGACGCCCGCCAGCGTGGCGGCGCGGCGCGCGGTCGCATCGTCCGGGACGAGGAACGACCCGCCCCGGTAGTTCAGCAGCCACTCGGTGTGGCCGGCGCGCTTCACCGCGTCGTAGGCAATGCCGTAGGCCTTGAGATGGTTCGTCTGGGCGTCGTCCATCGGGACGAGGAGCGAAGACGCACCCTGAGGCGCGGCTCCGCCGCCCCCGAGCCGCGCACCGGCACGACCGCCCGCCAGCATATAGGCCGCGGCGCCCCCCAGCGCGCCGAAGAAGCCGCGGCGCTTCACGGCACCAGCCCGCGCACGCGATCGAGCTCGCGCCGCGCTTCGGGAACGAGCGCGCTCTCCGGGTGGGCGAGAATCATCGCCTCCAGCCGAGCCCGGGCCCCTTTGAGGTCGCCCCGCGCGGCCAGCGAGCGTGCCAACGCGAGTTCCGCCGCCGGCGCGGCGCTGGAGGCCGGGAACCCCTCGGCAATCTCGCGCCACAGCGCTTCGGCGCCCGCTCCGTCGCGCCCTGTGGCCGCAAACCGCGCCGCCCACGCCAGCAGGGCCGGCTCCCCCTCCCCGCCGACCCGGCGCGCGATCGGCACGAGGGCGCGGGAGGCCGCCAGCGAGTCGCCGCGCGCGGCCAGCAGCAGCGCCGCCCCCAACGAGGCCAGCGTGTCGCGACCCACGGCGTCAAGCAGCGAAACGGTCGCCGCCCGACCCGCGGCGCCGCCGGGGTCGCCGCCCATCGTTCCGGTGAAGCGCAACGCCTGCCGTCCGGCGACGAGATCGCCGCGGTACACCGCCACCCAGCCGCGGATCTCGAAGGCACGCAGCGAGGAATCCCCCTCCACGGCGGCGATCGCGCGATCCAAGTCGCCGAGCCGCAGCCAGCCGATCGCGATGCTCTGACCGAGCACGCCGCGCTGGGTGCCGGTGAGCGCCGCCGCGTTCACGCTCAGGAGCTGCGCCGCCGCCGCGGGGTCTCCCGCGCGGACTTGCAGCTCGATCATCGCCGCGAGGGCGGACGAGCGCGTCGCGGCGTCGCTGCCGGCATCGTTGACCAGCGGGCCCAGGACGCGTTGCGCCGCCGCGGCATCACCCGCCGCCGCGTAGGCTCGCGCGCTCTCGATCCGCGTCGCGACGGCGTCCGCGGGCAGCTCGAGCGCCGCGAGCATCTCGTATGCCTCCGCGGCCGCGCGCTGGGCGCCGGGACCGTCTAGGGCGCGCGCCTTCTCGGCGAACGTCCGCAGCATCTCCATGCGCAGCGGGCCCGGCCCCGGCAGCTCGGCGCGCAGCAGCACCCAGGCCCGGCCAGGCTCGTTCCACCCCAGCAGCAGGTCCGCCGCGAGCCGCCGCCCCGCGGAGGCGGCGGCTCCCGCCGNNCTCCGTCGCGGGCCGCGACCGGCGCCGGATGGAGGCTGAACGCGGCGGCCTCGTCGTACTGCGGCTCCGCCGCGAGCCCGCTACGCCATTCGCCGGCGGCCCGCGTCCAGTCCCCCTCAGTGACCTCCACGCGCGCCATCTCCGGCGCGAGCAACGTGGCGCTGCGGAGGCGCGCGCGCGCCAGGATGACCGCGTCCCGAGCGTCGCCGGCCCGGCCCGCCGCCAAACTGAGCTGCGCCCACTCGCGGTATGGCAGCAGGCTGCGGGGCTCCACCGCCACCCACCGCGCCAGGGCCGCCCTGGCGAGGGAGTCCTTCCCCGCGGCGCGCAGCCCCCTCACCTCGACCGCGCGGGCCGTGGTGCTGGTGGAATCGCGGGCGAGCGCGCGTTCCGCGTACGCCACCACCGAGTCACGCCATCCCGCCTGCTCGCCCACGCGCTCCAGTCCGAGCAGCGCAATGGCGTTGTCGGGCTCCTGGCGCAGCGCCGCCGCATAGGACGCCGCCGCCTGACCCCAGAAGCCCTGCTCCTCCATGTCCATCGCGCGCGCCAGCGCCGCCTGGCCGATCGCGCGGGCCGGAAGCAGCAGCGCGATGAGCGCCAGCGAACCCCTAGCGATCGCGCCCATTGATCCGCTGGAAGTAGTCGAGCACCATGGCCCGCTCGCCGGGCGAGAGCGTCTTGAGCTGCTCCCACGCCGGCATCGGATAGCGGAGTGCGGCCTCGCGGGGAACCGTGCCGACCGGTACGCGCGCCCCCTGCTCCCGCGCCGTCTCGCTGCGCCGCTCCGGATCGCTCTCCTGGTCGTTGCGCATGGTCCGCCCGGCGTCGAGCAGGCGCCGGAACAGCTGCTGCTGGCGCTCCAGCGTCGCCCGGTCGAGGTGGCCCGCCTCCAACTGGTCGGCGAGACGGCGTGCCTCGCTCGCCAGCTGCTCCGGACGCCCGGGCAGTCCCAGTCCGCCCAGCCGCTCCAGCTCGTTGGCCAGGGCGCGCTGGTGCGCGGCGATGGCGCGCAGCTGCTGCAGCACCACGTCGCCGGCCGCCCCCTGGCCGAGCATCGGCAGCAGCCCTCCGAGTTGATCGTTCAGGCCCCCTTGCCGCGCCGCCAGGTCCGCCAGCTTCTGGAGCGCCTCAGCCAGGCCGGAGCCCGACTGCGAGCCCGCCACCTGGTCACCCGACTGCATGATCTGGAATGCCGCCGCCGCAAGCGACTGCGCCGCGGCCTGCGCGCTGGCCGCTGCCTGGCCCGGATCGGCGCGCGGCCCTTCCAGGGAGCGCCGGGACTGCTCGATCTGAGCCCGCGCCTGGCCAAGTGCGGCTCCGAGGCGCGGCGAGACGAGCGCGTTCCGCCCCGAGGCCTGGGCGAGCCGCCGCGCGATCTGGTCCACGCCCTGCTCGAGCGCCGACTGGCGGCCGCTCACGTCTCCCGAGCCTTCGCCGCGCTTCAACCGGTCGGCAGCCCCCTGCTCTTCCACCGCCAGCGTGATCGTCTCCGACTCCGCGTCGCGGAGGAACTTCAAGACCTGGGCGCGCCAGCCCGACGACATCTGCTCCTGGCGCTGGCGCAGCGAGTCCGCGACGGGCTGCAGCGCGCGTGCCGCCTCCTGCGCCCGCTGCTGTGCGTCGCGCTGCCGCGCATCCGACATCGCCCCGGCCGCCTCTCCCATCCTAGCCGCCGCCTGCTCCACCTGCTGCGCCGCCCGCTCGACCGCGCCGGCGGTCGCCGTGTCGGCCCGCTGCCGCAGTCGCGGGCTCAGCGCGCCCAGTCCGGCCTGCAGAGTGTCGGCCTCGCGGCGGAGCGCGCGCTGCTCGGCAGCCGCCGCCGCGGTATCCGCCCCCCGGCGCTCCGGGGCGTGAGCCGCCCACTGCTCCTCGGCGCGGCGGAGCGCGTCCGCGTTCTGCGCGTAGCTCTGAAGCGAGCCCTCCAGCGCCGCGCGCTCGAACAACTCGGCGCTGCGCTCCAGCTCGCGCCGCAAATCGCGCTGCGCGTCCGCGAGGTGCCGCAACGCCTGCTCCACCGCGCGCGGGTCGAGGTGTTCCAGCGCGTGCCGCAATTCTTCCAGCCGCGAAGCCATCTCCGGCGTGATGGCCTGCCGGAGCAGCGAATCGAGCTCCCGCAATCGCTGCTGCCATGCCGGATCGTTCAGCCCCGCCGTCTCCGCCGCCTCCGCCACCTGCGCCAGCTCGCGCCGCAGCGAGTCGGCGCGTTCCATCAGGCGCTGCTGCTCCTGGCGAACCCGGCCGGCCTCCTGCGCCTGCTCGAACGGCAGCGCTCCGGTGCGCGCCGGTGGCGGCTCGAGCCGCGGCGGTTCCGGCGCCGCATCGGCACCGGGCGTCGAATCCGCGCTCCGGCTGCGTTGCGCCGCCAGGTCGCTGGTGCGCCGGCCCAGCGCCGCCTGCTCGCCCGAAAGCTCCGATGCCCGGCTGGCGAGGCTGTCCACACCGGCGCGCACCGCCTCGCGCAGCTCGGAGAGCGTGCGCAGACGGACGGCGAACTCGCGACTCATCCCCACGTGGGGCTGCGGTGCGCGATCCGCCGCGCGAGCGAAGAAGCGCAGCGTGTCTCCCGGCAGCAGGCCCCGGCCATTGAGATCGAGCAGCAGACTCTGGACCGCGTGATCGGCGCCGGCGACGCCCGGCAACGTGTCCACGCTGCGCCCATCCACGGTCCCCAGGCGGCTCACGCGCCAGCTGACGATCTCGACGCGGCCGAGCGCGTGGTCGTCCCGCGCGTCCACCACCAGCGGCAGCTTCAGGTCCAGCGGCGCCGACGTGTCGGAGCCCGGCACGGGGACAGTGACGACGGGGGCGCTGTCGGGAACCGCCCGCACGTCGAGCACCGGCAGCGGCTCGGGGAACGGCGCGCCGGCCCCGTCGGTGAGCGCCAGCCGCCATCGGGCGGAGCCGCGCACCACCAGCTCGCCGTGGAACGTCTGCCCGGCGGCAGCGAGGGGCACCCGGTCCGCTCCGGCCGTGAGCGACGCAGCGGCGACGCGAGCGGAGGCCGCGCCGCGGAGCGCGAGCACGGTGCCGAGGGGCAGAAGCACCGCGCCGGAGTCCGCCGGGAGCGCCTCGTCCTCCCGCTCCAGGTACGGCGGGTAGTGCGCGGTGACGCTGAAATCGGTCAGCAAGGCGGCCTCGATGACGCCGACCCGCACGGTGTCCGAGGCTGCGCCGCCCACGGTCGCGAAGACGTACGTCGGCGCCGCGATCCCGGCGAGCCGGGCGGCCGCCCGGCCCGGCTCCGTCGCCGAGGCGGACACCTCGTGCCAGGTGTCCCCGGTCTCGCGGACGTGCAGCCGGATCCGCTCCGGCGAGCTGGAGCGCGCCAGCACCGTGACGGCGCCGCCGCGTCGCACCTCGCGAGGCGACACCACGATCTCGACCCGGGCCGAGAACGTCGCCTTCCACGCCCGGAGCGGCGAAGCCAGTGGAGCGGCCGCGGCGCCCGCGAAGCTGAACGCGAGGATGGCGCCCCCGGCCGCGACGGCGCAGGCCGCGGCCCTGAAAAGCACCAGCGCGCCCAGGGCGCGGTGCGTTGCGGGGGCCCACTGAACGCCGCCGGCACCGGGCAGCGCCGCCGCCAGACGCCGCACCGCGCTCTGCACCAGCGTGGCCGACGTTCCGGCGGGGGCCGCGGCCGCCACATCCACCACCCCGACGAAGGTGCCACGGCGCAGCACCTGCTCCCGTTCCACCAGCGCCGCCGTCTCCCTCAGTGCCGAAGCGGGCGCCGTCCACCCGACGATCGCCCGGCGCATCGCCAGCCCCATGATCGCTGCGGCCGCCACCCACACCGCAAGTGGTGCCCAGCCCGCCCACCAGAAGAGTCCCACGCGGCCCGCGAGCGCGGCCGCGGCAAACAACGCCAGCGCCGCTGCCAGCGCGCCGAGGAGGGCGGCGGCGCCCCGCCGCCGAGCCAGCGCCGAGCGCAGCCGTCCCAGTCCGAGCAGCAACGGGCTCATGCGCCCCCGCTCACCGCGTAAACGAACAGATTCACCCCCATGCGCAACGCGAGTTCGCGGATCGGGGCCGGATCGTGGTGCACCTCCGGGTCCTCCCAGCCGTCCCCAAGATCGGACTGGTACGAATAGTAGAGCGCCAGGCGCCCGCCCAAGAAGATGCCGAAGCCCTGCGCCGGCAGGCCGTCGTGTTCGTGGATCTTCGGGATGCCGCGCGGAAAGTCGTACACGTTGTGGTAGATCGGATGGGCCAGCGGCACCTCGGCGAACGGCCGGTCGGGGAACGCCCTGGCAATCTCGCGACGGATGGACTGGTCCATCCCGTAGCAGTCGTCGGCGTGCAGGAACCCGCCCGCCTCGAGGTGCGCGCGCAGAGCGCGCACGTCGTCGGAGGACCAGCGCACGTTGCCGTGCCCCGTCATGTAGAGGTAGGGCACGTCCGGGAGCGCCGGGTCGGTGAGGCGCACCACCCGCTCCCGCTCGGACGTTTCCAGCGTGGTGCGCTCACGGATCGCCCGCAGCAGGTTGGGAAGGCTGGAGGGATTGGTGTACCAGTCCCCACCGCCGTCGTAGTGCACCCGGCCGATGGTCAGCGGGGCCATATGCTCACCGGGTCAGCAGGCGATACGCGTCGTGGCGGGAGATTCCGAGACGTTGGGCCAACTCCTTGGCGATGGCGCTCGGGGCGCTGCCGTCGGCGCGCATCGCGGCCACCAGCTCGAGCACCTCGACCTGCTCCGGCTCGGCGGCCGCCACGGGCGCGCTGCCGCGCGGCGCGCCGCCGATCACCACGGTCACCTCCCCGCGCGGAGGGTGCTCCACGTAATACTGGGCGAGGTCGCCGACCGTTCCGCGCCGCACCTCCTCGTGAATCTTGGTCAGCTCCCGCGCCACGACCGCCGTCCGGTCCCGTCCGCAGCACGCGGCCAGGTCCTCGAGCAGCGCCACCGTGCGGCTCGGCGCCTCGTAGCACACCGTCGTCCACGGCTCAGCCGCGATGCGCTCGAGGAGCGCGGCGCGGCTCGTCCCCTTCTTGGGCAGGAAGCCCGCGAACACGAAACGGTCGGCGGGAAGGCCTGCGGCCGCGAGCGCGGCGATTACCGCCGCAGGCCCCGGGATCGGGACGACCGGAATGCCCCGCTCGTGCGCGCGCGCGGCCACGGCGGCCCCGGGGTCGGAGATCCCCGGCGTCCCCGCGTCGGTCACGTAGGCGACGTCGGCCCCCCCCTCCACGCGGTCGAGCAGGCGCTCGATGACCTCGGGACGGCTGTGGGCGTGCAGGCTCACCACCTCGCGCGCGACCTCGTAGTGCCCGAGGAGCCGGCGGGTGCGCCGGGTATCCTCGGCGGCCACGACCGCCACCTGCCGCAGCACATCGAGGCCCCGAAAAGAAAAATCCCCCAGATGGCCGATGGGGGTGCCGAGCATGTACAGCGTCCCGCGTTTCACCACTGCACGCGCCACGGCAGCTTCTCGAAGAACCCGACCGCGGTGAGCGCGAAGCGGTGCTCGCGCCCGGAGAGCCGCACCAGGCGCGGCGCGCTCTGGGGGGCGAGGACTTCGACCTCCGCCAGCAGCTCGCGCGTCCACACCGCGACGCTCTCCGCCAGGGCGCGCGGCTCGACGACGGGGTCCGTCGGCGCGGCGTCGCGCGGGCCGCCGACGCAGCTCAGCAATGGGTGCTCCGCCAGGAGGCGCTGGCGCACCCGCTCGGCGCGCTTCGCCCCTTCGCCCGGGGCCTCATTCTCGATCAGGTCCGAGAGGTCCCAGACGTAGTGGCGGAACATCGCGACCATCGCCGGCGGCGCCTGGTGTGGGAGCGGCGGCGGCGGATCGTAGAGCTTCGCCGCGACGATGGGGAGCGGCTCGGGCGGCACGGAGGTGAACAGCCGCGCCACGTAGCTCAACGGCGCCTCGTCGCTGCGGCGCTCGGAGAAGTGGCCCGTCGCGAAGCGCCCGTCCTGCACCGTGAGGTAGTTCACGCGCCCGTTGGAGATCAGCTCGAGCAGCCCCGACCAGCGCCGCTCGAACAACGTCTTGAAGACCGACTCCGGCGTGCGGGGATCGAGCTGGACCGCCAGGGGCGGCTGCACGCACGAGGCGTACATCGCGGCCAGCAGGTCCGGCGCCGCCTCGTGGAAGGCGATCTCCCCGCGCTCCGACCCGGCGTGGATCCGGCGCAGGGCCTCGCCGAACCCGATGGCGACGCGACCGCCGGGCGTCAGCATCGCGGCGTTCGCCAGGTCGCCACCGAGAAAGAACAGGAGCACGACCTCGTCCGGGAGGTACGCCGCCAGGTAGGCGTCCACCTTCCCGTCGCGATCCTGCTTGCTGAAGGCGATGAGGCTGTCGAGCGCCACATACGCCGCACGGGTCCGCCCCAGGAGGACCTGGCCGCGAGGGAACGCGAGCTCCCAGAGACGGATCGAGGTATCCGTCAGGACGGCGGTCGAGGCACGCATCGGCGCACTAGATGTGCTGGGTGATCTTCCCGACCAGGTGCGCCTTGGGCACGGCGCCCACCACCGTGTCCACGTGCTTGCCGCCCTTGAAGAAGAGCAGCGACGGAATGGAGCGCACGTTGAAGCGCATGGCCGTCTGTTGATTCACGTCCACGTCCATCTTGGCGATCTTCAGCTTGCCGGCGTACTCGACGGCGATCTGGTCGAGGATCGGCGCGATGACGCGGCACGGACCGCACCACTCCGCCCAGAAATCCACCAGCACCAGGCCCTGGTGCTGCTCCACTTCGGACTGGAAGGTCCCGTCCGTCACCGCCAGCGCCTGCGACCCTGCCATGACTTCCGACTCCGAGTTAGAATGTTCGCGTGCTCCCGCCTGAGATCCAGCATGCTCCCGGCGTCCGGCTCGACCACGTCGGTGTGGCGGTGCGGAGCCTCGAAGAGGCCGTCGCGTTCTACCGCGACATCCTGGGCTTCGCGCCCCGCCCGCCGGAGACGGCTGACGGCGCCACCATCATCGCCATGGCCGCCGGCGGCGTGGATCTCGAGCTGTTGAGCTCGGCCGACCCCGGGAGCCCAATCGGCAAGTACGTTGCGCGCCACGGCCCCGGCATCCACCATCTCTGCTTCCGCGTCCCCGATCTCGATCTGGCGCTCCGGCGCTGCCGCGACGCCGGCTACCGGCTCATCAACGAAGCCCCCCGCCCGGGCGCTGACGGCCGGCGGGTCGCGTTCCTCCACCCGAAAGCGACGGCGGGCATACTGATCGAGCTGTCGGACTAGGGGCTGTTACGGGAGTTCGCCGACGGCATCAACGGCATGATGTCTATGTTCGCGACCA
This sequence comes from Gemmatimonadota bacterium, assembly GCA_003157095.1. GTDB lineage: Bacteria > Gemmatimonadota > Gemmatimonadetes > Gemmatimonadales > JACORV01 > Fen-1245. The sequence continues at coordinate 2,920 of PMIK01000268.1, read as the reverse complement.
GCCATCCACCGGCGCGCTGCGGCGCCACGGTGAAGGGGACGGCGACTCGCTTGCCACGATGAAAGAGGTCTATCCGGACCAGCCGCCGGCCGCCGGTTCCGGGCACCAGGTCGGTGCCGGCGACGTGCGCGGAGTCGCTCACGAGCAGGTGCTGCATGATGGTGATGACCGAGTCGCGCCTGGCCGCGTTCCGGATGTAGACGGTGCTCGGACCGCGCTCGTCGCCGAACAGCTCGGACATTCGGGCGTGGTCGTTGGCGTTGACGGCGGCCAGGAACTGCCCTACCGTCGCCTCTGGGGAGACGGGGGCCGGACCGATCGTGACGCGCTGGCCCGAGCAGGCAGCCAGCGCTCCGAAGCCCAGCGCGGCGAGGAAGCGATGTGAGGGGGCCACGATCAGCGAACCTAACGGGCGCCTGAGGAGCGAGCAAGCGTGAGACTGTACGTCAACATTGACCACGCCGCGACCGTGCGCCAGGCCCGCCGCACCGACGAGCCCGATCCGGTGCGGCTCGCCGTGCTGGTCGAGCAGGCGGGAGCCGACGGGCTCACGGTCCACCTGCGGGAGGACCGCCGCCACATCCAGGACCGCGACGTGGAGCTGCTCACCCGGACGGCGCGCACGGTGGTGAATCTGGAGCTGGCGGCGGCCGACGAGATTCTGGCCATCGCCGAGCGGCTGAGGCCTCACCAGGCCACGCTCGTGCCGGAGCGGCGCGAGGAGATCACCACGGAAGGCGGCCTGGACTGCGTGGGCGGGGCGGCGCGGCTCCGCAAGGCGCTGGCGCGCCTTTCCGCCGCGGGCGTGCGGACCAGCCTGTTCATCAGTCCGGACCCGGAGGCCGTCGCGGTCGCGGCGGCCCTGCGTCCGGATGCGGTCGAGCTGCACACCGGGCGCTACGCGGGGAGCTGGCGGACGGGCGGGGCCGCGCTGGCAGAGATCGAGGCCGCGGCACGGCAGGCGCGGGCGCTCGGCCTCGCGGTGCATGCGGGCCACGGGCTCACCTACGAGAACGTCGGCCCCGTGGCGGCGCTGCCGGAGATCGAGGAGTTGAACATCGGGCACAGCATCATCAGCCGGGCGGTGTTCGTGGGCATCGAGCGGGCGGTACGCGAGATGCGCGAGCGAATTGACCGCGCCCGCGGCGCGCCATAGCTTGGCGCGCGTGGCGGAGGAACCATGACCAACGCGGTCGGGATGACGGACTTTTTCGTGCTCGAGGCCGGCGAATACCTCGAGCGGCTCGACGCGTTGGCGCAGACCGCGCCGGGAGCGTTCGATCCGGCGGAGGAGTTCGTGCGCATCGCCCGCGCCTTCCGCGGGAGCGCGCTGATGGCGAGCCAGCCGCCGATGGCCCGCGCCGCGCAGGGGCTCGAGTCGGTGGGCCGGACGGTGCGCGACGGGCGGCTGGCGTGGGACGAGCACATCCGCGGTACCGTGGTGCGCGCCGTAGACGACTGCAAGGTGCTGCTGCACAGGGTGCGCACACCGTCCGCGGCGGACGCCGCGAAGGCGGAGGAAATCGGCGCCGAGCTGGAGCGGCTGGCGGGACGGCCGCCCCAAGCCGGCCGCGCAGTGGGCGAAGGACTGGACGCCGGGACGCGCGCGTTCGTGGCACGCGAGGCCGCGGCGATCGCCAGCGCGCTGGATCGCGCGTCGCGCGCGCTGGCCGCCAACCCGGGCAGCCGCGACTCGCTGCCGGGCATCACCCAGGCCATGTCGGCGCTCCGCGGCGTGGCCGTCCTCAACGACCTCCCGCCCCTGGCCGACGTCCTGGTCGGGGTGGAAGGCGCGGTGCACGAGGTCCTCGCCACCTCGGGTGAGGTACGGGACAAGGTCCCCGCGGCGTTCGACGCCGGCGCGAAAGCGCTCGCGCGCGCCGCGCGCGAGGTCGTGGAGCTGGGCCGCCCGGCGGCCGACGGCGAGGAAGCCGCGGCCTTCGCCGCGCTGCTGCTCCGCGCGTTCGCAAGCAGCGGCAACATCATGCCCATCGAAATGCTGTTCTACGACGACGCGGGACCGCACGTCGTTACGGAAGGCGTCGCCCCGGCGGCCCTCTCGCGCGTCGAGGCCGTGAGCCAGGGCGAATTCCTGGCCGGCGCGGCCGGCGCGCTGCAGCGTGCCGCCTCCCCAATGCTGCGCGACCTCCGGCTGTTCGGGATGGCGTCCAGTATGAGGCCACTGGCCGGTGGCGGCGGATCGCCGCTCGCGAGCGCGCTCGGCCGCCTGGCGGACGCCGGGTGCGGGGCAATCGAGCGCGGCGCGGCGGCCGCCAACCTCAGCATGTTCGTCGCCCACATCGCCCAGGCCGCGGAGACCTTGCGCGCCGCCGCCGCCGGCGACGAGGCGGCCCTCGGCACGGCGCTCGACTCCGTGAGCGCGGAACTCAACGCACTCGAGGCGGCTGGGCCTGCCGCCGCCGCGCCGGCTCCCGATTCCGGGGCACCGGCGGGCCTGCCGTTCCCGGTCCCGACGGCCGAGAGGGCCGAGGCCGAATCGGCCGGCGCCGGCGCCCCCCTGGCTGCCGCATACATCTCCCTCGAGCGCCTGACCGCCGGGCACGCGATCCCGCCCGGGACGCTCGACGACCTGTTCGGCTCGCCCGCGGAGCGGGAGGTCGTTCCCATCGAGGCGCTCGCTCCGTCCGCGGCAGGGGCCGAAGAGGAAGCGGGCGTCGTGCCGATCGAGTCGCTGGCGCCGGATCAGCCGCCGGTGGCGGCCACCGCACCGGACGAGGCCGAGGTGGTGCCCATCGAGTCGCTCCTCTACCGCGGCGCGGCCGCGCTCAAGCACGCGCTCGCGTTGCGGTCCGAACTCGAGGCGCTGCTTGCCGCCCGGAACGGCGGCTCGCCGCGGATCGCGGAACTGCTCCGCGAGCTGTTCGAACTGGTCCAGCTTGGACTCGGCGCCGAGCGCTAG
>PMIK01000252.1 GCA_003157095.1 Gemmatimonadota bacterium | reverse complement strand
AGCTTGGGAAGCTTGCATTCTACCCCTGAATTACGCCCGCACGGGGCGGAACCGTTTCCGGCTCCGCCCCCCACCAATCATAGTCAGTTCGTCTTGTACTTCCAGGCAACGATCCCCCGGCCGTTCGCCGACAGGGTGAAGTCGTAGGCCTGCCCGGGATTGCCGTTCGGATTCAGGTCCGGCAGGTCAACGCTCTGGGAGGCGACGACGTCGCACGCCCCATTCAGGAACTGCACGGTCAGCGAGAACGCCTTCTGCGGCTGCGGCCGCAGGTTGGTCACCATCCCGTGCAAGCTGGCCGACGTGTCGCCGGGCTCGAACCGGATCACCGACATCTCCCACGGCAGCGAATCGGTCCTCAACAGCACGCGCAGCGTCGAGTCCTTGGCGCCGTTGTCCTGCCAGGCCCGCGCCAGAATCTGGAGCGACGCGCGGTTCATCGAGTCTTGGGCCACCAGCCGGCGCGACACCTCGAGGAACTTCACCGTGTCCCTCGCCGCCAGGTAGATGTTCGCGAGGTTGTAGAGACCGTCCCGGAAGCAGTGGTTCTTGGCCAGGCCCATCTCGGTCGCCCGCGCCGCCAAGTCGTAGCGACTCGACCTGAACAGCGCCGTCCCGGCGTCAATCAAATCGAAGGCGTCCATCGAATCGGCGTGCGCGAGCATGGAGTCGTAGACCGTGCGCGCCTCGCTGTCACGGTGCAGCGCGATCAGCACGCCGGCCAGGCTCGCCTGCGCCGGCAGGTCACGCGGATGCATCTCGAGCACCTCCCGGTACGCCGCCTCCGCCTGGCGCAGCCGCGCATTCTTCACCGCGCTGTCCGCCACGCCGCGGCGCTGCGCTTCGGCACGTACGCTGGCCGTGTCGAGCGCGGCGCGGTGCACCAGCCGCGCGGCGTTGAAGAGTGCGGTCTCCCGGGCATCGTCGAACCTGTGATCCTGGGATGCGCGCGCCGCCAGCCGGTAGTAGACGACCGCGCTGTCGTCCTGGTCGCGGTTCACGAAGATCGTCGCCATGTTCAGGAAGGCGTACGGCTCGGCGCGGTAGATCACGCTCGCCTTGCGGAACATCACCAGCGCCGAGTCCATGTTGCTCGCGTTCATCTGCTCGACGCCCGCGTTCTGGATCGGCACCCACTCATTGCGGCGCAGCCGCTGCAGTTCAAGCTTGCAGCCCGCGTCAGCCGACGCCTCGACCTTGGTGANNCCCACCATGTCCTTGGTCAAGAGGTACAACTGGCCGAACAGGTACCACAGTGTCGGCTGGTCCACGCCGCCCGCTTGCGCGGCTTCGTTGAGCAGGCGAGTCGCATCCGCGATGCGGGCCCGCCGGTCATCATCGTATTTGGTCGCCTTCGCCTGGACGATGTGCTGTTGCGCTCCGTTGAGACGGAAATTCCCCCGGTAGTCCAGATGGCGACATCCGGGGGTTGCGGCTTGCTGCCCCACGGCCGATCCGACCGAGATTGCAAGCGCCGCGACCGGCGCGATGAAGGTCAAACTCCTGGCGAACATTCCCTGTACCTCCCATGAGGTGGCACCGCCCAAGTTGCTAAAGATTCACGAGTTAGACGCCTGCGTCAACACTTACTTGAAGTCTCTTCCGTACAGCACACCAGCACCCGTATTGAAGATCACGAGCGGCTCATCGCGCGAGACTATGCCCCCCGCAATGAGGCGCCGGGCGGCGGCAACGGCCGCCCCGCCCTCGGGGCAGGCATCGAGTCCCTCCAGCGTGGCCATCAGCCGGGCGCCGTCCAGCAGCTCGGCGTCGGGCACGGCCACCGCCCCGCCGCTGCTCTCCCGCAACGCCTGGAGCATCAGGCGCCCGCCCAGGGGGCCGGGCACCCGTAGCCCGCTCGCGACCGTCTGGGGGTCGCGCCAAGTCTCACAACAGTCGCTTCCCGACTCGAAGGCGCGGACCACAGGCGCGCAGCCGGAGGACTGCACCGCGAAGAGGCGCGGAATCGGCCCCATAGCCCAGCCCGCCTCGATCAGCTCGAGGAAGGCCTTCCACATCCCGATCAGCCCGGTTCCGCCCCCGGCCGGGTAGATGATCGCCGCCGGCAGAGACCACCTCAGTTGCTCTGCAATCTCCAGGCCCAGCGTCTTCTTTCCCTCGATGCGGTAGGGCTCCCGAAGAGTGGACAGGTCCATCGCCCCCCGCTCCGCGGCATACGCCCTGGCGAGGGTTCCGCAATCGCCGATATGCCCGTCCACCAGGTGCAGGTCGGCTCCGTACGCGGCGATCTGTCCCAGCAGGGGCGCCGGCGTCGTGCGCGGCGCGTACACGCGGACGCGGGCGCCCGCACGAGCACCGTAGGCGGCGGCGGCAACCCCAGCGTTCCCTGCGGTCGGGAGCACGAAGCTGGTGGCGCCGGCGGCAACGGCGCGCGTGACCGCGGCCGAGAGTCCGCGGGCCTTGAACGAACCGGTGGGGTTCGCCGCCTCGTCCTTGACCCAGAGGTTGGCGCTCCCCAGGGCCTCACCCAGTCGGCTGGCCCTGAGCAGCGGCGTGCCGCCTTCTCCCAGGGTGACCGGCTCCTCGCTCTCGCCCACCGGCAGCAGCGCCCGGTAGCGCCACATCCCTTCCCCGACCCGACCGCGCTCCAGCCGCTCCCGCCACTCTGCGGGCATCGGCCGGGCGTACCGGACCAGCCAGGGAGAGCCGCAGTCCTCGCATACCGTCGGCAAACCGCCTGCATCACGCCGTGCCCCACACCCCGAACACTCGAGCGTCCAGTCCATCGCCGGTCACCTCCTGCCGCTGAGGTGGGAGAGAATGCGCTCGGCCAGGCCCCGCGAGATCCCGGGCACGGCCGCAAGCTCCTCCAGGCTGGCCGACTGCACGCCGGCCAGGGAGCCGAAGCGCTCGAGGAGGGTTCGGCGGCGCGAAGGGCCGATGCCTGGCACGGCCAGGAGTTCGGAGGTGAGGGTGCGGGCAGTTCTGCGCTTGCGATTGAAGCTCACGGCCACACGGTGGGCTTCGTCCCTCGCGCGCTGCATGAGCTTCAGGGCCGGGCTGCGTCGCGACAGCCGGAGCGGTTCCGCCCGCGACGGCAGATACACCTCCTCGTCCCGCTTGGCGAGCGAGGCGAGCGCGAGCGCTCCCTCCGGCACGGCCGCGTCCTGGGCCGCGGCCAGCGCCGCGTTGAGCTGGCCGCGCCCACCGTCCACGAGCAGCAGCTCGGGGAGGGGCCGCGACTCGTCGAGGCGGCGCCTGAGCCACCGCGTGACGACCTCCCGCATCGAAGCGAAGTCGTCCTGGCCCTCAACGAGCTTGACCTTGAAGGTCCGGTACTCGCCGCGCTTCGGCCGGCCGTTCTCGAACCACACGATCGCACCGACGGTATCCCGGCCCTGCGACGTGCTGATGTCCACGCACGCCATCCGGCGCGGCACCGCCGAGAGCCCGAGGTCGCGCCCGAGGGAATAGACTGGATCCTCGGCCCGCTCCGCGCCCTCGAACGTCTCGAGCCGCAGCGTCTCGAGGAGATGGCGGGCGTTCTGGTCGGCGAGATCCACGAGCCGCCGGGCCGAGCCCCGCTGAGGCACGGCCCAGCGGGCGTCACCAAACGCCTCCGCCATCGCGGTCTCGTCGGCCGGCGGGCACGGCAGATACGTCACGGGCGCCCGGCGCTCGCGGGGAAGATAGAAGCGGACGAGGAAGGCGGTGAGAATCTCGCTCTCGGGCACGTCCTCGACGCCCACCAGGAAGGTATGCTCGCTCCCCAGCACCTTCCCTTCCCGGACCCGCAGCACCACCGCGCAGGCGTCGTCCTCGTCGCGCGCCAGCCCGATCGCGTCGCACGTACCACCGCCCACCCGCTCGACCGTGGGCGGCTCCTCGATCTGGTCGAGCCGCTTCAGCGCGTCGCGCAACTCGGCCGCCAACTCGAAATCGGTCGCGGCCGACGCCGCCTGCATCCGCTCGCGCAGGTGCTGGCGCACCTCGAGCGTCTTCCCCTCGAGGAACAGCAGCACGTCCTGGATCATCCGCCCGTAGGCCTCGCGACTCTCCCACCCCACGCAGGGCGCCTTGCACTTGCGGATGTGATAGTCGAGGCAGGGGCGGTCCGGCGCGTCGGCCGGCAGGCCATAGTTGCAGGAGCGCACGGTGAAGATGCGGCGGATGACCCGCAGGGTCTGGCGCAGCGCGCCGACGTCGGTGTACGGGCCGAAGTACCGCGCGCCGTCGTCCGCGGCGTTGCGCGTCACCAGCACCCGCGGAAACGGCTCCTGCACCGTGACGGCGAGCCACGGATACCGCTTGTCGTCCCGCAGATCCACGTTGAACCGCGGGTGGTACTCCTTGATGAGGTTGTTCTCGAGCAGCAGGGCCTGTGACTCGCTCTGGGTGACGATGGTCTCGAGGTCGGCGATCCGCTGCTGCAGCAGGCCGAGGCGCGGGCTCGCGGCCGCCTCGTCGCCGAAGTACCAGCGCACCCGGCTCCGGAGGCTGTTGGCCTTGCCCACGTACAGCACTTCGCCCGCCGCGTCCTTCCAGAGGTAGACGCCCGGCGCGTCGGGCAGCGCGTCGAGCTTGCGCTGCAGGGCCTCCTCAGCCACCCCGCGGCCTCCACGCGACCAGGGCCCGCGCCGCGGGAATGCGGAAGGCCAGCGTGAGCCCGCCGTACAGCAGCACGTAGGGCACGAAGACCACCAGGCCGGTGCTCACCGGGTCGAGGCTCGCAGCCAGCCGCCACAGCGCGAAGGCCGACACGCCCGCGGCCGCGGCCGCGCCCCACAGCTTGGCGAGATACCAGGGGGCGAAGCGGGTCGCGCCGATCCGCGCCGCCAGGCTCCGCCTGAGCAGCGCGAATTCCACCCACGCGGAGAGGCCGGCGCTCGCGGTGAGCCCCACCGCGCCCCACTTGAGCGGGATGCCCAGGAGCAGGGGCAGCGGGACCGAGCACAGGAAGCCCAGCACGGTGGTCAGCACGACCCGCACCACGGCGTAGCGCATCGGCGTGCGCGTGTCCCCGAGCGCGTAGAAGGTGGAGGCCGAGAGGCGACTCAGCGTAGACGCGAGGAGGCCCACCGCCGAGCCGGCGAGGATGGCCCAGACGTAGCGGCTGTCCACCACGCGGAACCGGCCCCTCTGGAACAGCGCCCCTACGAGCACCTGCCCCAGGGCGAGAAAGGCCATGGCGCACGGCACGATGAAGTACGCGATGCGGTGGAGCCCTTCCTCGAGCTGGGAGCGAAGCGCGGCATGGCGCTCCGCGTCGCTGCCCTGCGCCGCCGACATTTCGGGCAGCGCCGCCGCCGACACCGACATCCCGAACAGGCTCACCGGCAGCGTGTAGAGCAGCTGTGCGTTGGCCAGCGCGCCGACCGGATCGTTGCCCAGCAGGCTCGAGATGACCGTGTCCACGAACGCGCTGAGCTGGTTGACCCCGCGCCCCACCAGCGCCGGCCAGAAGTTGCGCACCACCGTGCGGACCGCCGGATCGGAGCGGCCCGCCGAGAGGCGGAGCCCGCGCGCCACGCTCAGCACGACCGGGAGCTGGGCCAGAACCTGCAACACGCTGCCGGCCACCGCGCCCCACGCGATGATGACGGCCATGCGGCCCGGATCGGCGTGGCGTCCCGCGAGCGCCGCGGCGATGATGGCCGCGTTCCAGACCACCGGGGCGGCGTAGGACAGGAAGAACTTCCGATGGCTGTTGAGGATGCCGAGGCACCAGGCGGACATCACCAGGATGCCCGTCGCCGGGAACAGGATGCGGACGAGCGTGATGGTGAGCAGGCGCTTGTCGCCGGTGAACCCCGGCGCCAGGAGGCTCACCACCTGCGGGGTGCCACCGACACCGATCGCGACGATCAGCGCCACGACGAGGCCCAGCAGCCCCGCCACCGCACCGGCCACCTTCCCCGCCTCGCGCTCCCGGCCCTGCGCGAGCAGCCGCGCGTAGACGGGGATGAACGACGCCGAGAGCACGCCTTCGCCGAACAGGTTCTGCAGCAGGTTGGGGATGCGGAACGACGCGCCGAGCGCGTCGGCCACGGCGCCGAGGCCGAAGTAGTAGCTGAAGACGCTCTGGCGGATGAAGCCGGCGATGCGGCTGAGGAGTATCCCGGCGGCGACCAGCGCCGACGAGCGCCCCGCCGACCGCGGCATGCCTACGAGCCGGACTTGGGCAGCGACTTGGGAGCGGCCGCTCGGTGCGCGGGATCGTCGAGAAGCCGCTGCATGTACTGGTGCTCTTCCTGGATTTGTGCGAGCTGGCGGCCCACCGTCTCCACCTCGGTCTCGAGGATGCCGACCTTCTTCGACAGCTCCTTGAGGTCCGCCCCCTCCTCGAGCTTCCCGCCCTGCATGCGCTCCACCCACGCCCGCACCACCGGCGAATCGAGCACGATCGCCGTGAGGGGGATCATCAGCGCGAAGGCTATGAGGATGATGACAGCCGCACCCATGCGGGTAACCTAGGCCCCGGACGGGGCAGCTTCAAGTAGCCGCTCCACGTGGTCGCGCGCGGCCTGCTGCAGCACCGCGAGCAGCGGGCGGCCATGACGCGCCAGGTAGTTCGCGACGGTCAGGACGCGCTCCTGGGCGTGCCCGCCGGGCCACAGGTTGCCCCGGGCGCGGGCCAGCTGTTGCAGCGTGGTCTCGTTGTTCCGCTTCAGCGCCGCGACGAGCCGCTTCTCGATTTCGTCCACGCCGTGGACCGCCTGATTGCGGGCGGTCTCCACCGGGCGCTCGAGCGTGCGCTCGATCCGGACGGAGGCCTCCTGCACGGCGGCGTAGCGCTCGTCGAGCGCGGCTCGGAGCGCCGCGAGCGCCTCCGCCGCGTCCGCCGGCAGGGCCTCGCGCGCGATGGCCGACGCAAGCTCGCCCTCCGGCCGGCCGAGGTCCGCCGGGGTGAGGCCGAAGCGCTCGAGCGTCTTCGCCACTTTCGCTTCCACGATGAAGCCCGAAACGCGCGGCGTCGGTACCGGCCTCGGCACCGCCAGGTGCGCGAACAACGGCACCACCTGTTGCAGGTAGCCCAGTTCCGCCGGCCCGCCGACGTACGCGACCGTGGGCAGCAGCTGCGCCTCGACCACCGGCCGGAGCAGCACGTTGGCCGACAACCGCCCCGGCGTCGCGCGCACCATGGCCTCGAGGTCCGCCAGCAGGAACCGCTCACCCGAGCGCCGCGTCACGAAGCCGGCCTCGGCGATGCGCAGCCGGTCGCGGCCACCGGCGCCCTCGACCATCGCCAGGCCCATGCCATCGCCCACCGCCACGGGGGGCGCCTCCCCCGCGTCGCGGAGCCGCGCGGCCTCTCTCGCCAGCGCCTCATCCAGTGGACGCGCCGCGCGGAGCGCGTCCAGCACCAGCGGCCCGGCGGCCCGCTTCAACGACGCATCCCAGCCGCGACAGATCACCACGCCAAACGGCGCGAGCAGCTCCGCCAGGGCTGCCGCGTGGGCTTCCGCCATCGAGCGTTCGGGCAGGTAGGCCGCGCCCAGCCAGCTCATGGTCGCCGCGCGGAAGTCGTTGGGCGGCAGCGCAGCCTCAAGCGCCGCCAGCGCCGCGCCAACCTCCGGCCCCACCGCCTCCCGGTAGGCCGGCAACATCGGCGCGTCGGCCGGGCGCTCGCGCAGCACGATGGTTTGTACCGTGCCGTCGCTCGCGACGACCGCGCAGTGGTTGATTTCTACGAAGTCGTGGTCGTCGCCCGCCACCCAGAACACCGGCACCACCGGGTGGGCCCACCGCGTGGCCAGCGCCTCCGCCAGCGCGGCCGCGGTGAGCGCCTTGTAGATGGTGTACAGCGGCCCCGTGAAGAGCCCGGGCTGCTGGCCGGTCGTGACGGCCAGCGCCTGCCCGGAGAGCAGCGCATCCCGCGCGCGCGCCGCCGGCTCGCCATCCGGCCCTGCGCCGGCGACCAGCAGGGCGTCCGCAGCCGCGGGCGGGAAGGCGCGACCCGCCTGCGCCGCGCGGGCGGCGGCGTAGCTTGCCAGGCCCAGCGGGGCCCGCGGAGGCGAGAGGGGCTCGAAACGCACCGTCACGGCTTCTCCGCCATGACAATCAGGCGCGGGCTCCCGGCGCCGTACGGTCCGCCATCGTAGTCCCCCAGCGCCTCGACCGGACGCAGACCGGCTTCCTGCAGCATTCGCTCCAGCTCCCCTCGATCGTACAGCCGCACCCGTTCCGTAAACGTCCGGCTGTCGTCGCTCAGATGGATGCTCTTCTCCACGAAACGCCCGTCGGGCGAAATGCTGCGCTCCTGAACGACCACCGCGTCACCGAACGCCCGCTCGTCGCGCGGCACCAGGGTCGCCCTGACCGCGGCTGCGTTGAGGAAGTCCAGGACGAACTTCCCACCCCGCCGCAGCACGCGCGTCACCGCCCGCAGCACTCGCTGGTGCTCGCCATCCCGGGCGAAGTAGCCGAAGCTGGTGAACAGGTTCAGCACGACGTCGAACGCGCCGTCCGCGAAGGGCAGCGAGCGCATGTCGCCGCGCACGTAGCAGCATCCGCCGCGCCGCAGCGCCGCACCGAGCAGCAGCACCGACAGGTCGAGACCCGTGACCCGCACGCCGCGGCGCCGGAGCGCGTCCGCGTGACGGCCCCCGCCGCACCCCAGATCCAGCACGCGTTCGCCGGCCCCGACCCACCCGCGGGCCGCCAGCAGCCCGACCAGGCGCTCCGCCTCCTCCTCGTCGCGGTGCAGATAGACGTGCAGGTACTCCTCGCCGAACCAGCGCTCGAACCACTCCGTCACCGGGCGTCCCTGGCCGGCACCACCTGGGCGCGGAATGCGTACAGATCCGTGCCCGGCTCGCGCCACGCCTCCGCCGGCAGCTGCGCCTTCTGGCAAACGGCCTTGAGGAAGGCGAGCCGGTCCCAGCCCTGCTCCGTGGCAACCTGCGGCAGCAGGACGCCCGCGCGGCCGCCGCGGCGCACGATGAGGCCGTCGCGGCCCGGCACTACGTCCTCGGGCCGCACGCGCTGGCTGGGCGATAGCACCGACACCTCGACGTCCAGATCCTCGAGTTCATCCGGCGCCACCGGCGCGAACCGCGGATCCTCGCGCGCCGAGGCCACGGCCATGCGGCGCACCGCCTCGCCCACGGGCAGGTCCGCCTCGAGGCGCCCCAGGCACCCGCGCAGCGCGCCCCCACGGTGCAGGGAGACGAACACCCCCCGCGGCACGGCCAGCTCCGGATCGCCGGGCAGGCTGGGGAGTCTCTGTCCGCGCACCGACGCCGGGACCGTGGCGCGCGCCAGCTCCAGCAAGGACTCGAGCGCTGCCGGCGATAGCAGCGCCGGCTCCGTCCCCGTCCGCTCAGTCGTCATCCGTCACGCACTCCGGAGGTCGCGCCGCGCGAGTCTGTTCTCACCCCTCGCTACTCACGTCTGGTCACCACTGGCAACTTGCCGTCTGGCAACTGCTCTGACGACTCGCCGCTCTGCTCTGCCTCCCGTCAAGCGTACATCCCACGCATCCGGTGCACCGCCGCCACACGCTCGATGGCCAGTGTGTACGCGCCGATGCGCATGTTGACGTTGTAGCGCTTCGAGACCTCGAGGACGTTGTTGAAGCTCTTCACCATGATCTCCTCGAGCCGCTGATTGACCAGCTCTTCCGTCCAGAACCAGCCGTCGCGGTCCTGCACCCACTCGAAGTAGCTCACCGTCACGCCACCCGCGTTTGCCAGGATGTCCGGGACGACGAACACCCCCTTCTTGTCCAGAATCTCGTCGGCGCCGGCTGCCGTCGGCCCGTTGGCTCCCTCGATGATGACCTTCGCCTGGATCTTGGGCACGTTGCGAGCCGTGATGACGTTCTCCAGCGCCGCGGGCACCAGGACGTCGCACGGCAGCGTGAGGAAATCCTCGCCGGCCACGGCATCGGCCTTGGGGTATCCGGTGACGTAGCGGTGCGCCTCGCGGAACGCGATCACGTCCTTGACGTCCAGTCCCGCCGCATTGTAGAGGCCGCCCGACACATCGCTCACCCCCACCACCGTCGCGCCGTTCTCCTGGAGCAGCTCGGCGGCGATGGAGCCGACGTTGCCGAATCCCTGCACCACCACCTTGGCGCCCTTCAGCGGCAGCCCGAGCTGCTTCAGGGCCTCGCGCGTGACGAACATGCAGCCGCGCCCCGTCGCCTCGCGCCGGCCCGCGGAGCCGCCCATCTCCAGCGGCTTGCCCGTGACCACCGCGGTGACGGTGTGACGCTTGTGCATCGAGTAGGTGTCCATGATCCAGGCCATCATCCGCTCGTTGGTGTTCACGTCGGGCGCGGGCACATCGGAGTCGGGCCCCAGAATCTCGATGATGCTCGACGTGTAGCGCCGCGTCAGGCGCTCCAGCTCGCCCATGGACAGCTTGAGCGGGTCGCAGATCACGCCGCCCTTCGAGCCGCCGAACGGGATGTTGACCACGGCGCACTTCCAGGTCATCCACGCCGCCAGGGCGCGCACCTCGTCCAGCGTGACGCCGAGATCGAACCGGATGCCGCCCTTGCCCGGCCCGCGCGAGGTGTTGTACAGCACCCGGTAGCCGGTGAAGACCTCGGTCTCGCCCGAATCCATGTGGATGGGCAGCGAAACGATGATCTGCATCTGCGGGTTGCGCAGCACCTTGTAGAGCCCCGCGTCGAGCTTCAGCAGCTTCGCGGCGATGTCGAACCGCGACATCATCGACTCGAACGGGTTCTCCTCGCTCAGGAAGTGGTCCTTGTCCGGCCCCAGGAACTGCTTCGTTTCGGTCATGTGGACATCCGTCGGTCGGGCGGCACGACGGCCGCCACGGGGTTGCTTCGTGGATGCGCCGCCCGGCCGAGCCGGTCGAGCAGGCGCGCCAATGCATCCTCTCCGTACGTCACGCGCACTTCCAGCTCCGCGACGAGGCAGGCCGGAGCCTTCTCCGGCCACACCGGCCGGAGCCTGACCGCATCCTTCGCGGTCGTCACCACCACTCCATCCGGTCCGGCGGCCGCGACCGCGGCCGCCAGGTCGGACGGCACGTACCGCAGACAGTCGCCGAACGCCGACAGGCGCACCCGTGCGCCCAGGCTCTCGAGCTGGGAGCGGAACAGCCCCGGCTCACCGATGCCGCAGACGGCCACCACGTCTCGCCCGCACAGCCACGCCGCAGCAAGCGGCGTGCCGCCGGACAGCGGGACCAGGCGGGCGATCTCGAGCCCCGCGGCCGCGCCGAGTCCCGTGCGGGTACGCGGGGCCAGCCGCCGGGCCGTGGAGGCCGCGACGTCCGCCGCCGCCGTCTTGTACGTTACGACGACGCCGTCACAGCGTCCAAGCGCGCCGAGGCCCTCGCGCCACGGGCCGGCCGGCAGTGGCCACTTCCGGTCTCCGGCCGTCTCCGCCGCGACCACCGCGAGGAGCGCGTCGTGGCACAGGTCGCGGCGCTGCAGGCAGTCGTCGAGCACCAAGACCTGGGCGCCCGCCGCGATGGCCTGGGCGGCGCCGCGGCGGCGATCCGGATCGGCGACCACCACGGCGGCCGGCGTCCGCGCGCGATGCTCCTCCGCCTCGTCGTCGCCCCGGTACCCGCGGAGCAGGATGCCCGGCTTCGCGCCCCGGCGCGCCAGCTCCTGTGCCAGGTATGCCGCGACGGGCGTCTTCCCCACGCCGCCGACCGCGATGTTGCCGACGCCGAGCGAGGCTCGAGGCAGCCGCCAGGAGCGCAGCACCCGGTGGTCGTAGGCGGCGTTGCGCACCGCGACCCCGGCCCGGTACGCGCCGGCCGGGAGGAGCAGCAGGGCGCGGGCCAACCGCGCCCCCGGCGACGTGCCCCGCCACACGCGGTGAGCGAGCGCCGCCCAGTCCACCGCGTCCCTCAAGCCGCCAGGAGCCCGCGCGCCAGCTCGGCTGCGCGGGCCGCGGCCCCGGGATCGCCCAGCCGCCGGCGCACCTCCAGCAGTCCCTCCACCTGCGCCCGGCGCGCAGCACTCGACGGGTCCAGCAGCGGCAGGACCGCCTGCGCGAGGGCGGCCGGCGTCACCGCGCCTTGAATCAACTCCGGAGCCACCTGGCGCCCTGCCACCAGGTTCACCATCCCGATCCACGGCACCCGCACCAGGCGGCGCGCGAGCAGATACGACAGGGGGTGCATCCGGTACGCCACCACCAGCGGAGTCCCGGCCACCGCCGCCTCCAGTGTGGACGTGCCGGACTTGCACAGCGCGGCGTCCGCGGCGGCAAAGCACTCGCGCGGCCGGCCGGATACGACCCGAATCTCGCCGGCCTTCGGGTACGCGGCGCCCGCCGTGGCCGCGACCACCACCTGCACCTCCGGCCGGTCCCGGCGCACCCGCTCGGCGGCGTCGCGGACCGCCGGCCACAGCCGCACCACCTCCTGGCGGCGGCTGCCGGGAAACAGGCCGAGCACCGGGCGCGACGGGTCCAGACCGAGGTCGCGTTTCACCTGCTCCGGCGCCGCCAGCGGCGGGCGATCCATCAGTGGATGGCCCACGAACGTCGTCGCAACGCCGCGCGAGGCGAAGAACGGCTCCTCGAACGGCAGAATCACCGCCAGTCGCGACACCGTGCGGGCCATCTGGAGCACCCGCCGCTCGCCCCACGCCCACAACTGCGGCGCGATGTAGTACAGCACCGGGACCCCGGCGCGATGCGCGGCAGCCGCGACCCGCAAGTGGAAGCCGGGGTAGTCCACCAGCACGACCAGGTCCACGTCGCCGTCGCGCAGCCGTCGCTCGATGCGCCGCAGCAGCCGCCAGTGCGCCGGAAGCTTGCGTGCCACTTCGACAAACCCTATAACGGTGAGATCTTCGATCCGGGCCAGGAGCCTGGCCCCCGCCGCCGCGAGGTGCGGCCCTCCCACACCCTCGACGGCGATGCCGGGCACCGCACGGCGCAGGGCGGCGATCAGCGCCCCTGCATGCTGATCGCCCGAAGGCTCGCCGGCCGAGACAAAGACGGTCCCCGGGCTCACGCGCCCTGGAGCGTCGCGGGACTTCCGACCGCCTCCAGCACGCGGAAGGCCAGGGCCAGAGCCGAAAGCCCATCCCTGCCCGTCACCGCCGGAGGCTCCTCGCCGCGCACCGCCCGCACGAAGTTCGCCAGCTCCAGGCCGAGGGGCTCGGCGTCCGGCGCGCTGAGCGACACCCGCTCGACCAGCTTGGCGAGATCGGTGGCGCCGGCCTCGAGCGAGCGCTGGGCATCGGGCTTGAGCCGCAGGANNCAGGTCGTGAATCATCAGGTCCAGGATGACGGCGACGTCGGAGCCGCGCGCCGCGAAGGGCGCGACCCGGTCCGACTCGATGAACCTGGGAGAGGCGAGATACGGTGCCGCCGCCCGCAGCGCCCGGTTGAAACGCTCGACGTGGCCGGTCTGCAGCACCACCCCCGCGCGCTCGGCCGCGTCCACCAGCTGCTGCGCCTGCTCGAGCGTGGCGGCGATGGGCTTCTCCATCAGCACATGCCGCCCGCGGCCCAACGCCACGAGCCCCACCTCGTGATGGGCGGGCGTCGGCACCACCACCGACACGGCCTCGACGTCGGCCAGGAGCGCCTCGAGCGAGCGGTACGCGGTGGTCCGGAACTGGGCCGCGATCTCGGCGGCCCGCTCCGTCCGCGTGTCGAACACGCCGACCAGCCGCGCCCCGGGGAGCGAGGCGTACAGCCGGGCGTGATGGCAACCGAGGCTCCCCACGCCGACGACACCGACGGGGAGCGGTGCGCCGCTCACACCAGCACCCCGCGCGCGCTCTCCTCGATGAACTGGACGAACCTCTCGACCTCCGGGAGCATCGCCAGCTCGGCGCGCGCACGCTCGAGCGCCTGGCTGATGTTGAGGCCGGCCCGGAAGAACAGCCGGTAGGCCTTCTTCAGCTCGGCCTGCGAGGCGTTCTTCGGCACGCCGAGCGACTCGTAGAGGGATNNGTGAAGCCGTGGCGCTGCAGGCCCACGGCGTTGAGCCCGTACAGCTTCATCGGGTTCCCGACCGCCTTGGTGTAGGGCGGCACGTCCTTGGTGACCCGCGACATCCCGCCCACGAAGGCGTACGCGCCGATCTTCACGAACTGATGCACCGGCGTGAGGCCGCTGATGATCGCGCACTCGTCAATGGTGACGTGGCCCGCCAGCTGAACGCCGTTGGTGAGGATCACACCGTCGCCGACATGGCAGTCGTGCGCCATGTGCACGTAGGTCATCACCAGGCAGTGCTTGCCCAGGCGGGTCACCCGGGACTGCGTGGTGCCCCGGTTGATCGTGCAATACTCCCGGATCACCGTGCCCTCGCCGACCTCCACCCAGGTCTCCTCGCCCGCGTACTTGAGGTCCTGGGGCGCACCGCCCAGGATGCTGCCGCTCCCGACCTGGCACTGGGGGGCCAGCCGCACGTTCTGCTCGAGGATGGCGCGCGCCGCGATCCGGCACCCGGGGCCCACCGTGACCTGCGGCCCGATGATCGCGAAGGGACCGACCTCCACGTCCGGGCCAAGCTCCGCCTGGGACGAGACGATGGCGGTCGGATGGATGGTTGCGTCGCTCACGGCCGCCTCACCGGTCCACGATCCGGGCCATCATCTCCGCCTCCACCACGACATGCCCGTCCACGTATCCGACGCCGCGCATCCGGCTGGCCCGCTCCTTGTGCTGGATCAGGTCGAGCTCGAACCGAATCTGGTCGCCCGGCACCACCGGGCGGCGGAACTTCACGTTGTCGAGCGACATGAAGTAGACCACCTTTTCCTGGCTTCCACCCGACTTCTTGATGGACCCCATCAACATCACGCCCCCAACCTGCGCCATCGCCTCGATCATCAGGACGCCCGGCATGACGGGATGGCCG
>PMIK01000169.1 GCA_003157095.1 Gemmatimonadota bacterium | reverse complement strand
GCGAGGGGGATCGAGGCGGAGCTGGTGTTGCCGTAACGATCCACGTTCACGAAGACCTTCTCCATCGGCATGTGCGCGTGCTCGGCCGTCGCCTGGATGATGCGCATGTTCGCCTGGTGCGGCACCAGCAGGCTCAGCTGGTCGGCCGTGACGCCCGCCAGGTCGCGGGCGCACTGCGCGGCCTCCGCCATCGCCTTCACCGCGGCCTTGAAAACCTCGCGGCCGGCCATCTTGAGGTAGTAGCTGTGGTCCTTGAGCAGCGCCTCGCTCGGCGGGTGGGCCGCGCCGCCCCCCGGCCGGTAGAGCAGCTCCGCCAGGGTGCCGTCCGATTTCAGATAGCTCGAGAGGATGCCCGACTCCCCCGTCGCCTTGACGAGGACGGCAGCCCCGGCGCCATCGCCCAGCAGCACGGCCGTCGCCCGGTCGGTCTGGTCGGTGATCGCGCTCAGCCTCTCGCTGCCGACCACCAGGGCGCGCTGCGCCGACCCCGCCTCGATCATCGCCTTGGCGACCGTGAGGGCGTAGATCCATCCTGGACACGCGGCGATTACGTCGAACGCGGCGGCCTGCCTGGCGCCGATCAGCGCCTGGACGTCGCACGCCATGGACGGCAGCAGCCGGTCCGGCGACGCCGTCGCGCCCACGATGAGGTCCACGTCCGCCGCCTCAAGCTTCGCGTCCGCCAGCGCCAGCAGGCACGCGTCCCGGGCCATGCCCGACGTGGTCTCCCCCGGCCCCGCGAAGTGCCGCTCCCGGATGCCGGTCCGTTCCTGGATCCAAGTGTCCGACGTGTCGAGCGTCTTCTCGAAGTCGGCGTTGGTCACGACCCGGGACGGGACCAGCGCTCCCAGGCCGGCGAAGGCGACCGCGGGCGCCTTCACGCCGGCTTCCCTGCTGCCGCGAACTCGCGGCTCATGTGCTGCACGAGCTGGTGCTGCGTCGCCTCGACCGCCAACCGCACCGCGTTGCGGATGGCGTTGGCCGTGGAGCGGCCGTGGCAGATGATCGAGACGCCCTTGACGCCGAGCAGCGGGGCGCCGCCGTACTCGGCATAGTCGAGCGCGCGCCAGATCCGGGTCATGGACTCGTTCCCCGCGGTGGCTGCGCCCAGTTCCCGCTCCACCAGGCCATGGAGAAGCCGCCCCAGCGACTCGTAGAACTTCAGCAGCACGTTGCCCACGAAACCGTCGCACACGACGACGTCGAAGTCGCCCTGCTCCGAGCGGCCCAGGAGAATGTGGCGGCCTTCGATGTTGCCCACGAAGGGCAGGCCGCTCGTCCGGAGCAGGCGATGCGCCGCCTTGGCGGCCGCGTTCCCCTTCTCCTCTTCCTCGCCGATGTTGAGGAGTGCCACCGCCGGGTTGGCCCGGCCCATCACATCGCGCGCGTACAACACGCCAAGATGCGCGAACCCCACCAGCTCCGAGGGTGAGCAATCCACGTTGGCCCCCGCGTCCAGCACCAGCACCGACTGCCGGCTGGTCGGGAAGGTCGTGCCGATGGCGGGCCGCTCGAACCCGTGGTGAAGCCCCAGGATGAGCGTGGAGCCCACCATGACGGCGCCGGTGTTCCCGGCGCTGATGAACGCATCGGAGTTGCCGGCCTTCTGCAGGCCGATGCCTATCGCTATGGAGGAGTTGGGCTTGGATCGGATGGCTTGAAGAGGTTTCTCTCCCATCGCGATCGTGTCGGGCGCCTCGATAACCTCCACGCGGGCGCGATCGGCGGCGTGCCGCTCCAGCTCACGCTCAATGAGCCGCGGCTGGCCGACGAGCTGGACGGTGACGTCCGCCGGCAACTCGCCCAGTGCGAGGGCGGCGCCCGCGACCGGCACGGCGGGGGCGTGGTCGCCCCCCATCGCATCTATGGCGATGCGAATCACTCAGTCCTCGATCTCGATCCGCCTCTCGCCCTTGTAGAAGCCGCAATTGGGGCATACGCGGTGCGGGCGGCGCATCTCCCCGCACTTCGGACAGGGGGAGAGCGTGGGGACCTTCGCCTTGAAGTGCGTGCGGCGCATCCGCTTCTTGGATTTCGATGTCCTTCTCTTCGGGACCGCCATGCCTCATTCCTCTCGATGTGACTTCGTGAGCGCTTCCCACCGTGGGTCCACTTCGGGTGCGCAGCCGCAGGGCCCGGCGTTCAGGTCGGCTCCGCAGCGCCGGCACAGGCCGCGGCAATCCTCGCGGCACTCCACGAATTGCGGTGCGGCGAGGAGCAATTCCTCCCGCACGGCCTCGGAAAGGTCCAGAAAGGACGCCCGCCGGGGCACCAGATAACAATCCTCGTCGCCCTCGGCCTCTTCCTCCTCCACGAAGACGAGGCCCAGCGACTCGGCAATCGGGACGTCAACGGGTGCCAGGCAACGGCGGCACTCTGCCCTGACCACCGTCCGGAGCGTCGCCTGCCAGTAGTACTTGCCCTCGCCAGCCGCGCTGAGCCGCCCCGCAACGGCGAGCGGGACTGTGAGCGTCAGAGCGGTTGCGGCCACGAGCGGATCGTCAGGCGCGACTTGATCGGCGATCGCGACCGGACCCTCGCGCACCGCCGCGAGGCTGATACGCAGCATGGCGGGTGAAGCTAACTCCTTGTCCTGCTTGGGTCAACGCTGCGGCGTGGGGTTACGCGGCCTTACCCCAAGTCCAGGTCGGAAAAGAAGAAGCCAACCTCGCGGCCCGCGTTCTCGGGGCTGTCGGACGCATGTATCGCGTTGCGCTCCTTCGACTCGGCGTAGAGCGCACGGACGGTGCCTGGTGCGGCTTCCTTTGGGTCGGTCGCGCCGATCACCTCACGGAGCTTGGCGACGGCGTCGTCCCGGTCGAGGGCGAGCGGCAGGCAAGGCCCGGAGGTCATGAAGGCAACCAGCGGATGGAAAAACGGGCGTTCGCGGTGGACGGCATAGAACGCCTCGGCTTGAGGGCCGGACAGGCTCACCAGCCGCGCCGCGCGGACCTTGAATCCAGCCGACTCGAGGTGCGCCAGCACCTTCCCTGCCTTCCCGGACGCCATGGCGTCGGGCTTGATGATCGCGAGCGTGAGCATCGGCGGTTCAGTACCCCAGGAGTTTGCGGACGATGTCACCGCGCGTCAGGAACCCGACCAGGGTGCCGTCGCGGGTGACGGGGAAACGGTCAACGTCCCTGGCCAGCATCAGCGCGGCGACGTCGGCGATGGTCTGGTCTTCCGCCAGGCAAAGCACGGTGCGGTCCATCGCATCGCGGACGTGCACCTCGCGCGGCGCCACCGGCGAGCCCCGGGCGGTGCGCCGCTTGATCGCCTTCATCTGGCCGGTCGAGAGCTGCTGCACGGTCTGTGGGAGCAGGTGCTTGAGGAGGTGGCCGTCGGTCAGGAGGCCGAGCACCTCACCGTTGGCTCCGGTGACCGGGAGCGCCCGGACACCGCGGCTGAGCATCTCGCGCGCGGCATCGTCCAGCGTGCTGTCCGGCCCCACCGTCATGACGTTCGCCGTCATCACGTCGTGCACCGTCACCTCGGCCGGCACCGGGGTGTCCCTGAGGCCTGCGATGGCCAGCACTTCGTCGGGAGTGCGCGCCGCGTGCAGGCCCTCGAGGACCTCGTCGGAAGCCAGGGCGCGCGCCACAGCGCTCATGGCGCGCAGGTACTCCGACGCCTCCCGTATCGGGGCGACGATCAGGACCACCACGCGCGCACAGCGGTTGGGGTCGTTGCCGCGGCAGATGGGCTGGGGCGCGACGCCGATGGCCAGCGCCAGTGCCCCGGCCGCGTCGGTCCGGAAGTGCGGCAGGAAGGCGCGGCCTGCGACCATCACCACGTCCTCCGGCCATTCGTTCTTCAGGACCTCCGACAGCCGCGCCTCGTCGGTGACGGCGCCGGCGCGGGCCAGGGCCCCCGCCAGCTGGGTGGTTGCCTCGCGCACGCTCGTAGCTTCGAGCGGCACGATCACCCGTCTCCGGTCGAGGAGGGCGGCGAGCGTCACAGCTTCGGCTTGACCAATGGCACGACGTCCGCGGGCCGCTTCATCACGGCGATGCCCGCGTGCTCGAACGCGGCGATCTTCTCAGCCGCGGTGCCCGAGCTGCCCGATATGATCGCGCCGGCGTGCCCCATCCGTCGCCCCGGCGGCGCGGTCTGTCCGGCGATGAAACCCACGACCGGCTTGTTCATCTTCGCCCTCACGAACTCGGCGGCCTGCTGCTCGTCAGTGCCGCCGATCTCGCCGATCATCACGACCGCCCTGGTGGCCGGATCGGCCTGAAACGCGGTGAGGCAGTCAATGAAGTTCGTGCCGATGATCGGATCGCCGCCGATTCCCACGCAGGTGGTCTGACCGATCCCGGCGCGGGTCAGCTGGTAGACGACCTCGTACGTCAGCGTGCCCGAGCGGGAGACGACGCCCACCGGCCCCGGCGTGCAGATGTTCCCCGGGATGATCCCGACCCGCGCGACGCCCGGCGTGATGATGCCGGGGCAGTTGGGGCCGATCAGCCGCACGCCCCGCTCGACCAGGTAGGGCCAGACGCGCGTCATGTCGAGGACGGGGACGCCTTCGCTGATGCATACCACCAGCTTGACGCCCGCGTCCGCCGCTTCGAACACGGCGTCGGCCGCGAAGCGGGCGGGAACGTAGATGACGGAGGTGTTCGCGCCGGTGGCAGCCACGGCCTCCGCGACGGTGTTGAAGATCGGGACCTTGCCCTCGAACTTCTGACCGCCCTTGCCGGGCGTGACGCCCGCCACGACGGGTGTTCCGTACTCCATCATCTGCTTGGTATGGAACGAGCCGTCGCGGCCCGTAATGCCCTGCACCACGAGCCGGGTGTTCTGGTCAACGAAGATGCTCACGCCGCCGCCCCTCCCTTCGCCAGCTTCACCGCCTGCTCGACCGCGGCGTCCATGTCAGTGAGGGCCCGCATCCCGACGCCCTCCAGAATCTTCACCGCTTCCTTCTCATTGGTGCCGGTGAGGCGGATCACCAGCGGGCGGTCCACCGTGAACTGCCGGGTCGCGGCCACGATGCCGTTGGCCACGTCGTCACACCGCGTGATGCCGCCGAAGATGTTGAACAGGATCGCCTTCACGTTCGGGTCGGCGGTGATGATCTTGAGCGCGGTGACGACTTTCTCCGGATTCGAGGAGCCGCCGATGTCGAGGAAGTTCGCCGGATCGCCGCCGTAGTACTTCACCAGGTCCATCGTTGCCATGGCGAGGCCGGCGCCGTTGACGCAGCAGCCGACGTTGCCGTCGAGTTTGATGTAGGTGAGGTTGGCGCCGCGGGCCATGACCTCCTTGGGATCCTCGGCCGACGCGTCGCGGAGCTCCTCGATGGCCGGCCGCCGCTCCAGCTCGTTGTCGTCCACCGCGATCTTGGCGTCGAGCGCCACGACCTCGCCCTTCGGCGTCACGACCAGCGGGTTGATCTCCGCGAGGGACGCGCCCGCGTCCACGAACGCGCGGTAGAGCTTCTGCAGGATGTCGGCGGCCTGCCGCACCTGCGCCACGTCGGTGTACAGCCGGAACGCCAGCGCCATGGCCTGGTGCGGCAGCAGCCCGTAGCGCGCGTCCACCGTGGTCTTGAAGATCTTCTCCGGCGTCTTGGCGGCCACCTCTTCGATGTCAATGCCGCCGGCCGGGCTCACCATGAACACCGGCGAGCGGGTCACGCGGTCCACGATGACGCCGACGTACGCCTCGCTCGCGATCTCGGTCGCGGGCACCACCAGCACCTTGGTGACGGTGAGCCCCTTGATCTTCATGCCCAGGATCTGGGACGCGAGGCGCTCGGCCTGTTCGGGCGTGTCGGCGAGCTTCACGCCGCCCGCCTTGCCGCGGCCG
>PMIK01000022.1 GCA_003157095.1 Gemmatimonadota bacterium | reverse complement strand
GACCCCGGCGGCCCCGCTCAAGCTGCCCGCGCGCACCGCGTCGCCGGCAACGCCGGCGGTGGCCTCAGTCTCCCCGAAACCTCCACCCGCGGCCGTCAAGCCAGCTTCGTCCGCAGCTGCTCAGCCCGCCGCGGCCACGCCAGCCGGGTCGTCCGGAATGCCGACCGGGTCTCCCGGTGGTTCCGACGTCGCGACCATCAAGACCTAGGGGGTCGAATTCCCGTTCCCGGGGTATCTACACAACCTGGTTGCCCAGGTGTACCGGCGGTGGCGCCCGCCGCCCTCGAACGCGCTGCTGGAGGCGGAAGTATTCTTCCTCGTCCATCGCGATGGATCGGTCACCGGCTTGCAGTTCATCCGGCGGTCCGGCTCCTTCGCGTTCGACCTCGAGGCGCAGGGGGCGATCGAAGCGGCGGCCCGCGCCGGAGTGTTCGGATCGCTGCCGGCGGGTTACGGTGCCGACATGCTGCCGGTCTCGTTCTACTTCAATCCGAGGAGCGCCCGGTGAGGCGTGGGCTGCTGGTGGCGGCGCTGGCGGTGGTCGCGGTGCCTGGCGCGTTGAAGTCGCAGGACAGCACCGCGGCGGCGCCCGGCGGGGTGCGGGTGGGCATCACGTATACGCCCGGCACCAGGCCGAGCGTCACGGTACTGCCTATCGCCACGGCGGCCGCGATACCGGACAGCGTGCGGAGCATCCTCCAACGGGACCTCGACTACTCCGACCGCTTCGACATCGTGATTCCACCCTCCATCGTCGCGGTGCAGGGTGCCGCGCCGAACTACGCGGCGCTGACGGCGCTCGGCACCGACCTGGCGGTGGCGGTCGTTCCTGCGGCGGGGGCGGCGCCGGGCGGTCAGATCGAGATCCAGCTGCACGACGTGCGCAGCGGCTCGATCAAGAACCGGATGACGCTGCGCCTTCCGGGCGGCGGCGAGGCGCTGCGTCTGGCGGTGCACCGCGCGTCGGATGAGGTTGTGCGGTGGGTGACCGGCTCGGCGGGCATCGCCGCAACGACGATCCTCTACGTCGCCGACGGCAGGTTGTGGCGCGTGGATCCCGACGACGCGGGGCGCGCCGGCGTTCCGGCGGCCGGACGGCCTGCGCTCTCCCCGGCCTGGTCGCCCGACGGACGGTNNAGCGGCCGGCCGCTGGTGCTCGAAGACCTGGCGTCGGGCAGCCGTGGCGTGGTGCCGGGCACGGAATACGGCGTCAACATCACGCCGGAGTTTTCGCCCGACGGGCGGACGCTGGCATTCGCTCACGGAGACGAGAACGGCACCGACATCTACCTGTACGACGTGGCGCGCCGCTGCTGTGTCACGCGCCTGACGCTGGGACGCTACTACGACAACCTCTCGCCGACCTGGAGTCCGGACGGACGGCGCATCGCGTTCATCTCCACGCGGGCGGGTTCGCCGCAGCTCTATGTCATGTCGGCGGACGGGAGCGGCCAGGAGGCGCTGGCGCGGTTCGACTACGGGTTCACGGGCCAGACNNTGGTCGCCCGACGGGCAGTCCATAGCGTTCCACCGGGAGGTCGGCGGCGTGCCGCAGATCTTCGTGCTGGACCTCGCGACCCGGGCGGTACGGCAGATTACCGGTGAGGGGCGCAACGAGGATCCGACCTGGGCGCCGGACGGGCGTCACTTGGCGTTCGTCTCCTCGCGCAGCGGGACGCGGCAGTTGTGGATCGTGGATCTCGAGACCGGGCGAATGCGCCCGATCGTCACTACGGGCGGCGCGCGCCTACCGGCGTGGTCGCCTCGGCGTACATTCTCCTCGGAGGCGGGATGATGGCCAAGCTGTGGAGGGCGGCGGGACCGGTGTTGGTGCTCCTGGCGGCGGCATGCAGTAAGCCCCCGGCTCCGGCCCCGACCACGCCGGCCCCGACGGCGGCCCAGACCGAGGCTGCACGGGTGGCCGCCGACTCGGCGGCGGCGCGCGCGGCTTCGGCCCGGCGCGATTCCGTTGCGGCGCAAGCGCGGGCCGACTCGCTGGCGCGGGCCGACTCGCTCGTGCGGGCCAACCGCGAACGCACCCGCGCCGACTCGGTGCGGCTGCAGGTGCAGAGCCCGAGCGCCGACACCGCACCCCAGATGGCGGCCAGCGGGCTCCCGGTCGCGGACTCGACGGCGCTGGCGGATCCGATCCACTTCGACTACGACAAGTCCGAGGTGGGGACTGCGGACCAGCCCAGGCTGGACCGCAAGCTTGCGATCCTGGCTGCACATCCGCGGCTCGAGATCCGCATCGCCGGCAACTGTGACGAGCGCGGCTCGGACGAATACAACCTGGCGCTGGGCGAGCGCCGCGCCGCCGCGGCCAAGCGGTACCTGGTGGCGCACGGCCTCGCCGCCGCCCGAGTCGAGATCGTCTCGTACGGCAAGGAGCGGCCGCTCGATCCCGGCCACACCGAGGACGCGTGGGCCCGGAACCGCCGCGACGATTTCGTGGTGACCAAGGGGGCGAACTAGTGCGATTGCGACACCTCGCGCTGCTGGCCGGCGCGGCGGGGGCCGGCGGCTGCGCGTTGCGGAGCGACGTGACCAAGCTGCGACTCCAGCTCGACGCCCAGCAGCAGGCGGCGGCCCGCTCCGATTCCGTGACCCAGGCCAACCTGTCGTCCATCGCGCGGCTGGTGCAGGGCGTCCTGGATTCGCTGGCGGCGCAGCAGGGGGTGATCGCCGGCATGCGCGGCGATCTGAAGGTGGATCTGTACAACGTTCAGCAGCAGCTCATGGCGGTGCAGGAGCTGACCGGGCAGAGCCAGCAGCGCCTGACGGAGTTGCGCGGCCAGCTGGACGAGCGCTCGGAGCAGCTCGCCGCTCAGGCGCCGGCCGCGGCCGCGTCCGGCGGGGCGGGGCCGGCGCCGGCGAGTGCCTCCGGTGCCACACCGCCC
>PMIK01000061.1 GCA_003157095.1 Gemmatimonadota bacterium | reverse complement strand
CGACGAGGTGGACAAGCTGGGCGCCGACTTTCGCGGCGACCCGACGTCGGCCTTGCTCGAAGTCTTGGACCCCGCGCAAAACCACTCGTTCGTAGACCACTACGTCGAGGTGCCGTTCAGCCTGCGCGACGTGATGTTCATCGCGACGGCCAATACCCTGGCCACGGTGCCGGCGGCGCTGATTGACCGGATGGAGGTACTGGAGCTGCCAGGCTACACGCCGCGCGAGAAGCTCGAGATCGCGCGCCGCTACCTGGTGCCGCGGCAACTGAAGGAGACCGGTCTNNACGCGCGAGGCCGGCGTGCGGCAGCTCGAGCGCGAGATCCAGCACGTGCTCCGGCAGATCGTGGTGGACGTGGTCGGCGGCAAGGCCGCCGGCGCGCGCGTCACGACGCGGACGGTGCGGCGGCGGCTCGGTCCTCCCAAGGTGCTGCCCGAGACCGCGGGGCGGGCGCCGGAGGTGGGCGTGATGACCGGCCTGGCGTGGACGCCGACGGGCGGGGACATCCTGTTCATCGAGGCGCTCAAGATGCCGGGGAAGGGCGGNNCTCGGCGACGTGATGAAGGAATCGGCGGAAGCGGCATGGAGCCTGGTGCGCGCCAAGGCGCCCACGCTCGGCGTCGGCCCCGAGGCCTTCCAGGCCGTGGACGTGCATCTCCACGTGCCGGCCGGGGCGGTGCCGAAGGACGGTCCGTCCGCCGGGGTGGCCATCGCCACGGCGCTCGCGTCGCTGTTCTCCGGCCGGCCGGTCCGGCATGACGTCGCGGCCACCGGCGAGCTGACGTTGCGCGGCCACGTCTTGCCGGTGGGGGGCATCAAAGAGAAGTTGATTGCGGCCGAGCGCGCCGGCATCCGGCTGGTGCTGGTGCCCGCGCGCAACGCGGCCGACGTCGCCGAGCTTCCCGAGGAGGTACGGAGGAAGTTGGAGATTCGCCTGGTGAATACGGTGGACGCGGTGTTCGAGGCCGCGCTGCTGCCCGCGCCGGCCGGTCCGGCCGAGCGGCCGCAGCCGCGCCGCGCTCCCAGCGACGGGGCCGCGCCCCGGTCCGCCGCGCGGAGTGCGCCGTGAGCCAGCTCGAGTTCGCCGACGAGCTCATGGCGCGCATCGGCCCGCACGCCGGCCGCTTTCACCCGCGGGCCTTCTTTTTCGTACTCGCCGCGCTCGAGCACGGCCAGCAGCGCCTCCCGGAGCGGCGGCATGTCTCGGGCGGCGAGCTGGCACACGCGTGCCGCGAGCTGGCGCTGGAGCAGTACGGGCTCCTGGCCCGCACCGTGCTGGCCCATTGGGGAATCGCCACCACCGCCGACATCGGAGCAATCGTCTACGCGCTGATCGCCGCGGGGCTCCTGATCCGCCAGCCGGAGGGCCGGCTGGAGGACTTCGAGGATGTATACGCGTTCAGCAGCGCGTTCGAGGCGGAGTATGTGTGGGGCAAGTACGTGATGGGTGAGGAGTGATGGGTGAGGGGTGAGAAGGCGAAGTGAGAGGTGAGAAGCGTGACGGCGTGAGAAGCCCTCTCACGCAGGTTCCCTTCTCACCCCTCACATGACCTTCTCACCTCTCACGCCTCACCGGGGTGGACGGGACGGGAAGGGAGGTGCCAGCATGGACGAGAGGCAGTTGCCGGCCTGCAAGAAGTGCTCCCAGGGTGTGCTGATCCCGCTGTCAGACTACGGTCGGGACGGGGCGCCGATCACCTACAAGGCCTGGGTTTGCACCAACCCCGAATGCGGCTTCAACATCCGGATCGACAACGGCGAGATCTCGTTCGGCCGTGCGATCGGGCAATCGCACAAGTAACAATGGCCCGACGCGCAGCGAACGGGACGCGCAGCGGGTGCTGACCGTGCGCGTCAGGCAGCCCGCGGTCGCCGGACAGTTCTACCCGGGCCAGCCCGCCCAGCTGGTCGCCGCGGTGCGGGAGCTGCTGGCCGGAGCGCACGCGGAGCCCCGGTCCGCGGTGGCGGCCATGGCGCCGCACGCCGGCTACGTATACTCCGGGCGCACGGCGGCAGCGGTGTTCGCCGGCCTGGAGGTGCCGCGGCGCTGCATCGTGCTCGCCCCCAACCACACGGGGATGGGTGACGCCGCGCAGGGCGGGAGCGTGTATGCGGTCGGCTCGTTCGTCACGCCGGCGGGCGACGTGCCGGTGGACGACACGACGGCGGCGGCGTTGCTGGCGCAGTGCGAGCTGCTCGAGGACGATCCTGCCGCGCACGCACAGGAGCACGCCGTCGAGGTGGAGCTCCCGTTTCTCCTGGCGCGGCAGCCGCAACTGATGATCGTGCCCATCGTGCTCGGCTGGACCGACTGGCCGCGGACCCGGCGGCTTGGCGAGGCACTGGCCGAGGTCGTCCGCGCGTCGGCGGAGCCGGTGCTGCTGCTCGCCAGCTCCGACATGAACCACTACGAGAGCGCCGCCGTGGCCGCGGAGAAGGACCACCTCGCGCTCGCCGAGGTGGAGCGGCTCGACGGCGAGCGGCTGCTCGATGTCACGCGCCGCCACCGGGTGAGCATGTGCGGGCGCGTCCCCGCGGCGGCGGTGCTGCACGCCGCGCGGCTTCTGGGCTCGGAGAGGGGCGAGGTCATGCACTACTCCCACTCGGGCCAGGTGACCGGCGACGACCGCTCGGTGGTGAGCTACGCAGGGGTGATCGTCCGATGAACGTGGTGCCGGTGCTGTCCTCGGCCGAGGCGGCGGAGTGGGACCGCCTGGCGCGGGAGGTCGCGCGGATCCCCAGCCGCGTGCTCATGGAGTCGGCCGGGCGAGCGGTCGCCGCGGCGGTCGCGAAGGAGTTTGGCCCGCGGCTCTCGCTCGGCGTGCTGGTGGCGTGCGGGACCGGCAACAACGGCGGCGACGGTTTCGTCGCGGCGTGCGCCCTGGCCGCGCAGGGCGTCGTCGTGACCGCCGTGGCGCTGCCGGGCGACCCCGCGCCGGACTGCCTCGAGAACCGGATCCTCGCCACGATGCACGGCGTGCGCGTCATCGGGCCCGACGACGACTGGGGCGGCTGCGGCGTCGCCCTCGACGCGCTGCTGGGCACGGGGGCGAAGGGAGCGCCTCGGGGCGCGGCCGCGGGCGCGATCGAGCGGTTGATGCGGCTCGCCGTGCCGGTGGTGGCGGTGGACGGCCCCTCCGGGCTGGACCTCTCGACGGGCGAGGTGCACGCGCCCTGCGTCCGGGCGTCCACGAGCGTGACCTTCGGCGGGTTCCGGCGCGGCCACCTGCTGCAGCGCACCGTGTGCGGGCAAGTGCTGGTCGCCGAAATCGGCTTCCCGCCGCCCCACCCGTCGTGGCCGAGCGCCGTGACCGACGCATGGCTGCGAGAGGTGCTGCCGCCGTTCAGCGCGGAGATGTACAAGGGCGACCGTGGGCGAGTCGCCGTGGTCGGCGGCAGCGAGGGGATGGCCGGCGCGGTCATCTTCGCGGCCAAGGCGGCCGCGCGCTCGGGCGCGGGGCTGGTCAAGATCGCGGCCCACGAGGCCACGGTGCGCGCCGCGCAGGCCAACAACCCGGACCTCATGACGGTCACCACGGGGCTGGAAGCGCCGCTGGAGGGGCCGCTGCTCGAGGCGCTGGAGTGGGCGGACGTCGTGGTGCTCGGTCCTGGGCTCGGTCGCGGGCCGGCGCGCGACCGGTTCGTTCGCGACGTGCTCGCCGCCTCCAGGAAGGCGGTCCTGGTGGATGCAGACGGCCTGATGGCCTTCCGCGGCGCGGCTCAGGAGTTGGGCGGCCTCCTGGCGGGGCGGCACGCGCTGCTCACACCGCATCGCGGCGAGTTCGCGGTGCTGTTCCCCGACTTGGCGGAGCGCACGCGGCGCGACCCCTTCAGCGCGGCGACGGAGGCGGCCGACCGGATCGGCGCCGGCGTGCTCCTGAAGGGCGTGCCCACGGTCGTGGGGTCGCCCGGCGTACCTCCGCTCGTGTCGGCGGCCGGCAACCCGGGGCTGGCGACCGGGGGCACCGGTGACGTGCTGTCGGGGATGGCCGCCAGCTGGCTGGCGCGCGGCGCCCCGCCCCAGATCGCCGGTGCGGCGGCGGCGCATGTGCACGGGCGCGCCGCGGAGAGCCTGGCACAGCATCGCTCCGTCCGCACGCTGCGGCCCGACGACCTGTTGTCGGTGCTGAGCCCGCTGTGGCGCGAGCTGGCGGAGAAGGAGGTCAAGGTGGATCCGCCGTTCATCGCCCGGCTCGAGCCCCCCGCCGTCCGCTAGTGCCGTTGCAACCTGTTGCGCCAGGTGAGGCGTGGTTGAGGGCGCCGCGCGCTGGAACGGCACGGGTGCGCCGCGCGACGCTGGTGCTCCTCCTGGCCGCCGTGGCGGCTCCGGGCGCTCGCGCGCAGCCCGCCACTTCCCGCTTCTGGAGGCCGGAGGAGCGCACGCTCGTCACCGACCTTTCGGGCGTGACCGCGGTGGCCGCCACCCAGATGGTGGTGTACGCCGCGACCCGCGACGCGCTCGCCGTGTACGACCGTTACGCGCTCACCCTGCGCGAGGTGGTGGGCACGATTGACGGCTACCCCGGAGGGCGGGTCACCGCGATGGTGGCCGACCCGAACGACGATACCGCCTGGCTCGGCGGCGTCGGGGGCTGGGCCGCGTACCAGCCGATGAACCGGCGGTTCGACGGTGGCCAACTGCCGGGCTCGGCCGACCAGGCGATCCTCGACGCGAGCGACCCGTCGCGGGGGGCGTACTTCCACACGCAGGCCGGCTGGTACTTCGTGCCCCGGCTCGGCATCGCGGCCGAGCCGGCGCGCGACGTGCCGCCGCCGGGGCGCCGCATCGCCGCGCTGAGTTCCCAGGAGTTGCTCAGCCGCGCGCCGGCCTTCGAGGCGGTGCGGCTCAGGATCCAGCGTGACCCGCAGCTTCGCACCTGGCGGATCACATCGGTGGCGATGCCGCCCGCCTCCACCGACGCGTTCGTCGCGACCGACGGCAACGGGTTGTACAAGGTGGACGTCACCAGCTACGACACGCAGCGCTTCCCGTCGGGGCTGCTGGCGGCGGAGACGGGCGCGGTGGCCGCGGGAGGGGACGAGGTGTGCGCCGGAGTGGACGCGCGCTTCCGCTCCATCCGCCGCGGCGTCAGCTGCTTCTCCACCGACCTGTCGCGTTTCTCGTACTACGAGGGGAACCCGGTGACCGGCCTGCCGGGCACGATCATACGGCGGCTGCTCGTCACACGCGCCGCGGTGTGGGCGGCGACCGATCAGGGCGTGCTGCGCCTGGACCGGGGCAGCGGCACGGTGCGCCAGTTCGACACACGCAACGGTCTGCCCTCGTTCGACGTGCGCGCCCTGGCTCCGGCACCGGATGGGGTGTGGATCGGCACCGCCCGCGGGCTCGCGGTTGTGCCGGACAGTGACGCAGAGGTACGGGCGACGGCATCGCTGATGCTCGACGCCGGCGTGCTCGCGCTGGCCACGCGCGACGACACGTTGTGGCTCGGCACGCCTGTGGGTCCGTACCTGCTGCCTCCAGGCGCCGACGCCCCGGTGAGCGCCGCTCCGGATCATCCGGAACTGGCGGTCCCGATAGTCGCGCTGGCGTTCAAGGGCGACACGCTGCTGGCGGCGACCGATTCCCGGCTGGCTTGGTGGGCGGCGGGCGAATGGCACGAGGCTGCGCTGCCGGCGCCCTCGATCGGGCAATTCACAGCGGCGGCGGCGGACGCCGCCGGGTTCTGGGTGGCGGGAACGCTGGGCCTCGGCTTCTACCAGCCCGCACGCGCGGCGTGGCGCGCGCTCGCCGCGGCCGGCGACGTGCCCCAGCCGGTGAACGACGTCGCCGCGAGCCGCGACTACGTGTGGGCCGCGACGCCGCTGGGCGTGGTGCGGCGGGAGCGCCGAGTGCTCGCCCCATGACCGGCCCGATCGAGACTCCGCTCGGTCCCGGCGCTGAGTTCGACCGGATCCGTGCGCTGGCCGCCCGGTGGGCGGGACGCGCGCGGGGCCTGGGCGACGACTGCGCGGTCATCGAGGCCGGCGGCGAGCGCCTCGCGATCTCGCTCGACCTGTCCGTCGAAGGCGTGCACTTCACGCG
>PMIK01000278.1 GCA_003157095.1 Gemmatimonadota bacterium | reverse complement strand
CCCTCGGCCGGAAACATTGGAGGCGGGGGCTTCATGCTGGTGCGCCTGGCCGATGGACGGACCACGTTCATCGATTTCCGCGAGCGCGCGCCACGGGCGGCCTCGCGCAACATGTACCTGGACGCGAACGGCACGCTCACCAAGAGCAGCCTGACCGGAGCGCTGGCCTCCGGCGTCCCGGGGTCCGTCGCCGGAATGGCCGAAATGCACCGCCGGTTCGGCCGGCTCCCCTGGCGCGACCTGGTGGAGCCCGCCCTTGCGCTCGCCCGCGACGGCTTCGTGGTGGACGCGCACCGCGCCGCGGCGTTCGCCGACACGGTGTCGAAGCGGCGCCTGCGCCTCTTCCCCTCCACGGTCGCCGCCCTGTTTCCCGGCGGCAGCCCGCCGCGGAAGGGAGACACGCTTCGCCAGCCTGAGTTGGCGCACACCCTGGAGCTCATCGCCGACTCCGGGGCGGCCGCCTTCTATCACGGCAGCATCGCCGATCTGATCGTGGCGCAGATGCAGCGGAACGGCGGCATCATCACACACGAGGACCTGGCCGCCTACGCGGCCAAGTGGCGCGAGCCGATCCAGGCCACGTACCGCGGCTGGCGCGTCATCTCGATGCCCCCGCCATCGAGCGGCGGCGTGGTTCTCGTCGAGATGCTGAACATCCTCGAGGGATTCGGCCCGCTCCCGCCGTTCGGAACGTCGCAGCTGCTGCATTTCGAGATCGAGGCCATGCGCCGCGCGTTCACCGACCGGAACCGCTGGCTCGGCGACCCCGACTTCGTCTCGATGCCCGTCGAGCGCCTCACCAGCAAGGCCTACGCCGCCGAGCTGGTCCGCGGCATCAACCGCGACCGCGCGACGCCGTCGAGCGCCATGCCGGCCATCGTCGAGGGCCAGGAGACCACGCACTACTCGATCGTGGACCAGGAGGGGAACGCGGTCGCTGTGACGACCACCCTGAACGACAACTTCGGCTCCGCGCTGGCCGTGGACGGCGGCGGATTTCTCCTCAACGACGAGATGGACGACTTCGCCGCCAAGCCCGGCACGCCGAACCTGTTCGGGCTGGTGCAGGGTGAGGCCAACGCCATCGCGCCCGGCAAGCGAATGCTGTCGGCGATGACGCCGACCATCGTTCTCGACAGCCTGGGCCGCCTGGCCATGGTCCTCGGCTCGCCGGGCGGACCCACGATCATCACCGCCGTGCTCCAGGTGCTCACGAACGTCCTGGACCAGGGCATGCCGCTCTCGCAGGCCGTGAGCGCGCCGCGCATCCACCACCAGGGCCTGCCCGACTCGGTGCAGTGGGAGCCCGGCGGCATCAACCCCGACGCCCGCCGGGTGCTCGAGGCCATGGGCCACGTCTTCCGGCGGCGGCACGGCACGCTGGCCGACGTCAACGCCGTGCTGGTCACGCCGCATGGCCTCGAAGGCGCCGCCGACCCGCGCCGCGGCGGCGGCGCGGCAGGCTGGTAACCCGCATCACCACACACTGAGGCATCACATGATGCACCGCATCGCGCTCGCCCTCTCCGTCCTCGTGCTCGCGGTTCAGCCCGGCCGCGCCCAGCAACGCCGCCCCATGACCATCCGGGACTTCCTGAGCGTCGTGCGTCCCGGAGAGCCCGCCATCTCCCCCGACGGGCAGTGGGTGGCCTACACCGTGACCACGCCCGATCTCGCCGCGCATCGCAAATGGACCGATCTGTGGCTGGTCGCCGCCGCCGGCGGCGAGCCGCGGCCGGTTTCGACCGAGGCGCTGGGCGGCCGCAGCGCCAAGTGGTCCGCCGACGGCAAGGAGATCGCCTACGTCACCACGCGCGGCGGCACGCCCCAGGTGTGGATCTTCGAGCCCGCGACGGGCAGGCGGCGGCAGCTGACCCGTCTTTCCACCGGGGCGGATGGACCGGTGTGGGCGCCTTCGGGCCGGATACTCGCCTTCGTCTCGCAGGTCTATCCCGATTGCGCCGACGACGCATGCAACCGGCGGCGCGCCAGTGAAGAGGAGAAGAAGCCGAGCATGGCGCGGATCTACGACCACCTGCTCTACCGCCACTGGAACGCCTGGGACGACGGCACGCGCAGCCACCTGTTCGTCGTGGCCGCGGCGGGCGGAACGCCACGCGACCTGCTGGCCGGGAAGGACTACGACACGCCGGTGCCGCCCTTCGGCGGCTCGGCGGACTACGCCTGGAGCCCGGACGGCAAGGAACTCTCCTTTACCACCAAGGTGGGGCGCGACCAGGCGTGGACCACGAACTCGGACATCTACACCGTGCTGGTCACGGGCGGCGAACCGGTGAACGTGACCGCGGAGATGCCGGGAGCCGAGTCGGCGCCCGCGTACTCGCCGGACGGCCGCTTCCTGTCGTTCCTCTCCCAGGAGCACGCCGCCTATGAGTCCGACCGCTTCCGCCTGATGGTGAGGGACCGTACCACCGGCGCCGTGCGCGAGCTGCCGAAGGACTTCGACCGCTGGATCAACGAGTATGCGTGGGAGCCGAACTCACAGGGCCTCATCGCCATCGCGGAGGACCGGCAGCGCGACCGGATTTTCCACATCACCATCGGCGGCGACGTCCACCACATCCACCCGGGCGGCGACGCCTCGCAACTCTCCATGGGCAGCAGCGGTGGACACGACGTGATGGCGTACGTCAGCGACGCGACCAACCAGCCGCCGCAGGTCTTCGTGTGGCGCATTGACCACGAGCATCCGGCGCCGCCTGTGCCGGTGACGCACCTCAACGCCGCGCTGCTCGCCTCCCTCGACCTCCCGCCCGCCGAAGAGATCGGCTGGCTTGGCGCCGGCGGCGACAGCGTGTTCGGCTGGCTCCTGAAGCCGCCGGGCTTCGACGCCACCCGGCGCTACCCGCTGCTGGTGCTGGTGCACGGCGGGCCCCAGGGCGCGTGGCTCGACCAGTTCCACTCACGCTGGAACCCCGAGATGTTCGCGGCGCCCGGCTACGTGGTGTTCATGCCCAATCCGCGCGGCTCGACCGGCTTCGGCCAGCGCTTCATTGACCAGATCGCGCGCGACTGGGGGGGCAAGGTCTACGAGGACATCATGAAGGGCGTGGACGTCGCGGCGGCGTTGCCCTACGTGGACTCCACCCGCATGGGCGCCGCCGGCGGCTCGTTCGGCGGCCACATGGTCAACTGGATCAACGGCCACACCACGCGCTTCAAGGCGCTGATCGCGCACGACGGCGACTTCAATCTCTCATCGTTCTACGGCGCCACCGAGGAGCTGTGGTTCCCCGAGCACGACCTCGGCGGGCCGCCGTGGACGGACCGGACCGACTACGAGCGCTGGTCGCCCGACCACTTCGCGCAGGCGATGCGGACTCCCGAGCTCGTAGTGCACGGCGGGCAGGATTTCCGGCTCGTGGACACGGAGGGGATGCAGGCCTTCACCGCGCTGCAGCGGCAGGGCGTGCCGTCGCGCTTCCTCTACTTCCCCGACGAGGGGCACTGGGTGCTGAAGCCGCAGAANNCTGCGCGCGCTGCTCCCGTACTACCGGCCGTATCTCGGCCGGATGGCCGTCGGACTGCTGCTGGTCGCGGTGGCCAACGTGTTCACGCTCGCCATGCCCGACTTTCTGCGGCGCGGCGTGGACGCGCTCGGCCGGCCCGGCGCGGCCCACGTCCTGCTGCTCATGGCGGCCAGCCTGGTCGGTGCCGCCCTCCTGGGCGGCGTCGCGCGGTTCGGGATGCGCCAGATACTCAACAGCGTGAGACGCTGGATGGAGTACGACATCCGC
>PMIK01000008.1 GCA_003157095.1 Gemmatimonadota bacterium | reverse complement strand
TTGCCGCTCGCCGTCATCGTCCGGAACTTGTAGATGGTGAACGGCTGGCCCCCGTAGTCCACCTTCCGGCGGTGGTTGCCGCCAAAGTGACGCCGCCGGTCTATGCCAATCCGGGTCTGACAGTAGATCACCGGCCCCCGCGATGTGAGCCGGATCGCCACCGCGATGAACGCCATTAGCGGTGCCGTTGCGACAATACCGATGGCTGCTACCACCACGTTCAGCGCGCGCCGTGCTTTCTCGCGCTGGGCGTGATCCGCTGGCGTCCAGCTCCTGATGCTCGGAGCCGGCGCGAAGGTGGCGGTGGCGAAATCGGTTGGGGTCATGTCGAGCCATGAGAAAGGCAAGAGCCATGCGAGGGGCGCGCAGTCATGGGAACTGCTTGTGGCGCATTGAGTTAGCCCAAGGCACAGCGCCACGACGCCTGGTTACCGTGTAGCAGATTGCCTGTTGGTGTTGAAGGAGCGCCACAGAAGGAGCGACAAGGTCAAGGAGCGCCGACCGGCTGCCTGACGCGCGCTTGCCGCCTTTCTGCTAAACTCCGGTCGGTCACGGCACGATCTCGACGATCACTGTCTGAGGCACCGGGAGGTCACAGTGCATCTCCGCTCTCGCTTCGACCGTCGCCGCTCCGTCTGGGTGCTCGTGTCCGCGTTGGTCGTCGCGGCCACGGGCTGCGGCAGGGACGGCACAGGTCCTGGTGTCCCTGTGACGCCCTCGGCCGCATCGCAAGGCCTCCGAATCGTCAATGCCTACACGCAACCTGTAGACGTTCTCGTGGACGGCGCGCTCGTCGTATCCAGCGCGCCACCGGGGCAGGTGGACAGCGTGCTACAGGGCGCCGGCGTACACACGGTGGCGCTCCGTGCGTCGGGTGCGACCGCCTCCGTGACTATCTCGCTGAGCACTGTGGCCGGCGCCTTGCGCACGATCGCCGCGGTCCGCGCGGGCGGCATCCTCTCGGCGTCCGAGCTCGACGACACCAATTCCGTTGTTCCGGCCGGTGCCACCAAGGTGCGCGTGCTGCACCTCGCACCGAATGCCGGCGAGATCCAGGTGTTCCGCACCCAACCCGACTGGGCCACGCCGATCGAATGGCAGTTCCCCTTCCTGTACGACAGCGCTGCGTTCTCGTCGCTCGGTAATCCCTACTACCAGAGCACTTTGGGCACGTGGGACATTCGCGCCTGGCGCAAGCCATCCGAGGTGGCGCTCGGCTGGGACGCAACCACGGCCCGCGTGACGCTGATGCTGGCAAGTGGAGAGAAACGCACTGTGCTGGTGCTCGACAAGCCCGGCGGTGGCATCCAGCTGAGCGTGATCGAGTAGGGCTGGCCGCGCCCTGACGCCCGGCTGTCGCCTCGCGCATACATTGGCACTAACCACCGCAACGGGGACTGCATGGGACGCGAACAAGCCGCTGGGCGTGGTGCGCTGGCCGCAGCCATCGAAGAGGCGCACCGCGAGCTGAAGGCGACATGGGCCGAAGCCCGTAAGGACGCACGACACCTGGGCACGGCGAAGGAGACGGACGAGTTAGAGGCTGCGATTACTGCCTTCCTGCGGAGCAACAGGAAGCTGGTCGGAGCCGGCGAACGGTTGAAGGAGTGCCTCGCGCGGTTCCGTAAAGCGCGCAAGCGGTCCGGTGGTGGCGGCTGCTGAGGGCGACGGCGCAATCCATAGTTCAGCCATGGTTCGGACCGAAAACGAAGGAGCCGGTTCCGCAGCCCCTTGTCGTAAGTCGTTGCCCTGCTTCAGTGCCCGAGGAGAGAGTCGAACTCTCACGCCGTTGCCGGCACGGGATTTTGAGTCCCGCGTGTCTGCCATTCCACCACTCGGGCGAGCTGTTGCTGCTCCACATCTTCGCGGGCCGAGGCTCTGAGGCCGTCCCCCCCGTTTGCCAGGATGTTGCCACGGCTGGCCAAGACCCCGCGGCTGGCCTCGGAATCTAGCCCCTGCCGCTTCGCCGCGCTCGTCACGCGGTCGCGCCCTCGGGCGTCGGTGCGCGCGTGTGCAACTTCCTCACCCGCCGCCTGCCGGACGCTGGCCGGAACGCACGCGGCGGACGGAGCCTTTGGTGCTTGTGCTGGGGCTGGCGTAAGCGTCTCTTTGGCCGGGAAGCCCCCTTCCACAGGAGTGCGCTCGATGAGCCTCAAGACGATGCTGCTGGTCAACACCGTTGTCGCAGCCGTTTTCGGTCTCGCGCTCGTCTTCGTTCCCGGACAGGTCACCGCGACATACGGGATCACGGCGGACGCCGGCCTGCGGTACATGGGCCAGCAGTTCGGCGCCTGCCTCCTCAGCATCGCGGTGCTGTGCTGGTACGCGACGGACGTTGCGGAGTCGGAGGCGCGCACGGCCATCCTCCGCGCTCTCTTCGTCTTCAACGGGCTGGCGCTCGTCGTGTCGCTTGTGGCGCAACTCCGGGGTGTCATGAACGTCGTCGGCTGGTCCGCGGTCGTCATCTATCTCTTGTTCACCCTTGGCTGGGCGTACTTCCTCCGGGCGAAGCCCACGGCGTGATGGCGGCATAGCGGGTCTTGTCGGTCTTGGCCGTTTCGGCATGGAGCGGGAGAGCGTGAGGCTGACAACGCCGGACCCCCGGCACACGCCGGGGGTCGGCTACTGCGGGGCACTCGCGTGCGCGATAGAGTGCTGAGGAACTACTCCGGGTCTACCGCGGTCCCGGTTCCTGCGGTGCCGGAGCTTGCCGGCCCCCGAAGCCGTTTCCGCCCTGCGGGCCGCGGAAGCGTCCCTGGCGGATGGTCTCGACGCGCTGCATCAGCATCTGCCGCATCATCAGGAGCCGCGCCCGCTGCACGGGCGACAGGAAGGAGAGACTCCTCAGCTCCTGCTGCTCCAGCTGAGCGCGCGCCACGTGGTTGGCCGCCACCGCATCCAGCAGCCGCGACAGGCTGTCGGGGTTGGCCGCCACGCCGGGCCTCAGCTGCTCGCCGATGGCGCGGCGCATGTCCTGCTCGTGATCCTGAAGCTGCCGGTGCTGATCGCGGTCGGACCGCATCTCGGCGCGGAGCCGGTCCATCTGCTGGTCGGTCAGGGCCAGCTGGGCCTGCACCCGCTGCGCAAACCGCTCCTGGATCTGCGTCATCAACTCATCACGCCGCTGCTGGTTCATCTGGCCCCCGGGGCGCTGCCACCGCCTCGGCATCATAACCGAATCCTGCCCGGCGCCCGGAGGGCCGGCGGGTTGCGGGGGGTTCTGCGCCCGCACGGCGCCCGCCGCGAACGCAGCCAGGCACAACGCCCCGACCTGCAACGCGAGCTTGCTCATGGTGTCTTCATCCCTCCGCACCCTTCAAGGATGCGAGTAGCGTTTCAAGTTGTGGCTCCGACAAGTCGTCCAACGACCCGCTAGAGATGACCGGAGCCGCCGTATCCACCACCGGGCGCACCTCGCCGGCGGCCTGGAGCACCGCCTCGAGCTGCCCGGGGTTGAGCGAATCCGCCGCCGGAATCGTGACCGGCAGCTTCACCGACGCCGACTGCTGGGGGTGCTGCATCGTAAGGGTCACCAGCGCTCCCCCGGCGACGAGCACGACGACCGCCGCGGCCGCCCGCAGCGCCACCGGCGACATCCAGAGCATGCGCCGAGAGGGCGACGCCTCGCCCTGACGCAGCCGCTCCACCACCCGGGCCGCCACCCGCTCCACGTCCACCCGCGCGGCCCGCTGCGATGCCCGCGCGTCGAGCGCCTTCAGTGCGGTTTCGAGCTCCGGGGGAAGTTCGTCGTTCATGAGATCCATGCCTTGAGCCTCTTGACGGCGTGATGATAGTGAACCCGTGCCGCCCCTTCGGAAATGCCCAATCCACTCGCGATTTCGTCGTACCCGAGCCCCTGCTGCGCCCGCATCAGAAACACTTCGCGCTGCAACCGGGCCAGCTTCCCTACCCCCTCCTCGAGCCGCTCGGCCGCCCATCCCGCTTCTGCATGCGCTCCCGGGTCCCCCGAGGGATCCCGGATGTCCGGTGTCAGCTCCACCACGCGGCTTCTGCGCCACTGCCTTCGCCGGTCCCTGAGCACGTTGCCGCCGATGGCGAGCAGCCAGGTGCGGAACGAAGCCCCACCGCGGAACGTCCCCAGCGCGCGGAACGCCTTGAACATCGTTTCCTGCGTCAGGTCCTCCAGCTCGTCGTCCGGCGCGCCCTGCGCCGCGATGTACCGAGCCAACGCCGCGGCGTGCCGGCGCACCAACTCGGTCGCCGCCCGCTCCTCGCCCGCCAGATACTGGGCGATCAGGTCGCCGTCAGGCTCGACGGCCAGCGCTGGTGACCCCATTTCGACAACAGGTTAGACGCGGCCTTGCGCCGCGCGTTAACGCCCGGCGATATTGATTCGAACGACCGTTCGAATAATCCCGAGGTGATATGCAGGATTTTGACCGCCGCCGAGAAGGGCTCTTGGCTGCCGCCGCACGCATCTTCGCCGCCCGGGGCTATCACCGGACGAGCATGCGCGACCTCGCGCGCGCAAGCCGGATGAGCCTGGCGGGAATGTACTACTACGTGGCGGGCAAAGAGGACCTCCTGCTCGAGATCCAGAAGGGTTCCTTCGAGCGGGTGCGCCGGGGAGCCGAAGAAGCGATCGCCGGCGCGGCGACGCCGGAGGAGAAGCTGCAGGCCTTCATCCGCCATCACGTGACGTTCTTCACGAGCCACATGGACGAGATGAAGGTGCTCTCGCACGAAGCGGAGTCGCTGACGGGCGCCCCGCTGGAAGAGGTGCGGCGGCTCAAGCGGGCATACGTGGGCTTGTGCCTCGACCTGCTCGCCGGACTGGACGAGCAGGACGGTGGCCACCGGATGGACCGGAACGTGGCCGCCTATACCCTGTTCGGCATGATGAACTGGATCTACACCTGGTACGACCCCGCGGGACCGGTCGGGGTCGAAGAGCTGGCGGAGTCCATCTGCCGGCTGTTTCTGAACGGCTACGCTGCGGAGGTACACGTCAGATGACGGCAACGATGGAGCAGGAAACGAAGACGGCGAAGCGGCTGGTGGACGTCACCAAGCAGGACGGCATCGCGATCATCGCGCTGAACGACCCGCCGGCCAACACCTACACGTACGAGATGAACCGGCAGCTCGACGAGGCGATCCTCGACGCGCGGATGGACGANNCGTGTACGTGATCGTGCTCCGCGGCGCGGGCAACAAGTTCTTCTCTGCGGGCGCGAACATCAGCATGCTGAACTCGGTCACGCCGACGTTCAAGTACTACTTCTGCCTTCACGCCAACGAGATGCTGAACCGGCTGGAGCAGACCCCCAAGCTGGTGATCGCGGCGCTCAACGGCCACACGGTGGGCGGCGGCCTCGAGATCGCGATGGCGGCGGACATCCGCATCGCGCGCAAGGAGGCCGGCAAGATCGGACTGCCCGAGGTGAATCTCGGCGTTCTCCCGGGCACGGGCGGCACGCAGCGCCTCTCGCGCATCGTCGGC
>PMIK01000231.1 GCA_003157095.1 Gemmatimonadota bacterium | reverse complement strand
GGGTGCAGATTGCGCTGGAACTGGCCGGGTGCCTGCTGCTCTTCGACTGTGCCCGCCGCATTGCCCCCGCGCGCTGGAAGAGCCCCGCCGCGCACGCCACGCTCTGGCTGGCAGCGCTTTGCCCCTTCACTGCCTCCTACACAGCCTTTCCCCTGGCCGAGGCGCCCACGCTGTTTTCGATCGCCGCCGCGCTCTGGACGGCGGTCTGCTTCCTGGAAAAGCCTCGCTGGTCCAGAGCTCTCGGTTTTACCGCCGCGGTCACCTTCGCCGCCTTGCTGCGGCCCGACGGCGCCCTGGTCGCCCTGGCCCTGCTGCCGGCCATCGTTGCCGGCCTGCGCAGGCTTCCTGTCCGCGCGGCCGCCCGTATGGCCCTGGTCTGCCTGCTGCTGGCGCTGGCTCCGTTTGCCGCCTGGACCTGGCGTAACTGGAGCACCTACCAGGATTTCGAGCCCCTCGCTCCGCGCCTGGCCACCGACCCGGACGACCAGCTCACCCCCGGCTGGGAGGCCTGGGTCAAATCCTGGTGCCTCGATTTCGTCTCCACCTACCAGGTCTACTGGAATGTCCCTGACAGCCCGATCGACATCGAGCAGCTTCCCGCTCGCGCCTTCGACTCGCCTGCACAGAAGGCCGCGACCGCTCAGTTGATCGACGACTACAACAACTCCGGCATGAAGCTGACCCCGGAGTTCGACCGGCGTTTCGCCGCGCTCGCCGCCGAGCGGCGCGCCAACGCGGCGGCGCGGCACGAGCGCGCTCTCGCCGAGCGGACCGAGGCACAGGCGTCGGCGGTCCGGGTCATGCGCGAGCGCGATGCGGCGTCGGCGGAGCGGCAGGCGGCCGAGCGCGACCGGGCCGGGGTGCAGACGGAGCTGGACGCGCGCCTCACCGCGGAGGAGGCGACCCGGACGCGCCTCGGGGAGCAACGCGCTCAGCTGCGGAACCTCGAGGAAGCGTTGCAGCGCCAGGCGGAGGGGGTCCGCCGGCTGGACGGTGAGCGGCAGGCGCTGGAGCGCGAGATGGCCGACCTGCGCCCCGAGCTGAGCGCCGCGGAAACGCGCCGCGCCGCCCTGATGCGCGATCGGGACGTGGCGGCGACCCAGTCGTCGGCCGCCGAGGCGCGGCACGGCCAGCTGGCGGAACGGCTGGTGTCGCTGGGCCTGGAAGCGGACCGGGCGCGCCACGCGCTGGCTGAAGGGCGGGAGCACGAGGCGCGGCTGAGGGCCGAGCGCCGGGCAACCGAGGAGACGTTGGCCCAGGCGGCGGCGCGCCAGGGAGCGCTCGAGCAGTTGGAGCGCGACCGGGTGGGGCTGGCCCCCGCCGCGGCGGCGCTCCTCGGCACGCGCGAGCGCTTCGGCGACGCCGTGCTGGGGCCGCTCGCCGACTTCGTCCGCGTGCGACGCGAGGACGCGGCGCTCGCCGAGCACGTGCTGGGCGAGTGGATGCACGCCGTGGTGGTCTCCGATCTCGCCGCGTGCGACGCGATCCACGCGTGGCATCGCGACGCCGGGACCGGCCCGCTGCTGCTCCTCCCCCTGGAGCCGGGGCCGGCCGGCGACGGGGGTGGCGGCGACCTGACGGCCCGGGTCGAAGGTGGTGGCCCGGCCGCCCGGTGGGTGCGCGCGCTCCTGGCGGGGGCGCGGCCTTTCGCACCAACTGGCGACGCCATCATCCGCGCCAACGGCGCGGTGTTCCTCCCGGGGCCGTCCGGAGCCGGGGGGCCGCTCCGCAGGCGCGCCGAGCTGGAGGCGCTGGGCGACGATACCCATCGCCTCGCGGCAGCGCTCGCCGACCAGGACCGCGCCCTCGGCGCCGCCGCCGGACAGCTGGAGCAGCGTCAGCGCGAAGCCGCGGAGGCCGAAGCCGCCGTGGATCTCTCGCGCGCCCAAGAGCGGCACGCCGCTGCCGAGGCCGACGATGCGCGGCGCCAGCTCACCCACATGGAGCGCGACCTCGCCACCGAGCGGGCGTCGGTCGAGCGGCTGTCGGACCGGCTGCGCGCCGTGCAGCAGCGGCTTGTCGAGGTGGATGCGGGGCTCTCGACCGCCGAGATGGAGCGGGTGCGCCTCGACGGCCTGCTCGCGGCGGAGCGCGCGCGGCTCACGGAACTCGAGAACGAGCACGAGGCGGCGCGCGAGCGGCGCGTCCACTGGCAGGTCGAGGAGGCGCAGGTCGGCGCCAGGCTGGCCGCGGCGGTGGAGCGCGAAGGACGGGGCGCGAGCGCCGCCAGGGACTTCACCGATCGTGGCGACGCGCTGGGTCAGGAACTGGCCTCG
Source organism: Gemmatimonadota bacterium (assembly GCA_003157095.1). Taxonomy (GTDB): domain Bacteria; phylum Gemmatimonadota; class Gemmatimonadetes; order Gemmatimonadales; family JACORV01; genus Fen-1245. Next base: position 17,442 of record PMIK01000231.1, on the reverse strand, counting down.
CTCGAAGCCGAGCTGGCGACGCTCGAAAGCCAACGGGCCCTCTGGCAGGACGAGCTGGTCGAGCGGCGCGCCGCCCTCGCCGAGCTGGAGCGGGCGTCGGTGGCCGCGGCCGAGGGGCTGGCTGTCGCCGAGCGGGTGCTGCAGGAAGCCGAGCAGTGCGTCACCGCCGCCCGCGATCTGGTGACGGCGCTGGGCGAGGAGTCGCACCGTCTGGAGCTCGATGGGAGCGAGCTGACCGGCTCGCGCCGCGTGCTCGACGAGCGGCTCTCCGCCGAGTGGGGGAAGAGTCTGGACCAGATCCTGGCGGAGCCGGCCGATTTCGCCGGCGACACCGCTACCCTGCGCTCGGAGGCCGACGAGATCAAGGCGCAGATAGACGCGCTGGGCCCCGTGAACCCCCTCGCGGTCGAGGAACATGCGGAGGAGAAGCGGCGGCTCGAGCACCTGGTGACGCAGCGGGACGACATCGTGGCCGGCCGGAATTCGCTCCAGCAGAGCGTGCGCGAGCTGGATACCGTGGCGCGGGAGCGTTTCACCACCACCTTCGGAGCGGCGCGCGCCAACTTCCAGCGGGTGTTCGAGACGTTGTTCGGCGGGGGATCGTGCGACGTGTTCCTGGTGGACGAGACCGATCCGCTCGAGTCGGAAATCGAGATCGTGGCCAAGCCGCGCGGCAAGCGCACGGAGCGGATTCACCTCCTCTCCCAGGGCGAGCGGTCGCTGGTCGCTCTCTCGCTGCTGTTCGGCATCTACCTGACCAAGCCAAGCCCCTTCTGCGTGCTGGACGAAGTGGACGCGCCCCTGGATGACGCAAACATCGGGCGGTTCACCCGGCTGCTCGAGGAGTTCAAGGACAACACGCAGTTCATCGTTATCACGCACAACCCGCGCACGATGGCGGTGGCCGACGCGGTGTACGGGGTTACGATGCAGGAGCCCGGGGTCTCCAGCGTCGTGTCGGTGCGGCTGGGCGGCGAAACCCAGGCCGCCTGAGATGCGCGCCGGCCTCGCAGCGCTCCTTGCCCTCGGCCTCGTCGCGGGCGCCGCCCACGGCCAGGTGCCCCGCAACGTCTCGGCAAGGCTGGCCCGGGCCTATGCGAGACCCGACACGACGGTGCTGGTCTGGATCATCGGCGAGCGCGATGCCGATCTCGACAGCCTCGCGGCGCGGGTGCGGCATGCCGGCGGAACGGTCCGTCACCAGAGCCGATTCGTCTGGGCCGTGTCGGCGCAGGTACCGGGCGCCGCGCTCTCGACGCTGGCCCAGGCCCCAGGGGTGCGACGCATCCAGTCGGTGGGGGCGTACTTCCGCAAGCCGGCACCCCCGTATTCGGGGCCCGAGTACCAGGGCCGGGGCCCGGCTGCGTGCGCGGCGCCACCATGCATCGCCGGCGTAGTCGGCGGCGTCCTCGATACCACCTACGGTCCCGGCGCGTGGGCCGCGCAGCAACTCAACTTTCCCGCGGTTCAAGCGCTGGGCGACAGCGGCGCCGGCGTCCGCATCGCGATGCTCGACGCCGGGTTCGACACGTCGCAGGCCTGGGTGAGCGGGGTGCACGTGGTCGCGGTCCGCGACTATGTAGGCAAGCCCGACCCGAACGGAAGGGCGCACGGCACCGCCACCCTCTCGCTCATCGCGGCCCACCGTCCGGGCCAGCTCGTCGGCGCCGCGCCGGCGGCGCAGTTCATCCTGGCCACCACGGAATACACCCCCACCGAGACGCGCGTCGAGGAAGACAACTGGGTCGCGGCCGTGGAGATGGCCGAATCGCTCAGCGTGAACATCATCTCCTCGAGCCTCGGCTACCTCAGCTTCGACGGTGGCTTCAGCTACACCTACCAGCAACTCAATGGCGACCTGGGGGTCACGACCGTGGCGGCCGACAGCGCGGCGGCCCGGGGCACGCTGGTGGTGATCGCGATCGGCAACAACGGTCCCCTCGCCGGCACGCTCAGCACCCCTGCCGACGCCAAAGGCATCGTGGCCGTCGGCGCAACCGACCCCCAGGGGCTCATAGCCGGCTTCAGCTCGCGCGGGCCCACCGCCGACGGGCGAATCAAGCCCGAAGTGGTCGCCCCAGGGCTCGGCGTCTGGGTTGCGGTCGCCCCTGCGAGCGGCGCCTTCGAGAGCGGCACCTCCTTCGCGACGCCCCTGGTCGCTGGCATCGCGGCCCTGGTGCAGGGCACCCGGCCGGGCCAGCCCGCCAGCGCGCTGCGCCGCGGGCTCCTTGACGCCGCCAGCTTCCGCGACGCGCCCGACGACAATCACGGCTGGGGCATACCCGACGCGCTGAAGCTGCTCGCCTTCCCGACCGGCTTCGAGCCGGTGGCCCCGCTCGACTCGAACCTCTCGTCCATCACGCCGACCTTCGCGTGGGACGCGGGCGCGCCGCCACCGGGGGTGGCCCCTGACACCGTTCACCTCCAGGTCGGGATTGACACCGCGCTGGCCACGATCATCCTCGACACGACGGTCACGGCTTCTGCGGTGTCACTGACGCGCGCCCCTCAGGCGCTCACCCGGCTCTACTGGCGGGCAACGGCGCGATCGGCACTGGGCGTCTCCGAGACGATCCGCCGCATCGGGCCCTTGATCGTGCCGCCGTGGGTCACGCTCTTGACCCTCAATGCACCGAGCGGCGAGAGCATCCGCGACTCCCAGCCGCTGTTCGTGTGGCATGCATCCCTGGTGACGACTCCGCCGGGACCGGAGACGTTCGACTTCGAGGTGTTCCCCGCGTCCCTGGGGCCCGCGCAACCCGTGGTCTCGGTCCGCGGCCTCACCGACACGACCTATCGCCCTACGACGCCGCTCGAGAAGAACCTCCCCTACCGTTGGCGGGTCGTCGCCCACCTCGGCGCCGCGGACAGCGCCGTGGCCACCAGCACCGGGACGTTCCTCGTCCTGGATCAGATGGCGCCCGCCACGACCGTCCTCTTCCAGAACTTCCCCAATCCGTTTCCGAACCGTGTGCTCGGCGTCACGACCAGCTGCATCTGGTTCGACATCGCGACGCCCGGAAACGTACGGCTGGAGATCTTCGATATCCGCGGACGTCTGGTGCGGCGCATCATCCCTTCGGCCCAGCTCCCGGGCCAGCTCGACGTCGGCCGATACGGCCGTCCGGCGGGCGATGCCCCCGGCACCTGCGATTCGCGTTTCGCGTGGGACGGCCGGGACGAGACCGGAGCATACGTCCGGCCCGGAGTGTACCTTTATCGGCTGACAGCCCCGGGTTTCCAGGACACGAAGCGCATCGTTTTTCTCGGAGCACCATGACGCTCACGCTAGTCACGGTCGGGACCGGGACGGTGGCGCCTTCCGCCACCCGCGCCGGCCCGGCGCATTGGGTGGAACGGGGTGACGTGCGCCTGCTGATGGACTGCGGGGCCGGGGCGACGCACGGTCTGGCGCGGTGCGGCCTGGCCTGGGAGCGCGTGTCGCACGTGGCGCTCACCCACTTCCACCCCGACCACTTCGGGGAGCTGCCCGCTCTGCTGTTCGCGCTCCGCCACGCCACCAAGCGCGAGGAGCCGCTGGTCATCGTCGGACCGGCCGGCACGGTCCGGCTGGTGAAGAACCTGGCCGAGGGCTTCGGCGAATGGCTGCTCGACCCCGGCTACCCGATCGGCATCCTCGACCTGCAGGCGGGCGAGCCGTTTCCGCTCTCATCCGACGTGATGCTCGAGGTGCATCCCACGCCGCACACGGCGGAGAGCGTCGCGCTCGGCGTCTGGGCCCCGGAAGGGCGCCTCGTCTACACCGGCGACACGGGGCCGAGCGACGACCTCGCCGCCTGGGCGACGGACTGCGACCTCCTGCTGGCGGAGTGTTCCCTGCCCGACGGCCAGGGCATCGAGGGGCACCTCACCCCGGGCAGCGTGGGCCAGCTCGCTGCCGATGCCAAGGCGGCACGGCTGGTGCTGACGCACCTCTATCCCCCGACCGAGCGCGTGGACGTGCGCGCGGGCATCGCGGCGCACTACCGGGGCCCGGTGGCGATCGCCGCGGACGGTGACCGGTTCGACGTGAAGGGATGAGGGGTCAGGTGCGATGCTCGTCGTGATGCAGCGCGGCGCGACCGCCGAGGAAATCCGGGGGGTCGTCGCCGCGATCGAGGAAATGGGCTACCAAGCCCGTCCGTGGCCGGGCAAGCAGCGCACGGCGGTCGGGCTCGTCGGCAACGACGGCAAGGTGGACGCCTCCCGGTTCGAGGGGCTCCCCGGCGTGCTGGAGATCATCCACGTCACGCAGCCCTACCGGCAGGTCTCGCGCGAATGGAAGGGCGAGAACACCGTGGTGCGGCTGCCGGGCGGCGTCGCCGTCGGCGGCGACGACGTGGTGGTGATGGCGGGCCCCTGCTCGGTGGAGTCGGAGGCGCAGATCATCGCGGCGGCGCGGGCGGTGCGCGATGCGGGAGCGGTGGTGTTACGGGGTGGCGCGTTCAAGCCGCGCACCTCGCCCTACTCCTTCCAGGGCCTCGGCGAGCGTGGCCTCGAGTTGCTGGCCAAGGCCCGGGAGGAAACGGGGCTCCTGATCGTCACCGAAGCGATGGACTCCGAGGACGTGGACCTGGTGGCGCGCTACGCCGACATCATCCAGGTCGGCGCGCGGAACATGCAGAACTACTCGCTCCTCAAGCGCGTGGGCCGCGCGGGAAAGCCGGCGCTCCTCAAGCGGGGGATCGCCGCGACCATCACCGAGCTGCTGCTCGCCGCCGAGTACATCCTGGCCGAGGGCAATCCGCAGGTCATCCTGTGCGAGCGCGGTTTGCGTGGATTCGATGCCGCCACGCGATTCCTGTTCGATCTGACGGCCATCCCGCTCGTCCACAAGCTCTCACACCTGCCGATCGTCGCCGACCCCAGCCACGGCACGGGCCTGAGGGACATGGTGATTCCGATGGCGCGCGCCGCCATCGCCGCCGGCGCGGACGGTTTGCTGATCGAGGTGCACCCCGATCCGGCCCGCGCGCTTTCCGACGGCGCTCAGAGCCTGGCGCCGGACCAGTTCGCCGAGCTGATGCGGCAGGCTCGCGGGATCGCCGAGGTGATCGGGCGGCGCGTCGCCGAGCCGGCGGAGGTGACGTGAGACCAGGGGCGCGCTCGCGCGGCCAGTCCGCGGCGCGAAGGCTGGGCCAGGCCGTCGCCGCGCTGCTGATCGCGGTGCCGGCGGGTGGATTGTCGGCCCAAGCACCGGACGCCGGCGCGATCCTCGATCGGGCGGTGGCGGCACTGAACCGGGCCACGACACTGCGCGCCGACTTCACCCAGCGGATTCGCGATCAGATGCTGGGCACCGACGAGACCTCGTCGGGCGAGTTCCTCGAGCAGCGGCCGGGCAGGTTCGCGATGCGATGGCACCATCCCGCCGGCGACGTGATCCTCGCCGACGGGCACGCGCTGTGGGTCTATCTCCCCTCCGCCGCACCCCGGCAGGTGGTGCGCTCCAGCCTCTCGGGGAAGCCAGGCGAGTCGGCCGACTTCGTGGCGGAGTTTCTCGACCATCCGCGCCAGCGCTTCACCGTCAGCTACGTGCGCGCGGACACCGTGGGGTCGCGCCCCGCCGACGTCCTGTCGCTGATTCCACGGCAGGCCAACCTGCCCTACCAGCGCGCGCTCATCTGGGTGGACCAGGCGGACAGCCTGGTGCGGCGCGTCGAGATCAGCGAAGGATCGGGAGCGGTGCGGCGCATCACGCTCGACCGCCTCCGCATCAACACCGCGATTCCGGCTTCGACCTTCACGTTCACGCCGCCAGCCGGCGTGCGGGTGGTGGACGCGAGCCAGTAAGCNNAGAGTTGCAGAGTTGCAGGGCACTACCTCAGGAGTTCCTCCAGCCGCGCCGCCTTTCCCTCGTCGAGCCCCGCCCGTCTCGCCAGCTTCAGCGTTTCCCGCCCCACCGACCGATACAGGTCGGCGTCGGCATGACTCAGCGCCATGAGGTGGCGGCGGACCGTGGCCACGTCGCCGCGCGCCACCGGTCCGGTCAGCGCAGCGACGGGCCCCACCGTCTCCAGGCTCTCGAGGGTGGCACGGACCAAGGGCGCCAGCGCCGCCAGCGCTCCCTCCCCCGCGATCCCCGCCTCGTCCATCAGGCGCGCCGCGACAGCCACCAGGGTGACGAGGTAGTTGGAGGCGAAGACCGCACCGGCGTGGTAGAGCGGCTTCAGCTCCGGTGCCAGCGTGACCGGTGATCCGCCCAGCCGGCGGACGATGGCGTCCGCGAGCGCGACGGCGCCGAGGTCGCCCTCGAGCACGAACGTCGCGCCGCGGAACTGCCGAGCCACCAGCGAGGGCTCGGGGCTGAAGGCGATCAGCGGGTGCATCGAGCCCGTCGTGGCCCCGAGGGCGCCCAGCGGCGCGAGGACGTCGTGGGTGAGCACCCCCGACAGGTGGAGGACGACGTGGCCGGGCACGATCGCCCCCGAGCGAGCCAGGTCACCGGCGCACGTGGCGAGCGCATCGTCCCGCACGGCAAGCACCACGATACCGGCTCGGGCGAGCCACGGCGGGGTTCCGCCGACCGTGAGCTTCACGCCCGGCGGCACCGGCTTGTCGCTCCGCCCGTGCACGCCGACCACGGTGATCCGGGCCCGCTTGAGCGCCAGCGCCAGCCCGACACCGGCGCGCCCCGGGCCGACGATCCCCACGGCGGGGACCGCCGGGAACGCGACCGGGCCGGTCTCGCGCTGAGACCGGCCCGGGACAGATCCGCCGGCGCGGCTGCCGCGTGGCACTAGGGGCGCTGCGCCGGCGCGGAGCCCTTCCCCGCGCTGGAGGCGAGCATCGTGAGGAGATCCGCCGGCGTCTTCGCCCGCGAGGCGTACCGCTCGGCCTCCATCAGCACCGGGTCCTCGTCGAACAGGCGCCGCACGCTGCCCGGCCGCCCGAAGGTGAACTGCGCCACCTCGTAGCCGATGTCCTGGTCAATGAACGACTGGGCCCCCGTCACCGTCCGCGGGTCGAGCGTCACGCCCCGCCGGGCCAGCAGCGCGAGGAACGACGCGCGCATCTCCGGGCCGACCTCGAACGTCGGAGTGGTCACCGCGTGCCGCGCCCGGGCGTCGAGCGCGAAGGCGGCCAGGGCGTCGTTGAAGATCACGACGTTCTTGCCCAGCGCCGAGTTCAGCAGCCGCGCCGCCGCCAGGTCGGTCGAATCGGGCCGGACCGCGATGTCCGGAACGATCCCGCCGCCGCCCAGCACGACGCGCCCGTGATCGGTGTGGAAAACCTGGTTCGCCGCCGGCTTCGCCGTGTCCGGCCGCATCGCCGCGCTGTCCGCCAGCGCCTCCTGCTCCTCCTCGCTCCTCGCCCGACGCTGGATGCTGCGGCCGCTGGGCGTGTACCAGCGCGCCGTCGTGATCTTGAGCGCCGCGTCGTTGGAGAGCCGGAACAGCGTCTGCACCAGCCCCTTGCCGAAGGTCGGCTGGCCGATCACCAGCGCGCGGTCATGGTCCTGAAGCGCGCCCGCGACGATCTCCGACGCCGACGCGGTGCCCTGGTTGACCAACACGACGATCGGCAGGTCGGGGTAGCGCTGCGGCTGCTGGTCCATGAACTGGTGGCTCGAGCCCGGCGCCCGGCCCCGGGTAGACACGACTTCCTGGCCCGGATCGAGGAACATCTCGGAGACGGCGATGCCCTCGTCCAGCAGGCCGCCCGGGTTGTTCCGCAGATCCAGGATCAGGGACCGCATCCCGGCACCCTTCAGGCTGTCAATCGCGGCGGTGAGCTCGTCCCCCGACTCCTCGCTGAACGGGTTCAGCTCCACGTAGCCGACGTGGTCGCTCGCCATCATCGCCGTGTGAACCGAGCGCGCATGGATCTTGGCGCGCGTCAGCTTGAAGGCGATCAGGTCGGTCACGCCCGGCCGCTGAATCTTGAGGGCGACCACCGTGTTCTCCGGCCCGCGGAGGTTGTGCAACGCCTGTTCCTGGTTCCACTGGGCCGTGCTCTGGTCGTTGACCGCCACGATCCGGTCGCCGGTGATGATCCCCGCGCGCTCGGCCGGTGAGTCCGGCAGCGGCGCCACCACCAGGATCGCGTTGTCGCGCACCTCGATCTGGATGCCGAGCCCTCCGTAGTTCCCCGTCGTCACCTCGGTCAATCCCGTCAGGTCACGCCCGGAGAGGAAGACCGAGTACGGATCGTGCAGCTCCTTGACCATCCCGGTGATGGCCATGTTGTAGAGCTGCATCTCGTTCAGCGTATCAACGTAGTAGTCGGCGACGTGTGAGATCACGTCGTCGAACAGGCGGGCGCGCTGGTAGACGTTCTCGTCGCTGCGGCTGCCCTGCTGCATGAACCAGCCGCCCGACAGGAACGCGACTGCGGCGACGACGCTGGTGACGACGATGGTACGCTGACGAGTCATGTCTCCGTCCTCGGGGGCATACGACGCTTACCCCACACTCGGTGAGAAGATCAGCGGGAACCGCCGAGCGAGGGCGTCCCACACCTCCGCCTGCACAGCCTCGGGGGACCGGTCCGCCCGAACATGAACGATGGTACCGCCATCCGCTGCGCGAAAGGCCTCCGCGACCCGCTGGTGGAAGCGCTCGTCCTCGAGCTCCATCCGGTCCCGGACCTTCCCCGACGCCTGTTGGCGGGCGCGACCCACGCCGAGGGGCAGGTCCAGCACCAGGACGAGATCCGGCTCCAGGCCACCCGTCGCCAAAGCGTTGGCGCGGACCACCGCCTCTTGCGGCAGCCCTCGGCCGGCGATCTGGTACGCCCGGGTGGACCAGTCGAACCGGTCCGCCAGCACCGTGGCCCCGCGCTCCAGCGCCGGAATCACCACGCGCTCAATCAAGTCGGCGCGGGCCGCCAAATAGAGGAACAGCTCCGCGGCGGGGCTCGGGCTCAACCCGGGGTCCAGCACCAGCCTTCGCGCTTCCTCAGCGAGCGGCGTGCCCCCCGGCTCCCTCACCACGACGACCTCCCGACCACAGGCCCGAAGCCGTTCTACGAGCTTCGCCACCTGCGTCGTTTTTCCAGACCCCTCAATCCCCTCGAACGTGACGAACAGTCCCTTCACCATTCCACCTCATTACCTCGTCACACGCACATCGGTGAGGGGTGAGACGTGAGGAGCGAGACAGCAGAGTGGGAGGTGAGAGGCCGACGGCGTGAGACGGGGCGACGCGGCTTCTCACCTCACCTCTCACTTCTCACCTCGCACGCTTCACCCCAGCGTGATGATCCTGCTCTCCGACCCCTTCTTCATCCCGGCCAAGATCATCTCGTTCACACGGTACATCATCTTGTCGAAGTTGGTCCGTGCGGCGATGTAGCTCTGGTACAGCGGACTCACCTGCACCTTGCTCCACAGGGCGTCGAGCTCCGACTGCTGCTCCGCCGTCGGGGCCTCCCCCCGGTCCGCCTTCTCGGCGGCCGCGACCTGTAGCTGCGCCAGCCGGTCCAGCGACTTTCGCAGCTCCTCGTCCGCGGTGAGCCGCTCCTCGGATCCGCGCCACGCCAGGTACTCCTCCGACTGCCCGACCAGACGCCCCAGCTCTTCCGCCCGCATGCTAATCGCTTCCATCAGACGGTCTCCAAGCCCGCACGTATCGCGGGCGTCCAAAGAGGTCATGGAGGATCGTACACGAGTTGAACCCGGCCTCGGCGGCCAGCTCGGCGACGCGGCCCGCCCGCGGCGCGTCTACCTCCAACGCCAGAAGCCCGCCATCGTTCAGCACGGCCCGCGACGAGACCACGATTTCGCGGATCGCTCCCAACCCGTCCGGGCCGCCGTCGAGCGCCTCGCGTGGCTCAAAGGTCCGCACCCCGGGCTCGAGCCTCTCCCACTCGCCGGTGGCGACGTAGGGCGGATTGCTGACCACCACATCCACCCGCCCATTCCCGAGCGGGGCGAGCAGATGGCCTCGACACAGCTCGACGCGCGAAGCCACGCCGTGCTCCGCGACGTTGGCCCGCGCCACCGCCAGCGCGCCGGCCGAGCGATCGGTGGCGATGATGCGGCCCGCCGGTGACTCAAGGGCAAGCGCAACGGCGATGGCGCCAGAGCCGGTACCGATGTCGGCCACAACGCTTCCCCCCTCGGCTCCCCGCCGCCCGCCCGCGGCCCTCAGCCACTCGAGCACCACCTCGACCAGCCCCTCGGTCTCCGGTCGCGGGATCAGCACCCGCCGGTCCACCGTGAGCCAGTGGCCGCGGAAGTTCGCCCGGCCCGCGGCGTACGCCTGGGGCCAGCCCTGCGCCCGATGCCGCACCGCCGCGTCGAGCCGCACCCGCAACGCCTCGGTGCTGGGCTGCTCGCGTTCCAGCCAGGCCGCGCTGGTGGCACGGCCGACGATGGCGGCGTACAGCTCGTCGGCTTCACGACGGGCATCCGGCACGCCTGCTGCCTCGAGTAGATCCGCCGCGCGCGCGAGGGCGCTGCCCACCGTGTGAGACGTGAGAAGTGGGGGGTGAGCGGGGCCAGTGAGGGGTGAGAGGTCCGACGGCGTGAGCGGACGCACCTCAGCCACGGCGCCCCCTCTCACGCCGTTCTCCCTTTCACCTCTCACGCCGTTTGCCCTCTCACCACTCACTGCTCACCTCTCACTTTTCGCCCTCGATCCGCTCTTCCTGCCGCTGCAGGCGCAGCGCCTTGATGATCTCGCCCAGGTCGCCGTCGAGAACGCCCTGAAGGTTGTGCGCCGTGAGGCCGATCCGATGGTCGGTGACCCGGCTCTGCGGGAAGTTGTAGGTGCGGATCTTGGCGGAGCGATCCCCCGTCCCGACCATCGCGCGGCGCTCGCGCGCGCGCGCCGCTTCCTGTTCCGCGACCATCCGGTCCAGGAGCCTGGAGCGCAGCACCTCCAGCGCCTTGATCTTGTTCTGGAGCTGCGATTTCTGGTCCTGGCACTTCACCTCGATGCCCGTCGGCAGATGGGTGACGCGCACCGCGCTGTCGGTCGTGTTGACGCTCTGTCCGCCNNCCCGAACGGAAGACGTCAATCCTGAGGTCCTTGTCCTCCAGCTTGACGTCAATGTCCTCGGCTTCCGGCAGCACGGCCACGGTGGCCGCGGACGTGTGGATCCGGCCGGCCGCCTCGGTGACGGGGACCCGCTGCACCCGGTGCACCCCCGACTCGCTCCGCAGGTCGCCGTAGGCGTTCCCGCGCACCGCGACGATCGCCTCACGGATGCCGTCGAGATTCCCCGCGGAGATCGAAATCGGCTCCACCTTCAGGCCCCGGCGCTCGGCGTAGCGCGTGTACATGCGCAACAGCTCCGCGGCGAACAACGCCGCCTCGTCGCCACCCGTGCCCGCCCGGATCTCGACGATGGCGTCCCGGTCGTCCAGCGGGTCGCGCGGCGCCAGCAGGTCGGCGAGCTCCGCCTCGAGAGCCGCCACCTGCGGCACCAACGCGTCCACCTCCTCGCGCGCCAGCGCGGCGAACTCCGCCTCCGCGCCACCGGTGAGCTCGCGGGCCGCCGCCAGATCGGCGGACAGCTTCAAGTACCGCCGTCCCGAGCGCACGATGGGCTCGAGGCGGGCGTGCTCCTTCCCCAGTGCTTTGAGCTTGGCGGGATCCCGGGACGTCAGGGCGCTGGATCGCTCGGCGGCTACCCCTTCCGCCCGCTCGAGCGCAGCCCTGACGCGGCTCCCGAGATCAGCCTTCGGACGTGTTCCGGTACTTGGCACGGAACCGCTCGACGCGGCCCGCGGTGTCCACCAGCTTCTGCTTTCCGGTGAAGTAGGGGTGGCACTTCGCGCAGATCTCGAGGTGGATCGCCTTCGCCGTGGAACGGGTCTTCCACGTGTTGCCGCACGCGCAAGCCACCGTCACGGTGTGATAATCGGGATGAATGCCAGCCTTCACGTCGCCCTGCCCCGCAAACGAGGGTGAATTGAGAATCTGCAAATATAACGGGGGCCAGCACTTGCCAACAAGCGGGCCGGAGCCGGCCGATTTGACACCCGTGTGGCGCATCGGTAAACTAGGCACGCTAGGGCAGTTACCCCCCTCCACCAGGTACGCATGTCCGCGACCGACGTGCTGCGCAAGGTACCCCTGTTCAGCGACCTCTCCGAGGCCGACCTGACGGGCTTTGCCGCGGTGACGAGGGAGCGGGAGTACCCCAAGAACAGCGTGATCCTGTTCGAGGACGATCCGGGGGACTCGCTGTACATCGTCTCCTCCGGCCAGGTGAAGGTGGTGCTGATCGGCGAAGACGGCCGCGAGGTGATCCTCTCGGTGCTGGGCGATGGGGATTTCTTCGGCGAGATGGCGCTGATTGACGACGAGCCGCGGAGCGCGCACGTGATCGCGATGCGGGACTCCCAGCTCCTCGTGCTCCGGCGCGACGACTTCCAGATGCAGGTCACCGGCCATCCGAAGATCGCGCTCAAACTGCTCAAGGTGCTGGTGCAGCGGCTGCGGCGGGCGGACGAGAAGATCGGCGGCCTGGTGCTGCTCGACGTCAACGGCCGCGTGGCGCGCCTGCTCATGGACCTCGCCGATGAGAGCGGGGGTCCCAGGATCACGCGCCGCCTGACGCACCACACCATCGCGCAGATGATCGGGTCGTCGCGCGAGACGGTCTCCCGCGCGATGCGGGAGCTGGTGGACCGGGGACTCATCGAGACCACGCGCCGGGAGATCTCCATCAAGAACCATGAGGGCCTGGCTTCGCTCGCCGGGGCGCGGACGTGAGGGCGGTCACATGACCAGGGTGATCGAATTCCTTGTGAAAGCACCCCCATTGCCGGTAATGTTCGGCCTGCGCGATTCGGCGCTCAGGCGATGAGCACGTCCGTCACGTTTTGGGGTACGCGAGGCACGATCCCGACGCCTGGCGCGCATACCGCGCGTTACGGCGGCAACACGGCGTGCGTGGAGGTCAGGGACGGCCACGGCCACCTGGTCGTCCTCGACGCGGGCACGGGCATCCGAGGGCTCGGCAAGCATCTGGCGGCCCAGGCCTCGCCCGACGGCGTGCGGGCGCACATCCTGCTCTCGCACGCGCATTGGGACCACATACAGGGGTTGCCGTACTTCGCCCCGTTCTTCAAGAAGGGCAACGTCATCACCGTGTGGGGCCCGAAGCAGGGCGACGTGGAGATGGGCGATATCCTGCGGCAGCTGATGCAGCCCGTCGTGTTCCCCGTGCCGCTCGATGCGCTGGCCGCGACGCTCGAGGTGAAGCACGTCAACGCGGAGCCGATCGAGACCGAGGGGTGCACGATCACGGCGATGCGGGTGCGCCACCCCGCCGTGACCCTGGGTTACCGGCTCGAGATGCCGGGCGGCGTCTCAGTGGTCTACGTGACGGACGATGAGCTGGGGCCGGCCGGACAGTACGACGTGGGACCGAAGTGGCACGAGCGGTTCGTGAAGTTCATCGGCGGTGCGGACCTGCTGATCCACGACGCGATGTACACGCCGGAGGAGTGCGTGGCGCACGCGGGGTGGGGTCACTCGTCCTATGTCGAGGCGGTGGAGCTGGCGCGGGAATCCGGGGCGAAGCGCCTGGCCCTGTTCCACCACGAGCCCGAGCACACGGACGACGCCACGGACGTGATCGCGGAGAAGGCGCGAGACGTCGCGGCCCGGAACGCAGGTCGTACGCAGATCGTCGCGGCCGCGGAAGGACTCAACATCACGCTCTAGGGCGTTCACGAGGATGTAGCGGAACCCTGTTCGACGGAGGTCGCACCGTATGAAGCGGTTGGCATCGGGAACCATCGCCTTGGCGTTCGGCGCGCTGCTGGTCGGCGCGGGCGGCGCCCGGGCGCAGCAGACCGCGGCGGCGCCGCAGCAGGACACTCGCCCTGGCCTTGCCGTGCTCGACTTCGAGATCGGCCTCGCCATGGGTCAGCCGCGCGAAGACTATGATGCGTTGCGCCGCGGCCTCGCGTCGCTCACGGTCGCGGAAGTGGCGGCAAACCCGGGCGTCCGCGTCGTCGAGCGCGCCCAGTTGCAGCAGATCCTCCAGGAGCAGAACCTCGGCCATGAGGGCCGGGTGGACTCGATGTCACTCGCGCGCATCGGCAGGCTGATCGGCGCCCGCTACATGGTGACCGGTACGCTGTTCGACAATCACGGCAACCTGCGCATCGACACCCGGGTGTTCGACACCGAGACCAGCCAGATCCTCAAGACCGAGAGCGTGCGCGGCAAGTGGGACGATCTGTACGACATGGTCCCGCGGCTCGCCCAGTTGCTGATGCGCGATGCCAGCCTGCCGCCGCTCGAGCGCCACGCGATGCAGGAGTTCCGTCAGCAGAACCCCGCGCCGCCCACCCAGGCGGTGATGGCGTACTCGCGCGCCGTGCTGTACGCCGATCGCGGCGACACGCAGCACGCCGTGGAGCAATATCGCCGCGCCCTGCAGATCTTCCCGCAGTACACGCAGCCGAAGGTGGACTGCAACCGCTTGCAAGCGGGGGCGTGCTCGTGATATGCTGATGCCGTGACGGCAGCCGTCGCGGCAATCGGCCGAACTGGAGCGCGCCAGCTCTCCGTGCTTGGAGGGCTGGCGCGCTTCGTCTTGCGGGCGGTACGTGCGGCGGCGCGCCTCACCCGCGCCGGCCGCTGGGTGATGCTGCGCGTCCTGATCAACCAGATCCGGTTCACCGCCCTCCAGGCCATCGGCCTCGTGGCGTTCCTCGCCGCCATTCTCGCCTTTCTGGTGATTTCCCAGAGCATCCGGCAGCTGGGCCGGTTCGGCGCGGTGGACAACCTCGGCACCATCATGGTGGTCGCCGTGATCCGGGAACTCGGCCCCCTCCTCACCGCGCTCATCGTGGTGAGCCGTTCGGGAACGGCCATTGCCGCGGAGATGGCGACCAACCGCGTCATGGGCGAGGTGACCGCGCTCGAAGCGATGGGGATTGACCCCTACATCTACCTCGTTCTGCCCCGGATGCTGGGCGCCATCGTCTCGGTGGCGACGCTGATGATCCTGTTCGATGCGGTCGCCCTCGTCTCGGGCTACGTCGCGGCGGCGACCAGCGGGATGGCGCTCAGCCGCTACACCGCCATCGTGCTGAAGACGCTTTCGGCCAAAGACGTGTGGCTCACCCTCGTCAAGGGCGTGTTCTTCGGCGCCTCGGTGGCGGTGTTCTGCAGCTACCACGGTCTCGCGGTGAAGGCGGGGCCGACGGAGATCCCGCAGGCCGTCACCCGCGGCGTAGTGGCCACGATCGTGGCCATCTTCATTCTCTCGGCCGTGTTCGTGGTGGTCGCGGCGTGACGGCCTCGCAGGCATCGGTGGTCCTGGGCCCCGGTGTCGCCGAAATCGCGGGCGCGCCGCCGCTGGTCTACCGGGACGTCGCCCTGCTCGACCGGCCCGATCGCCGCTTCAATCTGGTCGTCGAGGCGGGCACCGTCGTCGCGGCGGTCGGCGACGAAGGCAGCGGCATCGGGACGTTGGGCGCGCTCGCGCTCGGGCTCCTCGCGCCGGCATCCGGGTCGGTCGAGGTGTTCGGGATTCCCATCGCCCGGCTTCCCTACTACGATCTGCTCGTCTTCCGGCGGCGGCTGGGGTACGCACCGCAAGGTGACGGGCTCTTGCAAAACCTGACCCTGAAGGACAACGTGGCGCTGCCGGTGCGGTTTGCCACGGATCACCGCCTGCGCGAGGTGGATGCCAGGGTCGCCCAGCTGATAGACGAATTCCGGCTGCGAACCATCGCGATGCTGCGCCCCGCCCAGGCGAGCGAGGAAGATCGCCGCCGCGCCGCGTTGGCCCGGGCCGCGGCGCTCAACCCGAAGCTGGTCGTGCTCGAGCTCCCGTTCGTGGGGCTCACCAGCCGGGCGGCGACGGACTTGCTCGAGAACGTGAGTCGGTGCGACGATGGAAGCCGGCGGGCGGTCCTGCTCACGTCTCGGGACCTGACGCCGTCGGTTCGCGACCTCGTGACGCGCGCCGTGCGCGTGGTGGACGGCGTGGCGGTGGAGGACACGAAGTGAGGGAGCCAGGATGGCGGTGAACGTTCAGCGCACCGATCTGTACGTGGGGATGTTCCTGGTGGCCACGGTCGCCCTCGTGGCGATCGCCCTCATCGCGACCAGCGGGTGGGGCGTGGACCGCTACGACGTGTTCGTGCGCACCGACAACGCGCAGGACGTCGCGGTGGACACCAAGATCTACATGCAGGGCCTGGAGGTCGGGCGGGTGGCCGCCATCGCGCCTCGGCCGGTCGGCACCGCGGGACGGCTCGAGTTCATCCTCCGGCTCAGCCTGGTGGACCGTTTCCCCGACGGCACGCCTCTGCGGCTCCCGCGGGGCACCGCCGCTGAGGTGACCTCGGGGCTGCTGCCGGGCAGCTCGCAGCTCACGCTCACCGTCCAGTCCGACAGCGGGGGCACGCTCGCGCCCGGCGACACGATCGGCATGCAGCGCGGTACGTCGCCCCTCGAGGCGTTCGGCGCCCTCGCGCGCGACCTCAAGGGGACCATCGAGCACGCGCTGGTTTCGGCCACCGGGACGATGGACATGGTGCGCACCCTGGCGGACAGCCTGCGGCTCGCCACCGGCACCGCCCGCCGCCTCCTCATCGCGACCCAGCCGGGCGCCGAGCGGATTCTGAACGGCGTGAGCGGCAACCTCGACCGGTTGCAGGCGATGCTCGACAGCACCAACACGCGCACCGGCGTCACGTTCCAGCAGGTCGATGCGACGCTGGCGCAGTCGCAGAAGCTGCTGGGGAGCGTGGATTCGCTGACCCGCCTGCTGAGCGCGATGGGCGCCGAGAACCGGCCCGAGATCAACAGCATGATCGCTAATTTCCGCTCGATCTCGGTCGAGCTCTTCTACGTGCTCGAGGAGCTGAGCCGCCGGCCGCTGCGCTTCATCACCGGGATCAAGATCCCGGACAGCATGAGCTTCGAGCGGGCGCGGGCCCTGCCCCGCACCGATTCGATGGCGCCCGTCCCCGCGCCGGCACCCGACACCACGCGCCATCCGCGACCGTGAGCAAGCTCGTTCTGCTCCACGGGCCCGCGTGGGACGCCGGCGAGGTCCGCGCGGCGCTCGACGCCGAGCAGATCGAGCGCACGGTCGTCACGTCGGTCCCGCCGGGCCTGATTGACGACCGCCCCACCGTGCTGCTGCTCGACGAGCTGCTGCGCGGCTCGCTCGGCCCCGCCGGCGTGCGGGCCGCCGCCGACGCGGGAGCGGCCATCGTCGCCCTGGGCGCGCCGGGCGAGGCCGACCTGCCCGCGACCATGCCCGGCGCGGAGCTGGCGCCGATCTTCCTCACCGCACCCGTCGGGACACGGCAACTCCTCGCGGCGCTCAAGGCGGCTTTCCGCGAGGCCGCGGCGCGCGCCGACCTGCGGCGCGCGCGGGCCGAGGTCGTCGCGCGCTCGCGCGAGATCACCGAGCTGACCCAGATCGGCGTGGCGCTCACCACCGAGCGCAACTACGACGTCCTGCTGGAGATGATCCTCACCCAATCGCGGCGCATCACCCAGTCGGACG
>PMIK01000195.1 GCA_003157095.1 Gemmatimonadota bacterium | reverse complement strand
GGGACGCGGGAGAAGCGGGTGGCGAAAAACGCGACCCAGGCCGCCGCCCGCGAATGCACGTGCACCACGTGGATGTCGCGCTCGCGGATCAGGCGGCGCAGCGCGAGCACGTTGCGGAGGCGCTGCGGGTAGTCGCGCTTGCCGATCGGCATCGGCAGGTACTCCGCCTCCACCGGCGTGTGGAGCGTGTCGGAGACCACGATGACCCGATGGCCGTCGCGTGCCTGCTGGCGGATGAGTGCCGATCCGTACCGTTCGGCGCCCGTGACTTCGTGCTGGGAGAGGACGTGGAGGATGTTCACTGGAGCGTGCCGGTTCGCCTCCGGGGAGGTTATCGTTGCTGCCGAGAATGGTCACTCTTGCCACGCCGTTCACGCAACAGGCCGGTATCGAGGTGCCGCTCATCTGCGGCGCCATGTACCCGTGCACCAACCCCGAGCTGGTGGCCGCGGTCTCGGAGGCCGGCGGCATCGGCATCGTGCAGCCGCTCTCGATGGTGTACGTGCACGGGCACGACCTCAGGGAAGGACTGCGGCTCATCCGGCGGCTCACCACCAAGCCGATCGGGATGAACGTCCTGATCGAGCGCTCGTCCAGAACCTACCTGGAGCGGATGCAGCGCTGGCTCGACGTGGCGCTCGAGGAGGGCGTGCGGTTCTTCGTCACCTCGCTGGGAAAGCCGCGCTGGGTGGTGGACCGCGTGGCCGCCGCGGGAGGCGTGGTCTACCACGACGTCACCGAGCGGAAGTGGGCCGACCGCGCCTTGGAGAGCGGCGTGCACGGGCTCATCGCCGTGAACGACCGCGCGGGCGGGCACGCGGGGCCGAAAAGCGCCGAGGCGCTGATCGAGGAGCTGGGCGGCCTGGGCAAGCCCGTGATCTGCGCCGGCGGCGTGGGCGACGAGCAGGCGTTCGTGGCGGCATTGAAGCTGGGCTACGCCGGGGTCCAGATGGGCACGCGGTTCATCGCGACCGACGAGTGCCGGGTGCACCCGGACTACAAGCGCCGCATCGTCGAGGCCACCGAGGAAGACATCGTGCTCACGGAACGGGTGACGGGCGTGCCGCTGGCGGTGATCCGGACGCCGTACGTCGAGCGCGTCGGGACCAAAGCGGGCCCGCTCGCGCGCTGGATGTTGCGCGGCCGGCGGACCAAGTACCTCATGCGGACCATCTACGGGCTACGGTACGTCTGGAAACTGAAGCGCGCCGTGCTGGATGGCGGCTCATCCAAGGACTACTGGCAGGCGGGCAAGAGCGTTGCCGGCATCACGAAAGTCGAGCCCGCGGGGGACATCGTGCGGCGTTGCGCCCAGGCGGCGCAGGCGGCTGGTGCCTAGGACGGAACTAGTCGGAGTTGGCTGACCCGCAGCGGTCGCTACCGGACTGCGGGCCGGCCGTAGCTGGTGTTCTTCACCATCGAGTCGGCGAGCGTGAGCATCTTCATCGCCGCCTGCTGGTCGGTCTTGGCCAGCATCAGGCCCATGGTCTGGTAGAGGTACGCATAGGTCGCGGGGATGTTCTCCGAGGGCACGTCGAGCCAGCCCAGCGGGCGGTGCCGCGCGGCGGTGTGCGCGTGGTACACCTTCTCCAGCAACTCGCGGGAGCGCGGCATGTTCACCAGACCCATCTCGGTCGACAGCTGGATGGTGTCGTTCACGGGCACCGGTGAGGCGACCAGCAGGCGCACCATCCCCTGCCCCACCAGGTTGGGCGTGAGGCCGAACCGGTCCGGATACCCGGCGACGGTGCGCGCGAATACGATGGGCCGCTTCCCGAACTGGTCTTGGATGGCGCGCAGCACCATGACGTCGGCGCGCTCGATCCACGGCCGCCCGAGCCGCGTCGGATCGAGGGCGATGGCGAACCCGGCGATGTCGAGCATGCGCTTGTCCTGCAGCTCGTAATACGACGGAATGGAGTCCAGCTCCGCGATGCTCATGCTCCACAACGGGCCCGCGGGCTTCGGGTACGAGCGGGTGCGCCACATGGCGGGCGCGCTCGCCGAGTCGAAGGTCGCCAGGGGCCGCCGCTCGAGCTGCCGGTCATACCAGTCGGTGTTGGCGAGCGAGAGGTTCAGCACCGTAACGTCCTGGCGGATGTGCTCCACCTCCTGCGCGTACCACAGCGGGAAGGTGTCGTTGTCACCCGCGGTCACCAGGACGCCGTAGGGGTCCACCGACTGCAGCATGTCGTAGGCGAAGTCGCGGGCCATCCACTCGCCCGCGCGTGAGGCGGAGATGCGGTTCCCGAAGAACGGCACGAGCGCCACCAGGAGCACCGGCGTCGCCAGCGCCCAGCGGCGGTTCTCGTCGCCCACGCGAGCGCGCAGCGCCGACTGGACCCAGTCCATGATCGCCGCCAGCCCCATCGCCGCCCACAGCCCCCAGATCGCGAACGAGCAGATGAAGAAGTAGTCGCGCTCCCTGACCTCCCGCGGCAGGGTGGGACGATCCGCGTACTGCGAGAAGCCGTACTTGAAGTTCAGGTAGAAGATGAGGATCGGCACCAGCGTCACGAGCAGCGCCGTCATGGCGAGCGCCGAGCGCTTGTCCGCCTTCCAGTGCCGCCACGCGCCCAGCAGGCCGAGGGCCCCGAATGCCACGGCCAGCGCCCGCTGCACGCCGCCGGCCCAGTCCTTGGCCCACTGCCAGCCGAAGTACTGCCACCACATCCCGATCTGCGCCGCGAAGTCCGCCTGCCGCTGCGTCACCGGCGGCTTGGCGTACTGCGTCCGGTTGAGCACGGAGTCGAGTGCCGCCCAGTTGGTCGGCTCGCCCTCGTTGATGGCCGGGAAGTGCGGCGCCCGGAGGAGCAGGAATAGCCACAGGCTCACGCCGAGCGCGACCGCCACCGCCGCCCACGCCAGGAACTTGGGGCTCAGGAACACTCTGGGGTCGGTATAGAGCACGTACACCACCACCGCGGGCGCCACCAGCAGCCCCATCAGGTGGTTGGTCGCCGTGAGCGCCAGGAGGTAGACGATCACCAGCAGGTGGTGGTCGCGACCGCTGCCGCCCCGCTCGTCACCCCAGCGCACGGCGAGCCACAGCACCATCGCGATGGAGAGCAGGCTCACCGTGTACACCTTCTCGTTCACCACCGACTGGTTCCACACCGTGTACGCCGTCGCGGCGAGCACCGCGCCGGCCAGCGCGGTCGCGCGCCGCGGCCAGCGGGCCGGGACGATTGACCGGAGCCAGCGCTCCCCGATCAGGAACCAGAAGCCGGCCGTCAGCGCGCTCATCACGGCCGACATGAGGTTGATGCGCGCCGCGTAGGCGTGCATCCACGGCACCAGCCCCCAGGTGTGCGCCAGGATCACGAACAGCGGGTTGCCCGGCGGGTGCGGGATGCCGAGCACGTACGCCGCGGCGATGTATTCGGGCGTATCCCAGAACTGCGCGGTCGGGGCCAGCGTGGCCACGTAGAGGATCAGGGTGGCGAGCGCGACAATCCCGGCCAGCAGGTAGGGCGGTCGCTCGTCTTGGAAATCCGACACGGTAGAGGTCATCCGCTCCTCGCGAAGGCCCGGAACATATCGCGGTGTCCGGCGGAGGCCAAGCCGGAACTGTCCGCCCTGGGGGGGTTATACTTACGGTTCTATGCGTCGTGCCCTTTCCATCCGGATCTTGGCCGTCCTCGTCGCCGCGCTGTTCTTCGCGGGCGAGGCGGGCATGTCGGGCCTCGACGCCCTGCTCTATCACGGGTCCGGGGCCACGGCCTCCACGGCCGTGCCGCATGTCGAGCGTGGGAGCACCGCCAACCACCACGCCGACCAATGCCTGCTCGCATTCCGGCTGGCCAACGGCCGGGTCTCTCCGTCGCTTGGCCTCGCGATTCGCTTCGAGGGCATCCCGAGCCGCGGGGTGACCGCGCCGCCACCCGCCGTACCGCCCCGCTCCTACACCGGCCTTCACGAACAGTCCCGCGCCCCGCCCGCTCCGCTCGCCTGAGTCACCAGTTTTTCCAGCAGCAGGCAGGCCCTGGCCGCGCGAACCGCGCGCGCCGGAAGCGAAAACGGCCCGGCAATCGGAGGCCCACGTTGAACTGGGGCGCGATCACCATCGCCCTGGGCGTGGCGGGCGCGGCGGCAGTGATCGCCGCGACCGCATCCGCCCAAGGCACTCCTGAACCGCTCAGACTGAACCGGCGGCAGGCGATTGACACCGCGCTGGCCAGGAACCCCGCGCTCCAGGTGGCGCGCGAGCAGGTGGACGAGGCCCGCGCCCGCGTGGTGCAGGCCATCGCCTTCCCCGACCCGACGCTGAACGGCGACGTCACCGGCCAGTCCAGCCTGGCCCGGCCCGGAAGCGCCACGGGCCACGACCTCGGCTTGGGGCTCTCCGTGCCCTTCCCGTCCAAGTTCCATCTGCGCGGGGTGATGGGGCGCGCCGACGTGTCGGCGAGCGAGTTCACCCTCCTCCAGCTCGAGCAGCAGACCGCGTCGCAGACCGCGCAGGCATATGACGCGCTGCTGGTGGCGCTGCAGCACCACGCCGACCTTCTGGAGGGGCGGCGCCTCGCGCAGGAGTTCCTCGAGAAGACCCAGGCCCGTTATGGGGCCGGCACCGTGGCCGGCCTCGACGTGCTCAAGGCGCGAGTGGCCCTGGCTCAGTCGGACAACGACCTCATCTCCAGCGAGCGCGATCTTACCAACGCGCGCGCCGCCTTGAACCGCTTCATGGGGCGGTTGCTGGGCGCGGCGTTCGAAGCGGCAGACTCTCTGGCGGTGCCGCCCGCGCTGCCGGACCTGGCCGCACTGGAAGACGCGGCGCACGCGGAGCGCCCCGAGCTGAAGGGCCTCGCGAGCCAGAGGCACGGCGCGTCCGCCGCGACCTCGCTGGCGCGCTCGTTCTGGCTTCCCGACCTGAGCGTAGGCCTCGCGCAGAACGCGGCGGTGGGCACGCCATCCACCTACACCACCAGCGTCGGGTTCTCGCTCCCGCTGTTCTTCTGGAACCACACCCGCGGCGAGGTGGCGGAGGCGCAGCACCGGGAGCTGGAGTTGTCGGCTTCCTACCGCGACCTCGAGGCGCAGGTAGACCAGGACGTCCGCAGCACCTACGCCGCGGCCGAGACCGCGCTCCGCCAGGCCAGCTTCCTGCGCGACCAGCTGCTCCCGGAAGCGCGCCGCGCCTATGAGATTGCGCTGGTCAGCTACGGCCTGGGCGGCTCGTCCGCGCTCGACGTGCTGGATGCGCGACGGACCCTGCTCGACGCCGAAAGCCAATACGCCGACGCCCTGGGCGCGGCCAACGACGCCCGCGCCGACCTCGAGCGCGCGATTGGACGCCCGCTCGAAGCGGCACCCG
Source organism: Gemmatimonadota bacterium (assembly GCA_003157095.1). Classification (GTDB taxonomy): domain Bacteria; phylum Gemmatimonadota; class Gemmatimonadetes; order Gemmatimonadales; family JACORV01; genus Fen-1245. The sequence continues at coordinate 1,878 of PMIK01000195.1, read as the reverse complement.
GAGGTACCGGTGAACACTAGAGTTTTCGCGCTCGCCACCACCGCGGCGCTGGCGCTCGCCGCCGCCGGATGCGGCAAGCACGCAGACGCGAAGGGCGAGCCGGGCCGGGGGGCCGCGTTCGGTCTCACGCCCCAGCAGCGGGCGCGGATCCACGTCGCCGCGGTCGCCGCCGACTCGTTCTCGCCCACCGTCGAGGTCACCGGCACGGTCGCATTCGACGGCAACCACAGCACCCAGGTGCTGGCACCCATCTCGGGCCCCGTGACCCGCGTGCTGGTCGAGCTGGGCGCCCACGTCACCAGCGGCCAGCCGATCGCGCTCGTCTCGTCGCCGGACTTCGCCGCGGCCGTCGCCCAGTACCGCAAGGCGCTCGCGGCCGCGGTCAACACCAGGCGCATCGCCGACCAGGACGAGCAGTTGTTCAAGAACGACGCGATCGCGCGGCGCGACCTGGAGCAGGCCCAGACCGACGCGGCGCAGGCCGCCGCCGATCGCGACGCGGCCCTGACGCAGCTCCGTGCGATCGGCGTGGACTCCGGCAGCACCGTCGCCATCCAGGCCGGCCGGCCGGTGGAAGCGCCACAGGGTATGGTCCGTTCTCCGATTGACGGCGTCGTGGTCGAGCGGCTGATCACGCCGGGCCAGCTCCTCCAGGCGGGCACCACGCCGTGCTTCACCATCGCCGACCTCTCCACGGTGTGGGTGATGGCGAACGTGTTCGAGTCGGACCTGCCCGACGTCGCCGTCGGCGACCCGGCCGACGTGCAGCCCACGGTGGGTGATGAGCGCTTCGCGGGAACGGTGGATTACGTGGGCGCGCTGGTGGACCCGCAGACCCGCGCCACCACCGTGCGGATCGTGGCGAGGAACCGGGGCGACTTTCTCAAGCGCGACATGTACGTGCGGATCCGGATCCGCTCGCGTCGCTCGCGCCGTGGCTTGCTGGTGCCGGTCTCGGCCGTGCTGCGCGACGCGCAGAACCTGCCCTTCGTCTTCGTCGCGACGCCCGACAGCTCGTTCGCGCGCCACCAGGTCACCCTCGGCTCACGGGTCGGCGACCGCCTCGAGATCACGGCCGGCGTCGCGGCCGCCGACGCGATCATCGTCGAGGGCGGGCTGTTCCTGCAGTTCGCGGAAAGCCAGTGACCGGCGAGGCGCCACCGCCCGCCGCCGGCGCCCTCGGCGACTCGTTCGTGCACCGCCTCGTCCAGATGGCGCTGCGGCAGTGGTTCCTCGTGTTCCTCTTCTCGGCGCTGCTGGTGGGAGTCGGCATCTGGTCGTTCTCCCGCCTCCCGGTAGACGCCTATCCCGACCTGTCGCCGCCGATGGTGGAGATCATCACCCAGTGGCCCGGGCAGGCGGCGGAGGAAGTCGAGCGGCTGATCACGGTGCCGCTCGAGGTGGAGATGAACGGGCTGCCGCGGCTCCGGATCATCCGCTCCATCTCGCTGTACGGCCTCTCCGACATCCGGCTCACCTTCACCGACGGCACCGACAACTACTTCGCCCGCGAGCAGGCGTTCGAGCGGATACCGGACGCACAGCTGCCGAGCGGCGTGTCGCCGGGCCTGGCGCCGCTGTTCTCACCGTCGGGCCTGGTGTACCGCTATGTGCTCGACAGCCCCGACCGGAGCCCGACCGACCTCAAGATCCTCAACGACTGGGTCGTCAGCCGGCAGTACAAGTCGGTGCCGGGCGTGGCCGATGACGCCGCCCTGGGCGGCGAGACGATGCAGTACCAGGTGCTGCTGGATCCCACCCGGCTCGCGGGCGCGGGGCTGGCCGTGTCCGACGTCCAGTCGGCCCTCGGCGCCAACAACGGCAACGCCGGCGGCGGGTTCTACTCGCAGGGCGGCCAGTTCTATTACGTGCGCGGCC
>PMIK01000238.1 GCA_003157095.1 Gemmatimonadota bacterium | reverse complement strand
AAGGGCGGCGTGGGGAAGTCCACCGTCACCGTGAATCTCGCGGCCGCGCTCGCGGCCGGCCCTGGCGGATTGCGCGTCGGCGTGATGGACGCCGACGTTTACGGCCCCAACATCCCGCGGATGTTCGGCATCGGGGACCAGCGGCCCGACGTCGTGGAGGGCAAGATCCAGCCGATCACCGCACACGGCGTCAAGGTGATGTCGCTGGGCAACCTGGTCGAACGGGACGCGGCGGCCATCTGGCGCGGCCCCATCATCATGAAGATCATCCAGCAGTTCCTGGCCGACGTGGCATGGGGCCAGCTCGACTATCTGTTCGTGGACATGCCGCCGGGGACCGGGGACGCGCAGCTCAGCCTGGTGCAGTCGGTGCAGGTGAGCGGCGCGCTCATCGTGACCACCCCGCAGGAGGTCGCGGTGGGCGACGCCCTGAGGGGCGCCAAGATGTTCGAGAAGGTGGGCGTGCCGGTGCTGGGGATCGTGGAGAACATGTCGTACTTCCACTGCCCGCACTGCGGCGAGCGCACCGACATTTTCTCCAGCGGCGGTGGCCAGCGGCTGGCTACTGAGCTGGGCCTCCCCCTGTTGGCGTCCATTCCGTTGCAGGAGCGGGTCCAGGAGCTGTGCGAAGCCGGCATGCCGGTGGTGCTCGCGGAGCCCGAGACGGCGGTGGCGCGGGCCTTCGCCGGCCTCGCCGCGGAGGTCCTGGAGCGGACCGCGAACACGTCGGTGCGACTCCCCATCGTCGCATCGTAGCCACGGCCGCCTTCGCAGCCGTTCTGATCGCCGCCGCGGTCGCCGCGGCGCCGGCGCGCGCGCAGGATCCGGTCCCCGATTCGAGCACCCAGGCCACGGCCGCGGAGATCGCGTCGGGGCAGGAGCTGATCTACAGCGGGCGGTTCGATGCCGCGCGCCTCTTCTTCTCCCGGCTTGGCGACCGCTATCCGCAGGATCCGGTGGGCCCCACGCTCGAGGCGTCGGCGCTGATCTGGTGGGGCGCCGCGCAGCAGAACGACGCGTTCAGCGCGACATCCATTGACGCGTTGCTGTCGGAGGCCACGGCGCGCGCCGAGCGGGAGGTGGAGGCGGCGCCGACGGATTCCTCGCGGCTGGCGGGGCTGTTCTGGCTCGGCACCTCCGAGGGTTACCGCGCGCGCCAGGCGGAGCTGCATGGGCACTACTGGCGTGCGGCGCGGGACGCGCGGAGAATGCGCGCCGCGTTGAGCCGGGCGTTGGCGCTGGACTCCTCGTGCGTGGACTGCCGTCTCGGCTTGGCGATCTATGACTACGCGCTCGCGCGGGCCGGGGTGCTGGCGCGCCTGGTGGCTCAGGTCATCGGGCTCGGGAGTGGCGACGCCGCGAGGGCGCGGCAGTGGCTGCGCAGAGTGAGCGAGAGCGGTTCGGTCGCCCGGCTCGAGGCGCAGTGGGTGTACGCCAACGCGTTGTTGCGGGAGAGCGACTCCGACGGGTCCCCGCGCGAGGAGGCCCGGCGGATCGTCGGAGACCTGGCCGCCCGGTTCCCCGAGAACCCGGTCTTCCGCCGGTTTCTGGACTCGGCTGTCCCGCCGCCGTGACCGCAGCGGTGGCTGGCGCTCCCACGACGGACCTGGTTTCGGGGCCGCTCCCCCGCGCGATCATGCGAGTGGCGCTGCCGGCCGTCGGATCGGCGCTGTTGCAGCTCGCCTTCCTGCTGATCGACATCTTCTGGGTGGGACGCATCCTCGGCTCGTCCGCGCTCGCGGCGATCTCGACGGCGGGCTTCGCGGTGTGGATGCTGCTCGCGCTCGGGGAGATGATCGGCGTCGGGCTCACCGCAGTGGCCGCGCGACGCCATGGGGAGGGCGCGCACGGCCTTGCCGCGGTGGCGGCGGGCACGACCCTCGTGCTCGCGATCGGGATCGGGGTGGTCGTGGCGGTCGTCGGCTGGCTGTTGGTGCCGGTGCTGTTCGCGGCGATGCACACGCCGCCCGAAGTCACGGAGCTGGGCCGGCGGTGGCTCTCCACCTACCTCGTGGGGACTCCGCTGGTCCTCGGCTTTTTCGCCGCGGAGGCCGCGTTCCGCGCGTCGGGTGACACCCGGACACCGCTCGCCCTGCTCCTCCTGTCGGTGCTGGTGACGCTGGTGGCGGACCCGGTCCTGATCTTGGGGCTCGGACCGGCTCCGGCCATGGGGATCGCCGGCGCCGCCGTTGCGGCCGTGGGTACGCGGGCGCTGGTCCTGGCCTTCGGATACGGGGTGTTGGCCCGGCGGCGCCTGCTCAGGTTCGCGGTGCGGGACTGGCATGCCGCCCTGGCGGTGCTGCGCATCGGCGCTCCCACGGCCGCCACCGGCATCTTCTTCAGCCTCGTCTACATCGGTCTGACACGTATTACCACGCGGTTCGGCACCCCTGCGCTGGCGGCGCTCGGTGTGGGGCACAAGCTCGAGGGCCTCGCCTACCAGGTGGCCGTCGGCTTCGGGCTGGCGTCCGCGGCGATCGTCGGGCAGAATCTGGGTGCCGGCCGGCCCGATCGCGCACGCAGCGCGGGATGGCTCTCGGCGAAGTATGCGTGTGCAGCGGCGGCGGTGCCGGCACTGGCGTTCGTCGTCGTCCCGGAGGCGCTGGTCGGGATCTTCAGCCGCGACCCCGGCGTGATCGCCGCCGGGGCGAGCTACCTCCGCATCATTGCGGCGGCGGAGATCACGATGGCTCTGGAGATCGTGCTGGAGGGATCGTTGGGGGGCGCCGGCTTCACGGTCGAGCCGATGGTGTGGTCGGGGTCGCTCACCGCGGCACGCATCCCGCTCGGCGCCTGGCTCGCGGGCGTGTTCGGCGTGGCGGGCATCTGGTGGGCCATCAGCCTCACCGCGCTCGGCCGCGGGTTCGCCATGGCGGCGCTGTGGCGCAGCGGGCGATGGCAGCGGGCCCGCGCATGAGCCCGATCATCACGCTGCTCACCGACTACGGCACCGCCGACAGCTACGTCGGCGAGGTGAAGGGCGCGTTGCTCTCGGTCGCGCCCCAGGCAGTGCTGGTTGACCTGACCCACGACATCGCCCCGGGGGACATCGCGTCTGGGAGCTACGTGCTGGGCCGGATATGGCGGCGCTTTCCCGCAGACACGGTGCACCTGGCGGTGGTGGATCCGGGCGTCGGGACGCGGCGCCGGGCACTGGCCGCGGACGTGGCCGGCCACCGGTTCGTCGCGCCCGACAACGGCCTTCTGTCGGACGTCTTCGCCGTGGCGCACGCCGACGTAGTGAGCCTGCCCATCCCCAGTGAGGCGAGCCGCACCTTCCACGGACGAGACGTGTTCGCGCCGGCGGCCGCGCGGCTGGCGCAGGGCGCCGCGCTGGCGGAGCTGGGCGCCGCCGTATCCGATCTGGTGCACCTGCCGCCGCGGCGGCTCCGCACCGAGGGCGCCGACCTGATCGGACAGGTGGTCCACGTGGACCGGTTCGGCACGCTCGTCACCAACCTGCCATCGAGCGCGATGGCGCGGGGGGCGTTGATCCGAGTGGGGGTCCACACCGTGGCGGTGCAGGCCACGTTCGGCGACGTGCCGCCCGGCAGCGCGGTCGCGTTCGCCGGATCGGGGGGCACGCTCGAGATCGCCGTCCGGGACGGGCGGGCTGATGTGGTATTGGGTGTGGCGAGAGGAGTCGAGGTGCGCGCCAGCGCAGGTTAGTGCGGCCCAGGCAGCGCGCGAGGCCGGCGCGAGGCCGGCGTCACCGGGAATCGTTTACCCAGAGCACCTGAATCCCGCCGAATGCCGATTCCACCTTCACGTCCAGATGATAACGGGCCGACCGGTAGTTGTCGGAGTAGTACACGTCCCCGTGCCTGGTGAAGCCGCTCTGGTCGAACGAGGCCAGGAAGCGGTCGAGCGTGATCGCGACGCCGAGGCTGCGCGGCAGCTGCAGCTTGAGCGTGCCGAGCGCCAGGTGGATCTGGGCGTCCGCGGGGCCGCTCCACGTGCCCGTGAAATCGAGGGCGATGGCACCTACCCCGCCTTCGACGCGTAGGTGGCGGCAGTTGGCGTTCCCCAAGGCGGCGGCGGTGAACTGCGCGGCCCCCGCCTCGAGGGTGAGCGAGTCGCACTGCACGGGATTGGGACGGCTGAATCTCACCTGCGACTGCGAGGCACCGGTCTGGAAGCGCAGCTTGGCCAGCGCGATGCCGCCGAATTCCATGTCGGCTTCGGCGGCCCCCAACTCCACGCTCAAGGCGAGCGGCACGCCCGTAGCCAGCGCGAGATCCAACGTCGGCACGTCCCCGTCGCGGCCGCGGCTGTCCATGGTGACGTGCCCGCGGCTCTTGAGGCCAAGGCTCAGCGCGCCGGTGCCCGCGTCGTACGCGCGGACCGGTGTGATNNATGGTGACGTGACCTCGGCTCTTGAGGCCGAGGCTCAGAACGCCCGTACCCGCGTCATAGATGCGGACCGGCGTGAACTTGTCCTCGTCGTACCGCATTTCCATCTGGTAGAGCGTGCCGGGCGCCGCCGGCGTGAGGTGGAGCCGGCCGGCGACGTAGGTGACGTTCACCGTGAGCGCGGACTCACCGTGGAGCTGCCGCGACGAGGCGAGAGTGCGGAGCGTCTGGGCCATGGCGACGGGCGCGGTGATGAGCGCCGCGAGCACCGCGGTCCCCGCGATGCGGATCGTCACTCCCGGCGGCCCGGGCGGGGAGCGGCTGGCGTCGCCGGCGGAGTCGCCCAAAGGTACTCGCCCGACTGGTCGCCCACGTGGCGTCCCGTGAAGGTGTCCCTGCGCCCCGCGCGCGAGAGCAGCNNCCCGCCCATCCGAACAGCGCCGCGGCGGCCCAGAGCCCGAGCAGGCCCAGCAGGCCCGTGAACAGATAGCCGTAAGCGTTCGGGCTCCGCACGAATGCGCCGTTGGCCATGCGGCGGCGGCTGACGCTCTCGCCGATGGCATGGGCCACCGCCAGGTAGCCGCCGAGAGCCGCCACGCACGCGGCGACGACGANNAACGGCAGCAGCAGGATGCCGACGATCGTGAAGATCAACCCGACGATCAGCATCGCCAGCGTCGGCAGCAACAGCAACTGCCCCAGCAAGCCGACCACCAGCGAGCGTCCGAACGCTTCGGACGCGGTATCGGCCACCACCTCGAGGTAGCGCCGGGCGAAGAACACGGCGCCGAAGCCGATCATCGCCAGCGCGACGAACATGGCGGTCACGTTCTTCACGTCATGGAACAGGATCTGGATGGCCGATGGAGCCGCTGGAACAGCCGCGTCGGGCGTGGGCGTCTCGAGCGCGGGCGCGGGAAGGGCGGGGTGCGACGAAGACTCCGGCGGCAGGGACGCCGTCGCGGAGTCGCCCGAGGCGACGCTCCGGCCCCGCGCCGGCAGTGCCGGTGCCGCGGCTGCCAGGTTGTCCANNGTCGAGCGCGCCCGCGTCGGCGAGCAGCCTCCGCCACGAGCGTTCCAGGGGGCCGCCCACGGTGTACCGTCCCACCAGCTTGTCGTCGAGGTAGAGCCCGCCGGACTTGAGGATCACGACGCGCGAACCTCCAGCCGCCAGATCGAGCTCGAGCGTGGCTTCGCGCGACCCGATCGAGATCGCGTGCGAGACGACCTGGTCGCCGTGCTGTTGGAGGTGCAGGACGCGAACCATGAACCGGAGGCCTTCGGCCAGGCGGGACGCCGCGTCGCCCGGCTTCGCCACGCCCGGCGCGGCGACGACCGTGCCCGCAGTGCCGAGCGCCAGGGCCATCGCGAGGAGGCTAGAGCGTACGGGCGAGTTCATCGCTCCTCCGCGGTGCCTTGAGCAGAATGTGCAGCCCATAGCCGCTCGCGGCGTATCCGATGGCCACCGTGGCAACGGTGGCCCAGAGCCGCGCGCCGCTGCCGGCGGCCGAGCGCAGTGCTTCCACGACGCCGGAACGCACGCCCCAGGACGCGACGGCGAGCGCGGTCGTGTCGAGCCAGGCGCCCACATGGCCCGCGACCCAGGAGGCTCCGAGGACCACGAAGCCGGCGTGCGCCGCCGCCCACGGCCCGGCCAGCAGGACCGTCGCCACCACGCAGGCGGCGTAGGCCGTGGCCAGCGCCAGCGCCCGGCGCGGCTGCAGCGCCCAGGCGCCGGCACGCTGCAGCAGAACCACGGCGGCGGGCTTGGGGAGGCTGACGCGCGCCATCACGCGATCCTGGAATCCGCGGCTCGGGGCGAGACTCGGCAGGCTGGACAGCTCGCGGAGCACGAGTGCATCCAGATCCGAATGGTCTAACTGCTTGTCGGTCACGCCACTTACCTCCCTCGCTGCCACCCCCTACGCGATCGGGGTGGCGCCAGTTTCAGGTCCTGAGGTCGGCCAGGTACTCCCGCAACTCCAGCCTGGCCCGGTGGATGTAGGTCTTGACCGTGCCGAGCGGCAGGTCCATGACCTCGGCAATCTCCTCGTAGGAGCGGCCCTCGACGTGCCGCAGCAGAATGCAGGTCCGGTATTCGGGCCTCAGCCGGCCGATCGCCCGCTCGATGGCGGAGCCCGTTTCCCGCGACTCCAGCTCCTCGAGCGGCGACTCGCCGTGGTCGGCCGCCTGCAGGGCGGTCGCCTCGACCTCGTCCGCCGTGCGCGCGTCGGGCGACCCATCGAGCGAGAGTGTGTCGAGCTCGCGTCGCCGCAGCTGATCAATGGCCGCGTTGTTCGCGATCTTGAAAATCCACGAGGAGAACTTGTACTCGGGGCGGTACGACTCGAGGGCGTTCAGGACCTTGACGAACGTCTCCTGCGCCAGGTCTTCGGCGAGCGTCCGGTCGCGCACCATCCGGTAGACGAGCGAAAAGACCGGCCGTTCGTACCGCCTGAGCAGCTCGCGGTACGCGGCCTCCTTGCCGGCCTTGGCCAGCTCCACGATCTCCCGGTCGCCGAGCGACTGGAGGTCTTTCGCCGTGGACATGCGGGGGGTAATCTACGCTTCCCATGCCGCTCCGCCTGACTGCCGGCCGATGACATTGGCGCCGCCCGCCTCGCCCGCGGCCCATACCGACAAGCGTCGCTACGTGCGCGAGATGTTCTCCGCGATCGCCCCGCGGTACGACCTCCTGAATCACCTCCTGTCGCTCAATATTGATCGCACGTGGCGGCGGAAGGCCGTGGCGCGGCTCGAATGTGAAGCCCATGCGCCCGGCCTGTTTCTCGATGCCTGCGCGGGCACCCTCGATCTCGCCGCCGAGCTGGCCAATCGCCCGGGATTCTTGGGCCGCGTGATCGCGGCCGATTTCGCCCCCGCGATGCTGCGCCTCGGCGCTGGCAAGGGCGTGGATGGCGTGATCCGGCCGGCGGCCGCCGACACCCAGGAGTTGCCGTTTCGCGACGGCGCATTCGACGGAGCCATGGTGGGCTTCGGGGTCCGGAACCTCGAGGACCTCGACGCCGGCCTGCGCGAGCTGCGGCGAGTGCTCAAGACGGGCTCGCGGCTGGTGATCCTGGAATTCGCCACCCCGCCGTCCTTCTTTCTCCGGGTCCTCTACCACCTCTACTTCCGCGGGATCCTGCCGCTCGTCGGCCGGATCATCTCGAGACACCCGACCGCGTATGCCTACCTGCCGGCGTCCGTGGCGGCGTTCCCGCCGCCCCGTGCGCTGGCCGGGCGGATGGAGGGCGCGGGGTTCCGTGACTGTGACTTCCGGCTCCTCACCGGCGGCATCGCCGCCATTCACTGGGGAACGCGATGAGCATCGAGAGCCTGCGCGACTTCATCGCCGCGCTGGACGAGGCGGGCGAGCTGGTGCGGGTGCGGGAGAGCGTATCCGTGGACCGCGAGATCACGGAGATCGCCGATCGGTGCATGAAGAGCCCCGGGGGCGGTCCGGCGCTCCTGTTCGAGCGGCCGGTGCTACCGGGAGGTGCGCCTAGCCGCTTCCCGGTCGCGATCAACCTGTTCGGGTCCATGCGGCGCATGGCCATGGCTCTCGACACGCCTTCCCTGGATGACATCGGAGCACGCATAACGGAGTTGCTGAGGACTGAAGTCCCTGAAGGCTTGGCCGGCAAGCTGTCCATGCTCCCAAGACTGGCTGAACTCGCCAGGATGCCACCGGAGCACGCCATTGGGCCGGTGCCATGCCAGTCCGTGGTGCTCCGCGAGCAGGAGCTCAACCTGCTCGAACTTCCGCACTTGGTATGCTGGCCTGGCGACGCCGGCCCCTACGTCACCTTCCCGATGGTCGTCACCCGGGATCCGGCGAGCGGGGCCCGCAACGTCGGGCTGTACCGGATTCAGGTCCAGGGACGGAGGGACCTGGCGATGCACTGGCAGCGACACAAGGTGGGCGCCGCGCACTGGCGCGCGATGGCGGCCCGCGGCGAGCGGATGCCGGTCGCGATCGCGCTGGGTGCGGATCCCGCGTCCATGTACTCGGCGTCGGCACCGCTCCCGCCGGCGGTGGACGAGTTCCTGTTCGCCGGCTTCCTGCGGCGCTCGCCGGTCAGGCTGGCCAAGGCGCTGACCAGCGATCTCGAGGTGCCGGCCGAGGCGGAGATCGTGATCGAGGGGTTCATTGACCCGGCCGAGGAGCTGGTGGTCGAGGGACCGTTCGGCGACCACACCGGGTTCTACTCGCTGGCCGACAAGTACCCGCGGGTACACGTCACCGCCATCACGATGCGGCGCGACCCGATCTACCCCGCGACCATCGTCGGGCGCCCGCCGATGGAGGACTACTATCTCGGCCACGCGACCGAGCGGATCTTCCGCCCGCTGCTCCAGCTCACGCTGCCGGAGCTCGTGGACTACCACATGCCGGCCTACGGCGTCTTCCACAACCTCGTTTTCGTGAGCATTGACAAGCAGTATCCGGGGCACGCCTGGAAGGTCATGAACAGCCTGTGGGGACAGGGTCTGATGGCGCTCGCCAAGGTGATCGTGGTGCTGGACCGCGACGTGGACGTGCGGAGCCCGGATGAGGCCTGGTGGGTAGCCCTCAATCACATTGACCCCGAGCGCGACGTGCGCTTCACGATGGGGCCGGCGGACGTCCTCGATCACGCGAGTCGCGCCTTCACCTTCGGCTCCAAGATGGGCATTGACGCGACGCGGAAGTGGCCCGAAGAGGGGTTCACCCGCGAGTGGCCGGGACGAATCGTGATGGATGAGGCCACGCGGAAGACGGTGGACGGGAAGTGGGCCGGGCTCGGCATCCGGCTGCCGTGACCTCGGCCGGAGGGGTAGACGGCCAGGTGCTGGCCGGCGAAGGCCGTCTGGTGGCGTACGCGAACTTCGTCAAGGTCGCGCACACGGTGTTCTCCCTGCCGTTCGCGTTCGTCGGCGTGGCGGCCGCGTCGCGGGTCCGCCCGGTCACGCTGCGCACCCTGCTCCTGGTGGTCGCCGCGTTCGGCACCGCGCGCTTCGCGGCGATGGGGTTCAACCGGATCGCGGATCGCGAGCTGGACGAGCTTAACCCACGCACCGCGGGGCGCGAGCTGCCGGCGCGGCGGATGTCGCTCATTGAGGCGTGGGCGCTGGTCGTAGCGATGTCGGTGATGTTCGTGGCTGCGGCGGCGCTCCTCAATCCGCTCTGCCTGCTGCTCTCCCCGGTGGCGCTGGCGTGGATCACCGCCTACTCGTACTCGAAGCGCTTCACGGCGCTCTCCCACCTCTGGCTGGGCGTGGGAATGGCCATCTCGCCGGTGGGCGGCTACCTGGCGGTAACCGGGCAATGGAGCACGCCCTGGTGGCTGATTCTGCTCCTGGCGCTCGTTGTCACCTGCTGGGGCGGCGGTTTTGACGTGATATACTCCCTTCAGGACGAGCGATTCGACCGGGAGCACGGACTGAGGTCGGTAACGGTGGCGCTCGGGCCCGCGCGCGCCATCGCCGTAGCACGGTTTCTGCACGGGATCGCGACGGCAGCACTGGTACTATTTGGCGTAGCAGCAGGGTTTCATGCCTGGTACTTCGCTGGAGTCCTGGTGGCGATATGGCTCCTGGTCTGGGAGCACAGGCTCGTGAGGCTTGGCGACTACTCGCGGCTCGATGCCGCCTTCTTCTCGATGAACGGGATCATCTCGGCGGTCGTGGCAGTAGGCGCCGTCGCTGACGTCATGCTCCGATGAAGCCGTTGCTTTGTGCTGGCACTCGCAGGCGCGCGCCACGGTCGCCAGGAAGGCGGCCAGGAGCACCTGGCAGGCCACCGCCAGCCCGTCCGGTACCGCATCCCGTGCGCAGGCCCACGCCGAACAGGAGAGGTGGATGAGCCGGCTCCCCGTCGTTATGGCGATTACCGGTGCATCAGGTGCTCCATACGGCCTGAGGCTGCTCCAGGTTCTGGCTGGTGCGGGTACGCCGGTGTGGCTGATTGTATCGGCGCATGGCTGGAGGCTGTTGGGCGAGGAGTGTGGCATCGAGTCTGCCCGGGCGCTTGCATCAGCGGTCGGCAAGGCCTGGCGGAGCGTGGAGCTATACACCGATGCGGACCGGGGAGCGCGGCCCGCCTCCGGGTCGGCACGCACGGCCGGGATGGTTATCTGCCCTTGCTCGATGGCGACGCTAGCCGGCGTTGCGACGGGCAACAGCCGCAGCCTGATCGAGCGGGCGGCCGATGTGGTACTGAAGGAGCGCCGGCGGCTGATCCTGGTGCCGCGCGAAGCCCCGCTGTCGCTGGTGCACCTCAGGAACATGGTCGCGGTGACCGAGGCGGGGGCGACGGTGATGCCCGCGGCACCGGGTTTCTACCAGCGGCCGAAGGCGATCGCGGATCTGGTGGATTTCATGGTGCAGCGGATCGTGGACCATCTCGGCGTGGATGCCGAGTTGGTGCCGCGGTGGTCGGGCAAGGCGCCGCGGCGTCGCTGATGCGGCTGGGGCTGATCGCCGACACGCACGGCAAGCTTCGTCCGGCGGTGCACGAGGTATTCGCCAGGGTGGACCGCATCCTTCACGCGGGCGACATCGGCGGCAGCGAGATTCTCGACGAGTTGGAGCTGCTGGCTCCGGTCACCGCGGTCTACGGCAACGTGGACCGTGGCCTGGTGCGTCGCCGGCTGCCGCAGGTGGCCGAACTCGAGCTCGATGGCTTCCGCTTCGTCGTCACCCACGGCGACCAGTTCGGCTCGCCTGGGCCGGAGAGGCTCCGGGCCGCGTTCCCGCAGGCCGACGTGATCGTCTTCGGCCACACCCATCAGGCGCTGATCCGCGACCTGCCGGATTTCACGGTGATCGTCAACCCCGGAGCGGCCGGGCCGCAGCGCTTCGATCTCGGGCCGTCGGTGGCCATCATGGAGACGGAGCCGGGCATCCCTCCCCGCGCCCGGATCGTGCCCCTCAGCTAGCCTGGGTTTCCAGCCACTCGCTCAGCGGCGTGGTGGATTCGAACTCCTCGGGATGCTGTCGGAACCAGCTCATCACCAGCAGCAGCTCGTCCATTTCGGGAGCGGTGTGCGCGGCCGGGCCGTCGGCCGGGAGAGCGGCCGAGCGCTCGACCGCCGCTGCGAATGCCTCGCGCTCGATGGGGGTCCGGGGCCATGGCGCCACGGTGCGCACCAGGCCCCGGTGCACGAGGTACACCCGGTCGTCGTGTCCCGCGCCGCGCCTGGCCGGGGTGCGATCGCGGATGCCGTACACGAAGCTCAGCGCCTGGGTGGCGGCCCGGAGGCGCGATACGGCTGCGAACAGGGACTCGAGCGTGTCGAGCTTCTCGCGCCACAACGCGGCGCGCTCGTAGTCCTGCGCGGCGGACGCGGCTGCCATCGCGTCGAGGACCCGGTCCACCGGGGCGACGGCCCGGCTTTCCAGGAACTCGACGGCCTGCGCCACGGCTGCGCGGTACGTCTCGCCGCTGCACTTCGCCGCGCAGGGGCCGAGGCAGGTCCCCAGGTCGTGGCGCAAACAGGCGGCGGGCTCGCTCGCGCCGAACAGGTCCGCCTGGTCGGCGTACCTGAGCGGGCGGTCCTGCGCACAGTCGCGCAGCTGGAGCAGGTCGGAGAGGACGCGCACCGAGTCCGCGGTGCGCCAGCCGCTCTGGAACGGCCCGTAGTAGCGGGCCGCGCGGTCGGCGGTGTGGTCAGCCACCTTGAGCTTAGGCGCTACGCCGCCGGTCAGCTTCACGAACACCATGCGCCGGCGCGTGCGGTTGCCGCGCACGTTGGAGAACGGCCTGAGGCGCGCGATGAGGCGCAGCTCCTCGAGCAGCGCGGCAAACTCGCTCGGTTGGTAGCGCCAGGTGATGTCCGCGGCCGCGCGGATCAGGTGCGCGGACTTGCTGTCGGGCCACGGCGCGGAGAAGTAGCTCAGCAGCCGCGCACGGAGGTCCTTCGCCTTCCCGACGTAGAAGACGCCGCCGCCCTCGTCCACGAACTGGTAGACTCCCGGCCGGCGCTGGGCGGTCGCCTTGACGCGCGACCGCAACTCCTCCAGGGAGTCGGCCGCCGGAGCGGTGAGCAGCGCTAACGCTGGCATCCGGGACAAAAATAGGTGGCCCGCGCGTCCACGGCGTGAGTCAGCACGATGCGCCGCCCGCAGCGTGGGCACGGCCGGTGCGCGCGGCCGTACACATTGAGGCGCGACTGGTAGGCGCCCGCTTCACCGGTGCCGGTTCGGTAGTCGCGCACCGTGGTGCCGCGGCGCCGGATCGAACGCCGCAGGATGCCCACCAGCTCGTGGTGCAGGCGGCGGGCTTCGGCAGTGGTGACGGTGCGCGCCAGGCGGGATGGATCAATGCCGGCACTCCACAGCGCTTCGTTGGCGTAGATGTTCCCGACCCCCGCCAGGCGCCGCTGATCCATCAAGGCTTTCTTGACCGCGAGGCGCCCGCCCGCCAGTGCCGCGGCGAGCCGCGCCGCCGTGAATCCGGCTTCGAGCGGCTCGGGGCCGAGGCGCGCGGTGTACCGGGTCCATGCCTCCGCCGACAACAGGTGGACGGCGCCGAGGCGGCGCACGTCGCGGTAGGTGAGCTGCCGGCCGGTCGAGAGCCGGACGGTGATGGTGACGTAGCGATCGGCGGTTACCGGTGCCTCGCTCACGAGCAGCGACCCTGTCATCCGCGGCTGGATCACGACGCGGCGGCCGTCGTCCAGACGGATGACCACGTGCTTGGCACGGCGGGACACTGCCGCGATACGGCACCCGGCGAGGGATCGCTCGAACGCCCGGGGACCGATGCCGCGCAGGATGTCGGCCTTGAGAACGCGGACGCCCCGGATCACCGCGCCCACCAGGTGCGGCCGGATGTCGCGCGCGATCGTCTCGACTTCGGGAAGCTCCGGCACGCCCTAGCGCTGTCTGGCTATCTCGCGCCAGCCGATGTCCCGGCGGAACTGTTTCCCTTCGAACGTGATCGCCTCCGCGGCCGCCCGGCTCTTCGCCGCCGCCTCGCCCACGGTCGGCGCCGTCGCGGTCACCGCGAGAACGCGGCCCCCCGCCACCCTCAGCACGCCGTCGGCTCCCAGCGCGGTGCCGGCGTGGAAGACGTGCGTGTCGGGGTCCGCTTCCAGATGCTCGGGAATGGCGATCACAGCCCCCGTACGCGGGCNNGAACACCGGGAGCACGCCACCTGGTAGCACGGGGAGAATTGCCTGAGCTTCGGGATCACCAAACCTGCAGTTGAACTCAATCACTCTGATACTTCCGTCACTCATGACCATCAGGCCAGCGTAGAGCATTCCGCGGTAAGGTGCTCCGTCATCCCTGAGGGCTGCCAGTGTCGGCGTGAATACCTGCTCTGCCACCTTGGCAAGTAGGGCTTCCGAGGCGATGCTGACCGGGCTGTATGCTCCCATGCCGCCGGTATTCGGTCCCTGGTCTCCATCCTTGAGGCGCTTGTGATCCTGGGCCGGGGGCAGCACGGCGAAGTGCTCCCCATCCGTCAGGGCGAGCACGGACAGCTCTTCCCCGTCCAGAAACTCCTCGACCAGAATTTCGGTCCCGGCTTCGCCGAATGCGCCGTCCTTCAGCATCGCGGAGGCTATGGCGCGAGCCTCGGCCCGGGTCGGGCATACGACGGCGCCCTTTCCTGCCGCCAGNNGCGGCGGTCGGCACGCCGTGCCGCAACATCAGCGCCTTCGAGTAGACCTTGGAGGACTCGATCCGGGCGGCGGCGGCCGTCGGCCCGAAGACCGGAATGCCGGTCTTGGCGAGGCGGTCCACGAGTCCGGCAGCGAGAGGAGCCTCGGGTCCCACGACTACGAGGTCCACGTGCTGCTCGCCGGCGGTCCGGGCGACCAGCTCGACGTCCGTCTCCCGGCCGGGGAGGTTGGTCGCGAGTCGTGCCGTGCCGGCGTTGCCGGGAAGGCAATAGAGCGTGGCCTGAGGTGCGTCGCGCCTGAGGGCCCAGAGGAGGGCGTGTTCCCGACCCCCTCTACCGACGACGAGGATTCTCATTGGCTGCCGGGGCTCCTGAAGGCGCTTTGGAAGGCCTCGCGCGCCTTCTTCGCGACGTCGGCCACGGTGTCCACCGCACCCTTCGCTTGGCCGGCGTAGTACCTGCCCGCCTCGCCGAGGTCGGCCGACAGCGGCTGCTTCTCGTCGTCCGACCCCCGCCTGGGGTACTCCCCGCGCAGGATCCGGTCGTACTCGCCGGTGGCGATCCAGCGCTGCAGCTCGGCCGCACGGAGCGTGTGGAACGGATGGGTGTAGCCCAGCGTGTTGAGCACCTTGTAGATCGTATCCATCGCGCCGCCGCCCTCTTCGTACTCCCTGGCCTGCGCGAGGAAGGCGTCGAGGTCCATCTCGGCCATGTTGCCGCCGCCGGCGAGCTTCATGAACATCCGCATCGAGGCGATCGGGTCCTGGCTGGCGAGCAGGCCGGCGCGGTCACTCGACAGCTCGCTCTTCCGGAACCACTCCAGCAGCGCGATCTGGATCGGCAGCAGCGCGATGCCGGCGAGGAAGGGCAGGTTGCGGAAACCGAACTCAAGGACGATGACGAGGATGGTGTGGTAGAGCGCGTGCCCGCTGATGACGTGACCGAGCTCGTGGCCGAGGATGGTGCGCAGCTCTTCGTCGTCGAGCAGCGCGAGCGCGCCGGAGTTCAGCACGATGAACGGCCGGTCCATGCCGAAGGCGCCCGCGTTGACCATCGGGGTCTGGGAGACGAACAGGTCGGGACGCGGTGCCCAGTCCATGGTGGAGCACACGTCGCTGAAGGCGGCGTGGACGCGCGGGAACTGCGTAGGCCCGACCCGCACGGCGTTGGCCTGGAAGAGCAGGCGCACGCCGCGCTCGCCGAAGAAGCCGTACACCTTCCGGACCACCTGGTCGAACCCCGGTATGGACCGCAAGGCGCTCAGCGCCGCGCGGTCGGCGGCGTGCTCCCAGGCACGTGACGAGACTTGCGTGAGCACGGTGCGCGGCCGGCGCGCCGGCAGGGCCTGATCAGCGTCCGTCATCGAACCTCCCGGAGGATTCCGACCCCCCTACGCGGCCAGTGGAGCGGCGTTTCAGCCACGGCTAGGGAGCCAGTGCCTGGTCCAGGTCCGCGATAAGATCGTCGGCGTCCTCGATCCCCACCGCCAGCCGGACCAGGCCGTCGGTGAGTCCCATGGCCTCGCGCATCGCCTTGGGAACGGCGGCGTGGGTCATCGTGGCCGGGTGCCCGATCAGGCTCTCGACGCCGCCCAGCGACTCGGCCAGCGCGAAGATCCGGGTGCGCTCGACGATGCGGCGCGCCCGCTCGAACGAGCCCGCCTCGAATGACAACATGCCGCCGAACCCCGACATCTGGCGACAGGCCAGCTCGTGCTGCGGATGGGCCGGGAGCCCGGGGTAGAAGACCGCTGGCACGCGAGTGTCGGCGGCGAGCCATTGCGCGATGCGGCGCCCGTTGGCGTCGTGCTGGTGCATCCGGAGCGCCAGCGTCTTGGTGCCCCGCAGCACCAGCCAGCAGTCGAACGGCCCGGGCACCGCGCCGACCGCCTTCTGGAGGAACGCCAGTTGCTCGCCCAGGTCGTCGCGCCGGGTGACCACCATGCCGCCGATCATGTCCGAGTGGCCGTTCAGGTACTTGGTGGTGGAATGGACGACCAGATCGGCGCCGTACTCGAACGGGCGCTGGAAGATCGGCGTCGCAAAGGTGTTGTCCACGACGAACAGCAGCCGGCGTGAGCCCGCCAACGCGCCGAGCGCCGCCAGGTCGGCCAGGCGCATCATCGGATTGGTCGGGGTCTCGACGAACAGCATCCTGGTGGCCGGCCGGATGGCGCGCTCGACCGCGGCGACCTCACGCGTGTCCACGTAGCTGAACACCAGGCCGAGCCGGGAGCGCACCTGCTCCATCAGGCGGTGCGTCCCTCCGTACACGTTCTCGCCGCACACCACGTGATCGCCGGCCGAGAGGAGCGTCAAGACCGAATCAATGGCCGCCATGCCGGAGGCGAATGCGTGGCCGTGGGTTCCACCCTCGAGAGCGGCCACGTTCCGCTCCAGCGCCTCGCGGGTGGGGTTGCTCACCCGGGCGTACTCGTGTCCCTTGTGGCGGCCCAGCCCCGCCTGGACGTAGGTGGAGGTCTGGAAAATCGGCATCGTCACCGCGCCGGCCAGCGGCTCGGGTTCCTGGCCCGCGTGGACGGCCCGTGTAGCCAAGCCATTTTCCAGATCGTGGTCCCGGATGCGTGTCATGCACGACTCGGTAGAGGTGGATCTTGGCGAACCTTACACTCGGTCCCCGCGCACCAGCAAGCGCCGCGCGCAGGCCGCTCACGCCGGGCCGGGCTGCGGGTTGACACCCGCTCGGCCACGGTCTAGGCTAGGCGCGTGCCCCCGGAACTTTCGATGAGCTGCCTCGTCGTGGACGACGAGCCCCACCTGCGCAGTATCCTGGTGCGCCTGCTGACCGAGCAAGGATTCGTCTGCCGGCAGGCCGGCAACGGGCGCGAGGCGTTGCGGGAGCTGGAGCGGGAGCCCGCCGACCTGGTCATCAGCGACATCCGCATGCCCGAGATGGACGGTATCCAGCTGCTGCCGGAGTTGCGGCAGCGGTGGCCCGACACTGCCGTGGTGATGGTGACCGCCGTCTCCGACGTGCGGAGCGCGATCTGGTGCCTCACCCAGGGGGCGCTGGACTACGTCGCCAAGCCGTTCCAGGTCGAGGACGTGCAGGCGCGGGTGCGCCAGGCGCTGGAGAAGCGCCGCCTCATCCTCGAGAACCGCGACTACCAGCAGAACCTCGAGCAGAAGGTCGAAGCGCAGGCGCGGCGCATCGAGGAGCTGTTCGTCGTCGCGGTGCAGTCGCTGGCGCACGCCCTCGAGGCCAAGGACCCCTATACTCGCGGGCACTCGGCTCGCGTGGCGGCCTACGCCATCACGGTGGCCCGCACACTCGGTGTGGAAGACGGTGTGCTGGAGGATCTTCGCATCGGGGCGGAGCTGCACGACATCGGCAAGATCGGCGTGAGGGAGTCGGTGCTGAACAAGCCGGCGAAGCTGAGCGACGAGGAGTATCTCCACATCATGGAGCACACGGTCATCGGGGAGAAGATCCTGATGCCGCTCTTGAAGGACCGCCCGCGCATCCTCCAGATCGTGCGGTCGCACCACGAGCGGATTGACGGTGCCGGGCTGCCCGATGGCCTGAAGAGCGGGGATCTCCCGCTGGCCGTGCGCATCGTGACGGTGGTGGACGCGTTCGACGCCATGACGACCGGCCGCGCCTACCGGCCGCCGTTGCCGAGGGAGGCAGTCTTCGACGAGCTGCGCGCCGAGTCGGGCCGGCAGTTCGATCCCGCGGTCGTCGCGGCGTTTGAACGGGCCTTCGGCAACGTCGCCCTCCTGCCCATCGCCACGCCCATCGCCGTGGAAGCGTTGCACGACGCGGCGGTGGCCGCGCTCTCCCGCTGACTTCCACCTTGATGCGGTCGGTGTCGGGCCTCCGCGGCATCGTGGGGGAGGACATGGTGCCGGCGGTGGTGACGCGCTACGCGGAGGCGTTCGGGGCCTTCCTGGTGGCGCGCGGTGGCCGGGTGGTGGCGCTCGCCCGGGATTCGCGCCAGTCGGGCCCGGCGTTCGTCGCCGCTGCGGCCGAGGGCCTCGTCGCTGCGGGCGTGGACGTCGTGGATCTCGGAATGGTGCCCACGCCCACGGCGCAGCTGGCGGTGGAGACGCTCGACGGGGGCCTGGACGGCGGCATCGTGGTCACGGCGAGCCACAATCCGGTGGAATGGAACGCGCTCAAGTTCGTGGGGCCCGGCGGGCGGTTTCTCGGCAAGGCGGAGGTGGAGGCGTTCTTCGCGCTGGTGGACGCGGGAGGCCGCCATCCTGGTGCGCGCGCGGGCGTTCGGCGGCGGGACGAGAACGCCGTGGCACGGCACCTCGAGCGGGTGCTCGGGCTGCCGTGGCTCGAGCTGGCGTCCATCCGCGCGCGACGCTTCCGGGTGGCGCTGGACTGCGTCCGGGGCGCCGGGGCGACGATCATGCCGGCGCTGCTGGAGGCGCTGGGCTGCGAGGTGAGCGGGATCAACCTGGAGCCGGACGGGCGCTTCCCTCGCGAGCCGGAGCCGATTCCCGAACATCTCGGGGAGCTGAGCGCGCTGGTGCGGGAGAGCCGGAGCGAGCTGGGGATCGCGGTGGATCCGGACGTGGATCGGCTGGCGCTCGTGGACGAGACCGGCCGGCCTATCGGCGAGGACTATACCCTCGCGTTCGCGGTCCGCGCGGTGCTGGCGCGGCGCCGGGGGCCGGTCGTGACGAATCTCTCGACCAGTCTCGTGGTTGAGGACGCGGCGCGTGAGTACGGCGTGACGGTGGAGCGCTCTCCGGTGGGCGAGGCCAATGTCGTCGAGCGGATGGCCGCCCGTGGCGCCGTGATCGGCGGGGAAGGGAACGGGGGTGTGATCCTGCCGGAGGTGCACCTGGGCCGCGACGCCCCGGTGGCCGCCACGCTCGCCCTGGCGCTGCTCGCCGGCCAGGGCACGACGGTGTCGGCGCTCGTGAACTCCGCGCCCCGCTATACTATTGTAAAGGCCAAGATCCCCCGGCCATCCGGATCGCTGGAGCGGTGCTACGCCGCGCTGAGCGAGAGCCTCCCGGGCGCCGTGGCGGACCGGCAGGACGGACTGCGGCTGGCGCTCGCCGACCGGTGGGTGCACATACGGCCCTCGGGCACGGAGCCCGTGGTGCGGATCATCGCCGAAGCGCCGACGCGGCAGGGCGCAGAGGCGCTGGTGGAGAGCGGCAAGGCCGCGCTGATCGAAAGCGGGAGGTA
The DNA here is from genome assembly GCA_003157095.1 of Gemmatimonadota bacterium. Taxonomy (GTDB): domain Bacteria; phylum Gemmatimonadota; class Gemmatimonadetes; order Gemmatimonadales; family JACORV01; genus Fen-1245. Next base: position 1,469 of record PMIK01000238.1, on the reverse strand, counting down.
GCACAGATGTGCGGGATCGTCGGATACACCGGACCGCGGCAGGCGTTGCCGGTCCTGCTGGACGGGCTGAAGCGGTTGGAGTACCGCGGGTATGACTCCGCGGGCATCGCGCTCATTTCCGACGGCAAGCTGCTCGTCGAGAAATCGGCCGGGAAGATCGCCGCGCTCGAGGCGCAACTGGGCAACGACATGCCGGCGGCGAACGTCGGCATCGCCCACACGCGCTGGGCGACCCACGGGGCGCCCAACACCCGGAACGCGCACCCGCACACCGACTGCGCGGGCAACATCGCCGTGGCCCACAACGGGATCATCGAGAATCACGCTGTGCTGCGGCAGATGCTCATCTCGAAGGGCCACCGCTTCACCTCCGAGACCGATACAGAAACGCTGGCGCACCTGATCGAGCAGTTCTACGAGGGCTCGCTCGAGCAGGCGGTGGCGGCGGCGTTGCAGGAGGTCGAGGGCACCTACGGGATCGCCGTGATCTCGGTGAAGGAGCCCGACACGATCGTCGCCGCGCGGAGCGGCAGCCCGCTCCTGCTTGGACTGGGCAATGGCGAGAACTTCGTGGCGTCCGATCCCTCGGCCGTCCTGGCGTACACCCGTTCGGTGGTGTACCTCGACGAGGGCAACCTCGCCGTCGTGACGCCCTCCGGCTACCAGGTCAAGGACCGCCACGCGGTCCGGATCAGCAAGGAGGTCAGCCAGATCGAGTGGGATCTGGCCACGATCGAGCGGGGCGGTTTCCCGCACTTCATGCTGAAGGAGATCTGCGAGCAGCCCGAGAGCATCCACAACACGCTGCGGGGGCACCTGCTCGAGGAGGAGGGCACCGCGCGGTTGGGCGGCCTCAATCTCTCCAAGGAGTACCTGCAGTCCTTCAACCGGATCGTGCTCACCGCCTGCGGCACGTCCTGGCACGCCGCGCTGGTGGGCGAGTACATGCTGGAGGAGCTGGTGCGGCTGCCGGCGGAGGTGGAGTACGCCTCCGAGTTCCGGTACCGCAACCCGCTGGTGGACGAGCGCACGCTGGTCATCGTGATCTCCCAGTCCGGCGAGACGGCGGACACGCTCGCGGCGCTGCGCGAGGCCAAGCGGCGCGGCGCGCGGACGCTGGGGATCGTCAACGTGGTCGGCAGCAGCATCGCGCGGGAAGTGGATGGCGGGATCTTCCTGCACGCCGGGCCCGAGATCGGCGTCGCCTCGACCAAGGCGTTCACCAGCCAGATCGCGGCGCTGGCACTGCTGACACTGTACCTGGGGCGGCTGCGGTCGCTGTCCATCCTCCAGGGCCGCGAGATCGTCAAGGCCCTGAAGAAGTTGCCCGCGCAGGTCGAGCAGGTGCTCGCCCTGCGCCCGGTCATCGAGCAGTTGGCGGAGCGGTACACGCGGGCCTCCAACGTCCTGTACCTGGGGCGGGGCTACAACTTCCCGGTCGCGCTCGAGGGGGCGCTCAAGCTCAAGGA
>PMIK01000181.1 GCA_003157095.1 Gemmatimonadota bacterium | reverse complement strand
CTGCTCCTCAACCTCTTCCTGCTCGTGGTCGGGGCGCTGATGGACGTCTACTCGGCGATCGTCATCGTCGCGCCGCTGCTGGTCCCCCTGGGCCAGGCGTTCGGCATCGCCCCGGTCCACCTGGGCATCGTCTTCCTGGCCAACCTCGAGCTGGGGTTCCTGACGCCCCCGGTCGGCGTGAACCTCTTCCTCTCATCGCTGCGCTTCAACCAGCCCGTCTCCGTCGTGGTCCGCTCCATCATCCCCATGCTGCTCGTGCTGCTCGTCGGCGTGCTCCTGATCACCTACATCCCCGCGATGACCACGACCCTGCCCCGCTGGTTCGGCCACTAGGCGGGCGCCACCGCTGCCGCTGCACTCGATCACTCCGTAAGCGCCAATCGCGCGAGCTCGATCGCCCGCGCCGCCGCATCACTCGTCGGGCCCAGGGAACGGCCGCGGCTCCGGCATCGGCATGGGTTCCGGCCTCGGTTCTATGTGCATCCCGCCGAGCACTCGTGCCGCGTGCGCCCGCACTTCGGGATCCGCGTCCTTCAGCGCGTCTACGATGGCCGCACGCGCCGAGTCATTGTCCAGCTGCCCCAATGCCCACAGCGCCATCCGGCGGACCCGCGACACGGAGTCTGCGAGCGCGCTCTTCAAGGCCGGTACCGCGGCATCGTCGCCGATCTGCCCGAGGGCCCATGCCGCCTTCTCACGGATCTCGGGCGTGTCGTGGTCCACCGCCCGGAGCAGCGCCTCAGGCGCGCTGCGAGGACCGATCTGGCCGCGGGCCCAGGCGGCCACCTTCCGCACCTCCTCGGACGTGTCGCTCATGGCCTCGGCAAGAGCCGGCGCGGCACCGCGCTCTTCGATCTGTCCCAGAGCCCAGGCGGCGGTGCGCCGAACCTCCGGGTCGCGGTCGCTGCGCAAGGCGATCCCGAGCGGCCCGGCCGCCGCCTTGTCCTCGATCTGACCCAGCGCCCAGGCGGCTCGCCGTCGCACCTCCGGCCGGCCATCGCGACCCAGCCGCTCGGCCAAGGACGGCACGGCGATGGCATCCTGTATCTGGCCGAGGGCCCAGGTGGCCGTCTCCCGTACATCGTCGTCACGGTCGGAGAGCGCGCGCGCCAGCGCTGAGGCGGACGACTTGTCCTCGATCTGCCCCAGCGCCCATGCCGCTGTGCGGCGCACCTCGGAACTCCGGTCCCCAAGTGCGTCGGCGAGCGCGGGCACGGCGCGCTTCGACTCCATGCGACCCAGCGCCTCGGCGGCGGCCACGCGCACCTCCTCGCTCGCGTCGCTCCGGAGCACCCTCGCCAGCGCCTCCACCGCGGCCGTGTCCTCGAGCTGGCCGAGCGACCGCGCCGCCGCGGCGCGGACCTCGGGATCGGCGTCGTGCAGCACGCCGCTGAGCGGCGGGCCGGCGCGCGCCGCCCCCACTCGGCCCANNGCGGTGAGGCGCCCGATCAGACCGGTCACCGCGCCGTCCGACTCGGCGAGCCCAAGCGCGACGGAGGCCGCCACCCGCGTCCCCACCGCGGACGAGCCGAGCAAGGGCAGCACGCCGCCGTTGACCTGCGCCACCGGCGCACGCGCGATGAGCCGCGCCGCGACCCCGCGCACGCAGCCGTCCTGATCCTCGATCCCGCGAAGCAGCACCGGCACGGCGTAGCTGGCGGGGTGCCGGGCGAGTGCCCAGCGCTCCATCCCGGCAGAATCGGGCGGATCGCCCGGCGTGCGGCGCGAGTCCCAGCCACCGTAGCGGCCTTCCAGTGCCCGCTCCGCAAGCCGGCACAGCACGCCGGGAGTGCCTCGCGCCGAGGCCAAGAGGCCGGCGGCCAGCGTCGAATCCTCCGCCACGGCCGCGCCGCGCCGCGCCGCCGCGGTGCCGTGGATGCCGCCCACGCCGCGCGCGAGCGCGCCGGCCACCAGGCCAATCAACGATCCGTTCACGAGCGTCCTCCGCGTCATGGAGACCTCACCGCATTGCTGAAATTTCAGCACTATGCTGAATATTCAGCATTGACGGGCGTATGTCAAGCGGCGTGACGAACCAGACCGCGTGCGGCCGGGCTCGGCGGCCGGCCGGTGTCCAAAGCCCATCGGGGGACGGAAGCTGCGCGCGGGGTCGCGGGCGGCGGCCTGCGGCTGGGGTGAGCGGCAGGCCAGGCCATGGCCGGCGGCGGGTAGGATGCGGGTGCCGGCCGGCGGTGCGCCGGCCGGAGCGGGCGAGCTACCGGATGATGGGCATGGGCCACGGCCACGGCCAGGGATCGCCCCCGCTGCCGGACAGGGCGCGCGCGGCCCTGGCGCGCACCTCTGGATCGGGATTCTTGAGCGCGTCGAGGAGCGCCTGGTGCGCCGCCGGCGCGTCCATGTTCCCGAGGGCCCAGATGGCCGCGTGGCGGATCTCGGACGACGTATCGCTCAGCAGCGCGAGAAGGCCCGGCGCCGCCTGCGCATCCTCGATCTTGCCGAGGGCCCAGGCCGCCCGCAGGCGCACCGCGGGAGACGCATCGCGGAGTGCCGCGATGAGTGCCTGTGGCGCGCGGCCGGGTTGGATCGTGCCGATGGCCCAGGCGGCGCGGCCGCGGACTTCGGCGCTCGCGTCGCCCAGCGCGGTGACGAGCCCGGGCACCGCGGCGGAATCCTCGATCTGCCCCAGCGCCCAGATCGCCATGAGGCGGACCTTTTCCGAAGCGTCACGCCCGGCGGCGGCGGCCAGTTGCCCGGTGGATTCGTGGCTCTGGATCTGGCCCAGGGCCCAGGCGGCCATTTCGCGCACCGCCGGGTCCGGATCGCGCTGCACGTGCGTGCCCAGCGCGGCTGCTGCTGCCGTCGCCTCGAGACGCCCGAGCGCGTATGCCGCATCGAGGCGCACCGAAGCCACCGAGTCGTCGAGGGCGCCCAGAAGCGCGGCGAGGGTCCGCGCATCCACGCTGTCGCCCTCGGCCGTGGATGCCGGAGCGCCGGTCGGAGAGATCTCTTCCGTTGCCGGCACGCCGGAGGTCGCGGTCGTCACGCCGGACGTCGTGGTCGTCACGCGGGAGGTGGTGGTCGTCTGGTGCTCCGCGGTGCGGATCGTCTCGCTCCGCGTGCCAGGCGTACTGGTCGCCGTTGCCCCGGCTCCGGACACCCCGGCGGCCGAGCGGGCGGCATTGGGCGCCTGGCGACCGGACGCCTTCGGAAGCTGCATGGCGTCCGCCTGCGGCGCGCGGGCCATCCCCATCGCGGCCAGCGGGAGCAGGACCGCGAGCCCCAAGGCGGCGAGCAGCGCGGCATGGCGTCTCGAGGGCGGGGTGCGGCGGGCGTCCTTCTCCAAGATCGCCAGCATCCGCCCCTCGAACTCGCGCCGCTCCGCCATCGGCAGGGCAGCCGCGGGCGAGCGCATGGACCCGGCGCCGCACGCAATCTGAAGCAGGTGGTCGGCGTATTCCGAAGGCCGCGTCCCCACGCCCAGCACCATGTCGTCGCACGCGCGCTCGCTCTCCAGCCGCAGCCGGCGGGCCGCCACCCAGAACAGCGGGTGGAACCAGTAGAGCGCGCAGCCGACGCGGCTCACAATCGTCAGCCCCAGGTCGAAGCGCCGGACGTGAGCCAGCTCGTGGCACAGCACGGCGCGGCGCCGCCGCTCGCTCCACTCGCGCGCGTCGGCCGGCAGCACGATCGCGGGCCGGAACACGCCGCANNACGATCGGCATCAGCACCGCGTCGCTCACCAGCAGGAGCGGCTCGCGGGCGAGCCCGAGCCGGTCGGCAGCCTCGACCAGTGGCCGCGTCCAATCGGGGGAGTCGAGCGGCGTCGCGCGGCGTAGCACCCGCCGGACCAGCACGGCTCCGCGAGCCAGCCTGAGGAGGACGACGACAACGCCGGCTACCCAAACCC
>PMIK01000309.1 GCA_003157095.1 Gemmatimonadota bacterium | reverse complement strand
TCCGCGCGCCCCGTGCGCCGCGGCTCGACGGCTCGCTGAACGACGCGGCATGGCGGTCCGCGCCGTGGTCCACCGCCTTCGTGGACATCGAGGGCGCGGTGAAGCCGGCCCCGCGGTTCCGCACGCGCATGAAGATGCTGTGGGACGACCGGTACCTGTACGTGGGCGCCCAGCTCGAAGAGCCGGACGTGTGGGGCACCATCACGCAGCGCGACGCGGTGATCTTCCGCGACAACGATTTCGAGATGTTCATTGATCCCGACGGCGACGCGAAGGACTACGCGGAGCTCGAGATCAACGCGCTCAACACCGTGTGGGACCTGTTCCTCACGGTGCCCTACCGCGATGGCGGCCACGCGGACAACGACTGGAACATCGAAGGGCTTCGCACCGGCGTGCAGGTGCAAGGCACGCTGAACCATCCCGCCGACACGGATTCGGGGTGGACCCTTACGCTGGCTCTTCCCTGGCGCTCGCTCGAGCGGGCGAGCCATACGACATCGGCGCCGCGCCCCGGACAGCGGTGGCGCATCAATTACTCGCGGGTGGAGTGGCGGACCACCGTGGCGGACGGCGCCTACCAGAAGGTGCCCGGGCTGCGGGAGGACAACTGGGTCTGGTCGCCGCAGGGAATGGTCGACATGCACCAGCCGGAGCATTGGGGCTACGTCGAATTCTCCTCCACGCGCGCCGACCGTCGCCCGCCGGTACCCGAGCCCGCCCCGGCCGCGCCCGCCACTCCTGTGCCCGATGCTGCCGCGCCGCCGCCCGAGGTCGTCCTCAGCGGCTACCTCGCCGACGTCTCCGGAGCCACGATCGCCTACCACTCCCCGCACCCCGAGGCGCAGACCGCGTTGCTGGCGCGGGCCCGCCGCGACGTGCAGTCCGTGGCCTGGCGGACCGATACCGTGCCGGCCTCGCTGGCGGCGGATACGGTCAGCTTCGTCTGGATCGCCGGCCTCGCGGGCAGCAAGGGGCTCCACGACTTCGACTTCGCCATCGGCGGCCGGCACGCGTTCACGTTCACCAGTGTCAAGGACTCCGCTTCGCGCGATTGGACGGTGCGTGGCGCGGGGGGCGCCAGCCTCTCGTTCCGCACCACGCTGGTGGACCAGTTTAGGGATGTCTTCGGCTACCTGACGCTGCGGCTGCCGCGTGGCGCGCTCACGCCGGGACAACCGCTGGTGCTGTCGGTGACCGGAGCCGATGCCGAGAGCAACGACTGGTTCATGACCTTCCGGCATCGCCTGGCCGCCCGCCCGCGCGTGGCGCAGGACCCGGTGCTGGTCCGGGCGGGAGACACCGCCGCAGCGCAGGTCCGGGTGATCCTCGACAACCTGGCGGGATACCGCGAGGCGACGGTGGCGATCGGGGACCGGCCGCCCTCGACCGCGCCACTCGCGTTCGGCGGAAACGTGGTGCGCGCGGTGGCGGGCCCCGTACCGCAGGCCGGCAGCGTCCGAGTCGTGGTGCGGCTGGACGGGGCCGCGGCCCTCGACACCATGCTCGCGCTCCGGCCGGTGCCGCAGCGCGACGTCTACCTTCTCCCGTATTCGCACAACGACATCGGCTACTCCGACCTGCAGGACCGCGTCCGGCAGAAGCAGTGGAAGAACATCGAGGACGCGCTGCAGCTGATCGAGCGGACGCGCGACTACCCGCCGGAGGCGCGGTTCCGCTGGAACGTCGAGGTCCTCTGGCCGGTGGANNAGCATCGGCCTCAACGCGTTCGAGGCGGGCGTCCTGTCGGGCCTCGCGACCGCGCCGGAGATGACCCACTTCTTCGACTACGCGAGGCGGCTGCGCGCCGAGGACAGCCTCCCCATCACCACCGCCCTGATCTCCGACATCCCCGGACAGTCATGGGGCATCGTTACCGCGCTGGCGCAGAGCGGCCTCAGGTACTTCGCCATCGCGCCGAACAACGGAGACCGGATCGGCTACGTACTGCAGGACTGGGGTGACCGGCCGTTCGAGTGGGTTTCCCAGTCACGGCGGGACACGGTGCTGACCTGGGTGGCGGGCGCCAGCTACTCGCTGTTCCACGAAGCGCGGATCCGCCTGTTCGGCGAGCAGCGGCTGTTCTCGCTGATGCGGCGCCTCGAGGACGCCGGCTATCCCTACGTGCCGGTCCAGCTTCCCTACACCGTAGATGGTGACAACGGGCCGACCGACCCGGACCTGCCGGACTACGTGCGCGAGTGGAACCGGCGCTATGCGTCTCCCCGGCTCGTGATCGCGACGCACGCGCAGATGTTCCGGGCGCTGGTGCCCCGGTACGCCGGGCAGCTCCCGGTCGTCGCGGGGGACTTCACGGGCTACTGGGAAGACGGCGCGGCCTCGACGGCGCGCGAGACGGCGCTGGCCCGCGCGGCGTCGAGCCGGCTGGTGCAGGCCGGCGCGCTCTGGGCGATGCTTGATCCAACGCGCTTCCCCGTCGGCGCGGACTACGAGGCATGGCGCGACGTAGTGCTCTGGGACGAGCACACCTGGGGTGCGGCGGCCAGCGTCGAGACGCCGGACGCCCCCGACGTGGTGGCGCAGTGGCGCTACAAGCAGGCCTTCGCGCTCGGGGCCGACAGCCTGTCGCTCGCGCTCACGGCGCGCGCTCTCGCCGCCCGGGGCCCGGCCGTGGCTGGGGCGTTCGACGTCTTCAACACGTCGTCCTGGGCGCGCACCGACTTGGTGCTGGTGCCGGCCGACTTGAGCGGCGGCGGGGATCGCGTGGTCGGGCCGGACGGCCGCACGGCCCAGTCGCAGCGCCTGGCGACGGGTGAGCTGGCGGTGCTGGTGCGCGACCTTCCGCCGTTCGCCGCGCGCCGCTACCGGGTGCGCCCCGGCCGCGCGCCGGCGGCGGGCGACGCGGTGGCCGAAGGGCAGACGGCGCGCACTCGGAGGCTGGCGGTCGCGCTCGACGACGCGAGCGGTGCCGTGCCTGGCATCGTGTGGACCCCGCGCGATGTGGACCTGGTGGACGCGTCGCGGCATCTGGGGGTCGCCGACTACCGCTACGTCGCCGGACGGGATTCCTCGGCCGCGGCGGGTCCGACGCACGCGGTCGTGCGGGTCGGGGAGCGCGGCCCGCTGGTGGCGTCGCTCGTGTCCGAGGCGGCGGCGCCGGGCGCGCGGTCGGTGCGGCGCGAGGTGCAGGTGGTGAGCGGCCTCGACCGGGTGGACCTCCGGGTGACCGTGGACAAGTCCGCGGTCCGCACTCCGGAGGGCGTGCACCTCGCGTTCCCACTACGGGTTCAGGGGGGCCAGATCCGCTTCGACGTGGCGTCCAGCATCGTGCGTCCCGACTCCGAGCAACTGGCGGGGTCGGCCAGGAACTTCGTCGAGGCGCAGAGCTGGGTTGACGTGTCGAACGACAGCCTCGGCGTCACGGTGGCGACACCCGATGCGCCCCTGGTGGAGATCGGGGGGATCAACGCCGAATCGCCATGGATGCGCGCGCTGCCGTCATCGCAGACGTTCTACTCGTACGTCATGAACAACTACTGGCACACCAACTACAAGGCCGACCAGGAAGGACCGGTGACCTTCCGCTACATGCTTCATCCGCACGGCGCGTTCCAGGCCGACGAGGCGGCGCGCTTCGGTGCCGAGGCCCGCGAGCCGCTCCTGGTGGTCGCCGCGGCGGGACGGGCGCCGTCCCCGCTGCCGTTGCTCAGGGTGACGCCCGCCGCGGTGCTGGTCACGGCCATGAAGCCGGGCGCCGACGGCCGGTCGTGGATCGTCGAGCTGGTGAATCCTACCGGCCAGGAGCAGCGGGTCACGCTCCGGTGGCGGTCGGGAGCCCACGTCGTGTGGGCCGGCAGCGACAGCTCGGAGCGGACGGGAACGGCAATCCCGGGACCGTTCACGCTGCCGCCGCACGGCACGGCGATTGTCCGGGCGTCGGCGCGGTGAACGGGGCTGCGCGGCTCCGGCGGGCGCATCCGGCCACGCCCGCCGCCCTACTCGACGTCGGGCCCTGATCCGTCGCACCCGGTTGCGTTGACCCGCACCCGGCGGCGCGTAGATTCCCCGCCGACCCATGACATCGCCCACCGACCCGCGCGATCACCGGCTCACCGAGCAACGGAATCCCGACACCGTTGACATCGACCTCGCCGATGCGTCGGGCATCGTCGAGCTGTTGAACCGCCAGGATCGGCTGGTGCCCGAGGCGGTCTGGGCGGTGCGGCACGAAATCGCGCGCGCGATCGAGATGGTCGAGCGGGCGTTCCGTGCCGGCGGCCGTCTGATCTACGTGGGCGCGGGCACGAGCGGCCGGCTCGGCGTGCTCGATGCGGCCGAGTGCCCGCCGACTTTCGGCTCTCCGCCCGAAATGGTACAGGGCATCATCGCGGGAGGGGCCGCCGCCCTGATCCGGGGCGCCGAGGGCGCCGAGGACGATTTCGACGCGGGCGGCGCGGCGGTGGACGCCAAGGATGCGCGGGCCAACGACGTGGTATTCGGCATCGCCGCCAGCGGAACGACGCCGTACGTGCGCGGGGCGCTCACCCGCGCTGCGGCGCGCGGCGCCGGCACCGTTCTACTCTCCTGCACCGACCCGCCGAGCGGCCTCCTGGCCAACGTGGACATCGCGATTCTGCCCAAGGTGGGCCCCGAGGCGCTGACCGGCTCGACTCGGATGAAGGCCGGCACGGCGACCAAACTCGTGCTCAACACGGTCACGACCGGAGCGATGATCCGGATGGGCCGGGCCTACGGCAACCTGATGGTGGATCTGGTCGCGCTCTCGGACAAGCTGAGGGATCGCGGCGAACGGATCGTCATGGAGGTTTGCGGAGTGGAGCGCGATGCCGCCCGCCGGGCCATCGCCGGCGCGGCCGGACACGTGAAGACCGCCATCGTGATGCTGCGGCGGCACGTGGACGGCGCGGGAGCTGAGCGGCTGCTCGCCGAGGCCGGCGGGTCCGTCCGGGGTGCGGTCGGCGAGCCGCCGCCTCCCGTCACCCGAGGCGATCCGCGTGACTGAGGCGGAGCGCGCCATGCTCGCCGTGGGGCTGATGTCCGGAACCTCCCTGGATGGCGTGAGCGCGGCGCTGGTCCGGATCGCCGAGCCCGCGGCCGGCAGTTATGCGCTCGATCTTCTGGCGTTCCTCACCGTACCGTACAGCGACCCGGAGCGCGATCGCCTCGGCAACACGATCACGGGTGGGAGCGCGCGGGAGCTGGCGCTGCTGGACGCCGATCTGGGCGCCTGGCTGGCCGGCGCGGCGCTGGCGGTGCTGGCCAGGGCCGGCGTTCCCGCGTCGGCGCTGGGGTTCGTCGCCTCTCACGGGCAGACCATCTGGCATGAGCCGCAGCGGGCGAGCCTGCAGCTCGGCGACGCCGCGGTGATCGCCGAGCGGCTCGGCGTCCGGGTCGTCTCCGACTTCCGGTCACGCGACGTCGCCGCCGGCGGGCACGGCGCCCCGTTGGTGCCGCGCGCCGACCGGCTGCTGTTCGCGCGGCCCGACGGCCCGCGCGCCCTCCTCAACCTGGGCGGCATCGCGAACTTCACGGTGGTCCCGCCGCGCGGCTCCGACGCGCCGGTGGTCGCGCTCGACACCGGCCCCGGCGTGATGGTGATTGACGAATGCGTGCGCCGCCTCTTTCCCGGCCGCCGCTTCGACGAGGACGGCGCCATCGCCCGGACCGGCCACGCCGTGGGCGACGTGGTCGAGGCGAGCCTGGCGCATCCGTTCTTCGCCGCGCCGCCCCCGCGCTCGACCGGTCGCGAGGTCTTCGGCGTCGCCTACGCGCACCGGCTCATCACCCTGTGCAAGGAACGGGGTGCGTCGGCGGCCGACACGGTGGCGACCGCGGTGGCGGTGACGGCGCGCGCGATCGGCCAGGCCGCGGAGCGCTTCATCCCGGCGCAGCTTTGCCCGCTCGACATCGTGCGGTCGGGCGGCGGCGCGCGCAACCCGGCGCTCGTCCGGTGCGTCGAGGAGGCCTGGCGCGGGCCGGAGCACCGCGCTTTCGACGACCTCTTCTTCGACGGTGACGCGAAGGAAGCCGCGGTGTTCGCCTTCCTCGGCTACCTCACGCTGGCCGGCCGCACGGGAAACGAGCCCGCGGCGACCGGCGCCCGGGGCCCACGGGTCCTCGGCCGAATCACGCCGGCGTGAAGCCGCTCGCCGCGCTGGTGCTGCCGGCCATCCGCTGGGACGCGGAGCGCGGCTTCGCACCGGCCCTCCCCGCGGTGGAACGCGACCTCGCTCTGGGAGTCGGTGGCTTCATCATCTTCGGCGGGGAGCGCGGCGCGGTCGCGCAGCTGACCCGCGACCTGGCCGCCGGATCTCGTCACCCGTTGCTCATCGCCTCCGATTTTGAACGCGGGGCGGGGCAGCAGGTGGCCGGACTGACGCCGCTGCCACCGGCCATGGCCGTCGCTGCCCTCGGGGAGGATGCGGTCGCCGAAGCGGCGACGATCACGGCCCGCGAAGCTCGTGACGTCGGCATCGCGTGGGTCTTCGCTCCCGTGGTGGATCTCGACGTCGAGCCGGCCAACCCGATCATCCAGACGCGCGCCTTCGGCGATGACCCGGAGGCCGTCGGCCGTGCGGGAGCGCGCTGGATCGCGGCCTGCCAGTCGGCGGGTGTGCTCGCCTGCGCCAAGCACTTTCCCGGCCACGGCCGCACGACCGCGGACTCGCACGCCGAGCTTCCGGTGGTCGTGACGCCGCGCGAGGCGCTCGAAGCCGACCTGCTGCCCTACCGGTGGGCGGTCGGCGCGGGTGTCGCCGGCGTGATGACCGCACACGTGGCCTACCCGGGGCTCGATCCATCTGGCGTCGCGGCCACCCATTCGCGGCCCATGCTCGACGCGCTGCTGCGGCGCGAACTCGCCTTCGACGGGCTTGTGGTCACCGACGCGCTGATCATGGAAGGCGCGCTGCAGGAGAGCGGGGAAGAGACAGGGGCCGTGCGTGCGCTCCAGGCCGGCTGCGATCTCCTGCTCTATCCCAAGGACGTGGGGGGGGTGGTGGCGGCGCTCGAGCGGGGGTTGGCGTCGGGCGCCCTCGACGTGCAGCGGCTCGACGCATCGCTGGCGCGGCGCCTGGCCGCGAGGGAGCGCGCGGCGGAGCCCTCCCGGCTGGATGACGCGGCGCTCGAGCGCCATCGGGCCCGTGCGCGTGCGCTCGCCCAGGCGTCGGTGCGCGTGCTCCGAGGCCAGCCCCAGGCCGCTCCCCGCGCCGTGGACCTCGTGATCGTGGACGACGACGCCGGCGGGCCGTACCCCGTCGCGCCGCGGAGCGCCTTCGCGGAGGAGCTGGCGGCGCGTGGAGTCGGGCTCGCGCCGGGGGGCGACCGCGTCGTGCTGCTCTTCTCCGACGTCAAGAGCTGGAAGGGACGCGCGACGCTGTCCGCGGCGAGCCGCCGGAGCCTGGCGGTCGCCTTGCTCGCGCCCGCCACGGTGGTGCTGTTCGGCCATCCGCGGCTCCTCGCCGAGATCCCGGGGCCCGGCCCGGTATGGTGTGCCTGGTCGGGCGACGCCGTCATGCAGCGCGCGGCGGCGGAGCGTCTGCTGGCCGGGTAGTGCGCCCCCTCGACTGGATCGTCGTCACCGCCTACCTGGGCGGCACGCTCGCGCTCGGGATGCATCTGGCGCGGCGCGGCTCGAAGAGTCTCGCCGAGTACTTCGTCGGGGGCCGGGCGATCCCATGGTGGCTCGCCGGGGCCTCGATGGCGGCCACGACCTTCAACGTGGACACGCCGCTCTACGTGACCGGCGTGGTGGCCCGGCGCGGGATCGCGGGCAACTGGGAGTGGTGGAGCTTCGCCTTCACCCACGTGCTGATGGCGGTGGTGCTCGCGCGCCTGTGGCGCAGGGCCACGGTCATGACCGATGCCGAGCTGGTCGAGCTGCGCTACGGCGGCCGGCCCGCGGCGATTCTGCGCGCCACCCGCGCCCTGCTGTTCGCCATTCCCATCAACTGCCTCGGTATCGGCTACGGGATGCTGGCGATGCGGAAGGTGCTCGTGGCCCTCGGCGCGATGAACGGGCTGCCCCTGCCCGGCGACCCGCAGCTCTGGGCGGTGGTGGCCATCGTCGTGGTCACCCTGGTCTACGCCGCCGCGTCGGGGCTATGGGGCGTCGTGACGACCGACTTCCTCCAGCTGGTGCTCGCGCTCCTCGGGGCCATGCTGGTCGCCGGGTACGCCCTGGGGGAGATCGGCGGCCTCGGCGCGCTGCGCGAGCGCCTGGTCCAGCTCGGACGTGCCGACGCGCTGCGGCTGGTGCCCCGGCCCGGGGACGTCGCGCTGCCGTTCGGGACGTTCCTCGCCTACATCGGCATCCAGTGGTGGGCGTACCGCGGTGCTGACGGCGGGGGGATGTTCGTGCAGCGCCTCTCGTCGGTGAAGGACGAGCGGGCCGCCGAGCGTGCGGCGGGGCTCTTCAACATCATCAACTACGTGGTGCGCACCTGGCCGTGGGTCGTCGTGGCCCTCGCCGCGCTGGTCGTCCTGCCCGGGCTCAAGGACCCGGAGACCGCGTATCCGCTGATGATGCTGCACTACCTGCCGGTCGGCGTGCTCGGGCTGGTCTTCGCGTCGCTGCTCGCCGCCTTTATGTCCACGGTCTCGACCCAGGTCAACTGGGGAGCGTCGTACATCGTCCGCGACCTGTACCAGCGGTTCGTGGCGCGCCAGGCGCCGGAGGCTCGCCTGGTGCTGGTGGGCCGCGTCGCGACGGTGCTGATCACGCTGCTCTCGGCCGCGGCGAGCTTCGCGATGGACGACGTGGGGAAGATCTTCCGTTTCATCATCCTGATCGGCAACGGGTCCGGAACGGTTCTGCTGCTGCGCTGGTTCTGGTGGCGGGTGAACGCGTGGGCGGAGTGGGCGGCGCTGCTCGTGGCGCCGTTGATCGCGCTGCTGGCGACGTTCGTGCCCGGCCTCGAGGAGCTGAGCTTCGGCGCCAAGCTCGCGCTGACCGCCTTTGGGGCGGTGGCCGTGTGGGTGCCCGTGATGCTGCTGACGACGCCGGAGCGGCCCGTTGTGCTGGAAGCGTTCTACGCGCGGGCGCGGCCGGGCGGGCCGGGGTGGAGAGCCGTTCGAGCCCGGGTCGGCCTGGAGCCGACATCGGCCCTCGGCCGCGACTTCGCGGAAGCCGGTGCGATGCTGGCCATGGTCCTGGGCGCCATGCTGGCCATTGGGGGCGTGGTGATCGGGTCGACGGCCTGGGCGCTCGGCGCGTCGGCGGCGCTGGTGGCGGGGTGGGCCGCGCGGAGGGTCGTGAGACGTGAGACGGTGAGAGGTGAGAAGTTCACGTGAGACGTGAGAAGCCGAGAGGCGTGAGAGGAACACCCCCTCACGCCTCTCCACCTCTCACTTCTCACATCACCGTCTTACTTCTCACCTCTCACGCCTCACCCTTTCACCAGATCAGTCCCACACCAAATCCCACCCTCACGCCAGGCCGGGTCGTGCCCGAGATACTGGCGACTGACGCATCGAGATTGATCCCCAGCAACTGCAGCCCCGTGCCCGCCGAGAGCATCGTCGCTCCGGCGAAATCCGAGGAGGCGCCCACCCGCAGCGGGATGATGCCCAGCAGGCGGTACTCCGCGCCCGCTGACAGCAACTGGGTGGACTGCTGATCCAGTCCCGCCTTGAGCCTGAACTGGGCGTCGGCCGTCACCGAGAGCATGCCGCTCCGCAGGGCGAGGCCAAACCGCGCCAGGCGAGCGAAGTCGGCGTGGGCGACCAGCGAGTCGCGCAGGGCCGTGGCTTGCGGATTCGCCGCGATGGAGGCCTGATCGCACAGTGACTGCTGAAGCAGCACCGTGTCCCGGACGCTTCCGGAGGCCGACTGCGTGGTCTGGCGCAGCGTACGGTCGTAGCAGAGCCGGCTCGCATCCCACTTCATCTTGCCCGCGACGTTCACCAGCACTGCAGACAGCGTGATGCCGTGGCCGGCGAACTGGAGGGTGCCGCCGAGGTCCACACCGTATCCGGTGCCCGCGCGACCTCCGCAAGATCCGGTCTTGAACGGGCTGAAGGTGCCGCAGTTCTGGTCGTAATTGGTGTAGACCGCTTCGCCGGCCTCGGTGGCGGAGAACAGCGGGCTGAACGCCACCTGAGTGCCGAGATCGCCGGCGGAGCCCAGGAAGTGGCCGATCACGTACTTGTACGTGGCTCCGATCGAAAGGTGGCCCAGCGGGAGCTCGAACGGCAGCGCGAAGCTGCCCGCGATCGTGCTCGCCGCCCAGGCGCGCCCGTTGGAGCCCTGAGCCGTGAACAACGACGAGCTTCCGGCCCGGGGCGCGTTGCCGTAGAGCGCCAGCCGGACCGCGTCCTTGCCCACGCCGAGGCTCATCTGGCCCGCGGTTCCCACCAGGACGGCGAACGGCCCTATGGAGAGCCCGAACGGCGCGGCGCCGAGCAGCGCGCGCAGCGTGAGTGTCGTATCAATCTTGGCAAGCAGCGTCGCCTTGTCGGAGTCGCTGAGGAAGGTGTTGGCGTACTTCCGGACGTCCGAGAGGCCGTAGGTATTGCTGCCGAACTCGAAATTCACCTGCGGCAGGCCAATGGTGAACCCGGGCCGCCCCACCGCCGCGAGCATCGCCGGGTTCCACGCCACCGCTTCGTAGCCGCGCGCGAGCGACGTATAGGCGCCTCCCATGCCCAGCGCGCGGGTCGAGGGATCGGGGAGCTGCGCTTGGAGCAGCGCCGGCAGCAGGAGGCCGGCCAGGACGAGCGACATGCGCTTCATGGCGGTCCTCCTACTTGTGGGAGACGGCGATCCGGGCGGTCACCCCGAGGGTGATGCCGAGGGAATCAGCACTGGTGATCGTGATCGCGCTGGCGGCGGGATTGCGCACCAGGCCGCGCAGTTGAATCCACAGCGGCGCAGTCTCGCACCCCACGATGCTGCAGTTGATCTTGACCTTCGGCTGGTTCTGGAGCATGCCGATCTGGGCGAGAGTAAGGGTCAGCGAGTCGGTCTTCGACAGATCGGTCGTGGCGATGGTGACCGGGAAGACGATTCGCCCGGCGCTCGAGTTGGTCAGGCCAAGCGAATCGGACGCGACGAACAGCGTGTCGGTGGCCGAAATCGGCGTGGTCTTGGTCACGGTGAGCGTCAGCACTGTCCGTGCCCGGCCCGGGTCGGTGACCAGGTTCGTCAACACGGTGCCGAGCACTCCCGAGATGCTCTGCTGCTGCGCGGGGAAGCTCACGCTCCCGGACGCGGCCGGCGGAATGACGCCGAGAGTGAAGAACTGATTCAGATGGATGGGCTGGGTACTCAGCGGCATGTACATGTCCGCGTCCCACCTGGGCGCGAACGGCGGTTCCTTGCACGCCGCGAAGGTCGCGGCGGTCACCGCACCGACGAGCGCAAGCGTACGACGGAGGCGCATGGCAGTCACTCCCGGGAAGGCGACGTGGCCAGCAGGGACAACGCACGCTTGATCGGCAGGCCGAGGACGATCCGGCCGCCGGATTCCCGGAGGCCGCCGAACTCGATGCCGATCACCTGTCCCTGGCGGTCGAGGATGGGGCTGCCGCTCGCGCCGGTGCCGCTGTAGGCATCGAGTTGGAGCAGCGAGTCGGGCAGGATCTTGCCGATGGTGCCCGGGGCCATCGTGGGCTGCACGACGGGGTGCTCCGAAGTGCCGCCCATCGGCGCGTCCAGGCCGAGCGGGTAGCCCAGGAGCGCGATCGGATCGCCGACGCTGGTTCCCTCGCTCTCGGGTTTCAGGCCTCGCACCATGCTGAAGGTGCCCGAGTCGGTGATCTGGACCGTCGCGATGTCGGCGTCGGGCGACACGCGCTCGAGGACGGCGCGCAGCACCTCCTTCGAGCCGGCGAACTGCACGCCGATCCTGACGGGGCCGTGGCCCGCGTGGTCCAGCACCACGTGCTTATTGGTCAGGAGGAGGCCGCGCGCGGTCACCGCGAATCCGGTGCCGGTGAAGATGGACTCGCTGGGGAACTGGACGTAGATCATCGCGACGGCGCGCGCGTTGGCCCGGTTGATGTCCGCCCAGTCCACGCCGCGCGCCGCCTCGATCCCATGCCGCTGCTGCTGCACCGCCGCGTAGCGCTGCTGCAGCGCGGCGAGCCGCGCGGGATCGTGTTCGGTCTGGAGCTGGGAGCGGAGCGCGGTCGCCTCCGAGTCCGCCCTGGACTGGGCGATGCGCAGGGACTGCAGCTCCTTGGTCAGTGAGGCGACCTGGCTGCCGATGGTGGCGACCTGCTGCTGGGCGGTACGCCCCTGCCAGAGCACCACGGCGACCGCCGCCACGACGACGCACGCCAGCACGATCAGCGAGGTGCGGTACCGTGCCGCGTGCTGGTTCACCTGGGCGCGTAGCACCGACGTCGCCGACGGCTGCTTGGCGGGTGCGGGGGCGTGCGGCGCGGCGTCCTTGGTCGCTTTGGGGGGGGCCGCGCCTGCGGCGGCGGAGAGGGCGGGCACGAGTTGCTCTGCGCCGTCGGGCACGACCTGGAACTCGACCTCCGGACCGTGGGGGCCGAAGCGCAGCCGGTCGCCGGAGGCGAGGTCGCGATCGGCCGAGATCCGGTGGCCGTTTACGAAGGTGCCGTTGCGGCTGCCCAGGTCGCGCAGCACGTAGTGGTTGCCGCTCCGCAGCACGGCCGCGTGGCGGGTCGAGGCGTCGAGGTCCTGGTCGGCGTCGAAGTGGAGATCCGACTGCGGGTGACGGCCCAGTCCGATGTACGACTTGTCGAAGACCTCGCGGTGTCCCGCGCGCCCGCCCGACATGATCGTGAACTCGCACTTCATGACGTGACGCGCGCCTTCCCGCGAGAGGGGCTTAGAACTGCCACCACTTCTTCTTGCCGGGGTCGGTCTTCCGGGTCTTGGGTTCGGTCTTGCGGCCGGGCGCTTCCTCCGGCTTGTACACCGGGACCGGCTCGGTCGTGGATTCGGTATCGAGCAACGGATAGACCTCGTGGCCGAGCGGCTCCGTGCCGTCGGGGTCCGGCACTCCGCCGCCGAACCTCGCCACGATGCATGTGATGTTGTCCGGGCCGCCCCGGCTGTTCGCCAGATCAATAAGTTCCTTGCAGGCGGTCACGAGATCCGTGGCCTGGGTCACAATGCCCAGCATCTCCTCCTTCTTGACCAGCCCGGAGAGCCCGTCGGAGCACATGACGAGGAGGTCGCCCTTCCTCAGCTCCTGGCGCGTCAGGTCCACCTTGACGTGCGGGTCGGGACCCAGGGCCTGCAGGATGATGTTGCGGCGCTCGCTGACGGCGGCTTCCTCCTCGGTCAGCTCGCCCGCGTCCACCAGCCGCTGCATCAGCGACTGGTCCTTGGTGATCTGCGCGATGCGGTTCTGGCGGATGAGGTAGCCGCGGCTGTCGCCGATCTGGGTCAGGTACAGCGCCCCCTCGAACACGCCGGCGGCGGTGGTTGTGGTCCCCATCCCGCGGACCTCGAGGTGCCCCGCCGCGTAGTCGTGGATCTGCTGATTGGCGATCTCGACCGCCTCCTTGAGCCGGTAGGCGAACCGCTGCTCGGTGACCTCCTGGTCGTTCCCCCACTGCGTGATCATGTGGTTGAAGACCGTGGTGGTCGCCATTTCGCTCGCGACCTCGCCGGCGGCGGCGCCGCCCATCCCGTCCGCGACCATGAACAGCGTGCCACGGCGGCCGACGTCGTGCTCGCGCACCTCGGGCTGCAGCGATGCGTTGCGGGTGGTGAGGTCCGCCACGACGAAACTGTCCTCGTTGTGGTCGCGGGCCTTGCCGACGTCGGTGCGGCCGAAGACTTCGACCCTGACGGGGCGGTCGGTCACGGCGTTCCCCCGAGCTGCGTGATGGCATCCTTGACGTGCTGATTGTCGGGATCATACCTCAGCGCGTTGCGATACCAGTTGATCGTGTTTGTCACGTCGTTCCTCTGGCCGTAGCTCGTCGCGACCACCACCGCGGCGTGCCCCTTCTGCGCGGGGGTTGACGCGGGGTAGGTGTAAATCCACGTGCCGATGCGAATGGCCGCGTCGAACTGATCGGCATCGAACGCGTCATTCGCCGCCCGCAGCGAGTCCGCGACGGAGACTGCCGCCGCCGTCTGGGTCCCCGCCGGCGTCCGCGGTCCCGGTGGCGCCAGCGTCTGGACCCGCGGCCCGGGCTGCGTGGTGCGCGGGGGCTGTTGCGTCCCGGTCGGGGTCACGTTCGCCGCCGTCTGCGTGTTGTTCGGCGCGGGCGCTGCGGTCTTCGCCGAGTCGGCCGGCGCCGCGCTCGAGGGCGATTTCTTCCCTCCGCCCAGCGCCAGCACCGCCACGACGGCGATCACGCCCACACCACCCACGCCGCCCAGCACGGGCACCAATGGGAACTTCTTCCCGGTGGGGGCGGGGGCCACGGCGGTCGCCGGAGGCGCCTTCGCCTTCGCGGCCTTGAGCGCCATCTCCGTGTCCATCAGCTGCGTCTTCGCCGTGGTGACCTGCTCGGCCACCCGCGTGGCGGGCACCGGGAGCCCGGCCACGGCCTCCTCGGCGTCGCGCCCGAAGTCCGCGGCGCTCGCGTAGCGGTCCGACGGCATGCGAGCCAGCGCCTTGTCCAAAACCGTCTGCAGCTTGGGAGGGAAGACGATGTCGGGGCGCGCCCCCTCCAGCGGCATCGGGTCGTCGGTGAGCCGCTTGATCATCGTCTCCTGCGCGCTGTCGGCCTGGAACGGGAGCACGCCGGTGAGCATCCGGTAAAACACCAGCGCGAGCGAGTAGATGTCGCTGCGGCCGTCGAGCTTGTCGCCGGAGAGCTGCTCGGGGCTCATGTACTCCGGCGTGCCCACCACCAGTCCCGTCTTGGTCACCTTCTGGCCGCTCTCGTCGCCCGCCACCGCCTTCGCGATGCCGAAGTCCACCACCTTCACGATGTCCGAGCCGTCCCGGCCCTGGACGATCATGATGTTGTCGGGCTTGATATCGCGGTGCACGATGGCCAGATCGTGGGCGGCGGCCAGTGCGTCGGCCGACTGCTTCAGGATGCGCGCCGCGCGGACGGGCGTCAGGGCGCCCTCGCGCTCGATGACGTCCGTCAGGGCGGCACCCTCGATGAACTCCATGGCGAGATAGATGATGCCGTCGGGCGTTTCGCCGAAGTCATAGATCTGGCACACGTTGGGGTGGGAGATGCGGCTCGCGTTGGACGCCTCCCGGTTGAACCGGCTGATGGCGTCCGGGTCGTTGGCCATCGAGGGGTTCATCACCTTGATGGCGCTCTTGCGGGCCATCTTCACGTGCTCGCCCAGGTACACCGCGCCCATGCCGC
>PMIK01000141.1 GCA_003157095.1 Gemmatimonadota bacterium | reverse complement strand
GCCGCGGGAATGCTGTCTGCAGCGGTCGCCGCCGCGCTGGCCCAGGCCGCCATCGATCCGCAGGCACGCGCCGAAGCCTTGTCTATCGAGACCTTTGCGGCTTTATGGCGAAGTCTGAAAATAGAAGGGGCCACCTCGGCTTGCGAAGTGGCCCCTGATTCTGAATCTCCAAATTCTTAGTGGTGTCCTCCACCGCTGCTGCTACCGCCACCACCACCGCCAGCGTGAACGCCGCCACCACCAGGCCGGTGGCCCGTCCCTGCAGCAGCCGCACGACCTCGGCGAACAGCAGCGCCGCGGCCGCTCCGGCGAGCATCTCCCAGTGCGCCTGGAACGGGTACCAACCGAGCACCGCCGGAAGCGCCGCCCCCACCATCAGGGCCGCGAGCGGCGCGACCAGCTCCAGCGCCCGCTGCAAGCCCGGCGACGCGAGCGCGCCCGCCACCCCGAGGCCGGCGCGCCACCCCACCTTCAACCCCCACACCCGCAGCCAGACGTGCATCACGTTGTACAAGGCCAGAAAGGCAACCACCGCCCACACCCCCGCCGAGCACGCGACCAGCAGGAGCCCGGTGGCGGCGCAGGCGGGGAGCCACCCAGCCCAGATCAGGCGGTCGCCCAACGAGCCGAGAGGACCGATCAGCGCGGAGCGAAGCCGCTCGATGCGCTCCGGTGGCGCGCCGTCCAGCTCGGCCCGCGCCGCCGCACCGATCGCCAGCGACGCGAGGTACGGGTGCGCGTTGAAGAAGCGCGCCTNNCGCAGCATCGGCTCGGCGGCGAACGCGAAGCCGATCCCGAGCATCCGCTCGTAGGTGAACGCCGCCTGGATGGTGAACAGGCGTGCCAGGACCGTGCGGAAGCCCGGTATCGCTTCCGACCGGGCTACCACGCGAGCACCCCCGCGACCACCGCCACTCCGGCCACCGCACCGGTCGCGAACCAGCCCCGGGGCGACCCCTGGCCGAACAGGCGGTACGCGCTCCACACCGCGACGCCGAGTGCCGTGCCCACCACCGCCACATCAGCCACCGGCAGCGGCAGCCGCCATCCCATCTCGACGTGCCGCGCCACCGGCTCACCGACGATCAGGGTGTAGCCGGTGAGCGCGGCCGCGCGCACCAGGTCGCGCGCGATGCCGCCGAGCTGCAGCGCCCCCAACGCGCGCACGTCACCGTTGTCCAGCGCCTGGGCGCGGCGGCGAAGCTGGGCCGCGTTGAGGCGGCGCAGCAACAGCAGGCTGAGGCCGCCGAGCCACGCCGCGAGCAGCGCCACCACCATGATCCCGACCATCCACGCCGGGTTCCAACGGCCGCCCCGCATCGCCGCCAGCGCGCCCGCCGCCGCGGCCGCCGGCCCCCAGTCGGGGTACCGCGACGCGCCGACAGGCAGGGTCTCGAAGGCGAACAACTCGAGCACCGCCCCGGTCGCCAGGCCCGGCAGCGGCCGGCCGACCACCGCGCCGCCGAGGAAACCGGCCACCAGCGGCCGGCCCAGCATCGCCTGGGGCACGCTGACGAGGTCGAGACCCGCCACGGCCCCCACGCCCACCACGCCCGCGATGGTCGCCGGCGTCACACCAGCTCCGCCACCGGCACCGGCTTCGCCGTAGGCAGGTCCTGGGCCGTGACCTCGACGCCCCGGTCGGCCAGCGCCTGGAGCTGCGCCGCTTCGCCGTCGCTCAGGAATACGTAACGCAGCCGCTCGGTCCGGCCGTCGCGCGCGTGGATGCCGCCCAGGTTCACTTTCCGCACCTCCGGCACCGCGGCGCACAGCGCGACCATCGTGTCCACGTCGCCGGTGAGCAGAATGCCCTTCCGCGGATCCTTCTCCCATTCGGGAGCCCGCGCCGCCGCCTCCGCGACCGTCGCGAACACCACGTCCGTGGTGGCCGGCACGCCCATGCGATACAGCTCCTGTTCCCAGAGGTTCGCGCGCACACCGTCATCCACGAGCACGATGAACCCGATGCCCATCCGCTGCCCCCACCCCACCACGACCTGCCCATGAATCAGCCGGTCGTCAATGCGGTGCAGCACCACACTCACCGCTCGACCATCCCCACGGCCGTGCGGCCGATTTCCACCGCGCGGCGCGCCGCCGCCTCGACCGGCAGATCCCGGTGGAACGCGAAGTCCACCAGCATCGCGAGGTTCACGCCCGTGACGACCTTGAGGTCCGGACGCCCGCGCGCCAGCGCGACCGCGGTGTGCGCGCACGAACCGCCGGCCATGTCCGTGAACACCACGGCCGGCCGGCCCCCCACCGCCGCCTCGAGCTGGCGGGTGAGGGCGCCTCGGTCGCAGCCCCGGTTCGAGACGGCCACCAGGCCCGCATCCTCGCCCGCGATCGCCCGGACCGCGGCCAGCAGCGCCTCGGCGACCTCCGTGTGGGCGACGATGACGCCGATCAGACCGTCACTCATAGTCCTCTTCGAGGTATTCGCGGATCACGCGCTGCTCCTGCATCCGCCCGATCAGCCGCTCGTTGAACTCGCGCGCCGAGTCCACGCCAGCGTACTTGAGCAGGTGCCGCATCGCCACGATCTCCGCGATCACCGTGATGTTCTTGCCGGGGTTCAGGGGCACCACCACCCGAGGCAGCTTCACGTCGAGCACCGTCGTCTCGTCCCCGTCGAGCCCCGTGCGCTCGTACGGGGCGGCGCTGTCCCAGTCTTCCAGCTGCACCACCACCTCGATCCGCTTCTGCTGCCGCACCGCCCGGATGCCGAACAGCGCGGCGATGTCTATCAGGCCGATGCCGCGGATCTCCATGAAGTGGTGCTGGTGCTCGTGGCCGCGGCCGATCAGGACGTCGTGGCCGAGCCGGCGCACCAGCACCACGTCGTCGGCGACCACGCGATGCCCGCGTTCGACCAGATCCAGCACGCATTCGCTCTTGCCGATGCCCGACCGGCCGAGAAACAGCAGCCCGACGCCGTATACGTCCGCCAGCGAGCCGTGGATGGCCGTCTGCGCAGCGAACACTTCCTCCAGGAACGGCTTGATCCGGTTATAGAACTCCGACGTCCCGAGCCCCGAGCGGATCACCGCCACCGCGCGCGCGCGCCCCAGCTCGACCAGCTCCGGGGGGACCTCGAGTCCCTTGGTCACGAACAGGCACGGGCATCCCAGCTCGCACAGCGACTCGATCCGTTGGCGCCGATCCGCGTCGGGCAGCGCGAACAGATACGAGATCTCCGTCTCGCCCAGCACGTAGACCCGGTCGGCGGTAAATCGCGCCGTGTAGCCCGCCAGCACCAGCCCGGGATTGGAGACCTCGGAGGACGGGATGACGCGATCCAGCCCCACGTCGCCGGTCAGCACCTCGAGCTGCAGCGTGTCGGCGCGCTGCTCGATCAGGTCACGCAGCCGGACCGTACCTACCTCCCCGCGCTGCCCGCCCTGCGGCGGGGGTTCGGGTCCAGCTTGTCGAGCTGCCGCCGCAGCTTCGCGGCGGCGCGGTCCAGGGCCGTGCGGTGATCCGCCGCCTCGGCGGTGGCCACGTGCACGGCGCCGCGCGCCGCGGTGAGCCGGACCTCCGCGGTCGCCCGCTGGTGTTCTATGCCGAACGTGACGTGCGCCGCCGTGGGCCGGGTCGCCAGCCGCGCCAGCCGCTCCAGCACCCGCTCCGCGCGGGTGCGCAGGATATCCGCGATTTCGCCGTGACGGGCGGTGATCATCGTCTCCATGGGCAATCTCCTAGCCGCGCGGGCCAGCGGCCACTGCGGCTTCGAGGTGAGCTTCCGTCTCGCGGGCCGCGCGCTCCCAGCTCAGCGACTCGGCGAATGCGCGCGCCCCACGTCCCAGACGTTCGCGAAGGGCGGCGTCCCCGGCCAGCTGGCCCAGCGCGCCCGCCATCGCCCGCACGTCGCCGTGCGGCACCAGCAACCCGGTCTCCCCGTGGCGCACCGATTCCCGCAGCCCCGGGCTGTCCGACGCGACGGCCGGCGTGGCACACCCGGCGGCCTCCAGGTTGGTAATGCCCCATCCCTCTTTCGGCGACGGGAACACCACCGCCCACGCTTGGCGGTACAGCGCCAGCTTCTCCTCCTCGCTGACGTGTCCGCGAAAGGTCACGCCGGCGCCACCGCCCTCCGCTGCCACCCGCTCGAGCCGCGCGCGGTCGAGGCCGGCGCCGGCGATCCACAGCTCCGCGTCGGGGAACGCCGCCCCGCGCAGCACCGCGAGCGCGGCGATAGCCGTCTCCACTGCCTTATAGCGCCTGAGCCGGCCCACGTACAGGAAGCTCGGCCGCGCCGCCCGCGGCACACCCCGATCCGGCGCATAGAAGGTCGCATCCACGCCCGGGTAGATGACGCGGATCTCCTCCCGCGCGAAGCCGCGCTGCACCAGATCGTCGCGCGTGCTGCCGCTGATGGCGTGCACGGCGGCGCGACGGTATACCCACGGCATCGGCCGCTCGGCCAGCCACACGACCAGCGCCATCGGCCAGGCCACCTCGCGGAACGCCGTGGTCCCGAAGAGGTGCGGCACCAGCAGCACCAGCGGCCCCCGCCAGACGAGCGGCAGGTAGAGGGGCAGCTTGTTGACGTCTTCCACGACCACGTCGGGCCGCAGCGACCGCGCCAGACGCGCGAACGCCCGCAGGCCTCGCGCGGCGAAGCCATACTCCCCCGCCACCCGATGCACCACCATGCCGTCCAGCGTGGCTTCGGCCGCGCCGCCCGGGTAACCGCTGGTGAGCAGATGCACCTCGTGGCCCCGCGCCGCGAGCCGGCCGAAAATCTCGTGCAGGTGCACTTCGGCCCCGCCGGCCTGCGGGTTGGTCCGGTCGCGCCAGTTGGTCAGCAGGATCCTCACAGCCAACCCCGGTCGCGCGCCAGGCGGTCCAGGATGCCGTTGACGAATCCGGGCGACTTGGGCCCGCCGAACCACCGCGCCAGCCGCACCGCCTCGTCAATCACCACTTTGGGCGGCGTCGCGGTCTCGAACTCGAGCGCCGCGAGGCGCAGGAGATTGCGGTCCACCACGGCCAGCCGCTCCAGCCTCCAGCGGTCCGCCGCCTGCTCCAGCGCGGGGTCGAGCCGCGCCCGCGCTCCCACCACCGCTTCGGCCAGCCCGATCGCCCGATCCCGGACCGCGGGCGACGCCCGCACCAGCGGCAGCACCCGAGCCCATACGACGCGCCGATCGGCATCCTGGTCCGGCATCTGATCCCACGCGTAGAGCAACTGAAGCGCGAGGGCGCGTGCGCGGGTCTCAGTCCGGATCGCCATCGCGCGCGGGCAGTGCCGCAGCGGCGTCCAGCGCCGCGGCCGTGGCCTCGTAGCCCTTGTTGCCCGCAGCGCCGCCCGAGCGCTCGAGCGCCTGCTCGAGCTTCTCGCACGTCAGCACGCCGAAGCCCACGGGCACGCCGTACCGCACCGTCAGGGCCATCAGCCCGCGCGCCGACTCTCCGGCGATAATCTCGAAGTGCGCCGTCTCGCCCCGAATGACCGCGCCCAGCGCCACCACCGCCTGGTAGCCGCCCCGCTCCAGGAGACCACGCGCCAGGACCGGCAGCTCCCACGCCCCGGCGACCCACCGCACGTCCACCCGTTCGGCCGGGATGCCGCGCTCCCTGAGGCACTGCTCCGCGCCGGCGAGCAGCCGCCGGGTGACGTTCTCGTTGTACCGGCTGGCCACCACCGCGATCCGTGCCGGGGCGGCGCGGGATGGGGAAGCCGGACACGGGGCGCTCATCAGTGCGCCAGCAGGTGGCCGAGCTTGTCGCGCTTGACGTCGAGGTACAGGGCGTTCTCGTCGGTGCGCGGCGGGATGATCGGCACGCGTTCGACGATGGACAGCCCGTATCCCTCGATGCCCACCAGCTTCATCGGGTTGTTGGTGAGGATCCGGATCGCCTTCACGCCCAGGTCGAGCAGGATTTGCGCGCCGATACCGTAGTTCCGGAGGTCGGGCAGGAAGCCCAGCCGCTCGTTGGCCTCGACGGTGTCCTGTCCCGCGTCCTGCAGCTCGTAGGCCTTGAGCTTGTTCAACAGCCCGATGCCTCGCCCCTCCTGGTCGAGATAGATGACCGCGCCGGCGCCCGCTTCGGCGATCATCCGCATCGCCGTCTGGAGCTGCCACCCGCAGTCACACCGCTCCGAGCCGAAGACGTCTCCGGTCAGGCACTTGGAGTGGATGCGGACCAGCACCTCGGGCCGCTCGCGGGGCTCGCCGAACACCAGCGCGACGTGCTCGGAGTCGTCCACGTCGTTGCGGTAGCCGATGATGCGGAACTCCCCCACGGGCGTCGGCAGCCGCGCCTCCGCCACGCGATGCACCAGCCGCTCGTTCTGGAGCCGGTGCGCCACGATCTGCGCGACGGTGATGAAGGTGAGACCGTGCTCGGCCGAGAAGCGCTCCAGCTCGGGCCGCCGCGCCATGGTGCCGTCGGCGTTCAGCACTTCGCACAGCACGCCCGCGGGCACCAGGCCCGCCAGGCGGGCGAGATCCACGCTCGCCTCCGTCTGGCCGACGCGCTGCAGCACGCCGCCGGGACGGGCGCGCAACGGGAACACGTGGCCGGGGCGCCTGAGATCGGACGGCACGGTCACCGGATCAATCGCCACCCGGATCGTCGCCGCNNAGGCAGATCAGGCCGCGGCCGTGCACCGTCATGAAGTTGATCAGATCGGGCGTGATCTTCTCCGCCGCCGCGACCAGGTCGCCCTCGTTCTCCCGGCCCTCGTCGTCCGCGACCACGACGATCTTCCCGGCCCGGATGTCCGCGATGGCCTGCTCGACCGTCCCGAAGACCATCTAGCTCTGCCTCCTCCTCAAGGCGGCCGCGTGCGGCGCCAGGAGGTGCTGCACGAATTTCCCGATCAGATCAGCCTCCAAATGTACCCGCGTGCCCACCCGGGCTCTACCCAGAGTCGTGACCTTCAGGGTGTGCGGAATCACCGAGATCTGGACCACGCCGCGCCGCGGCAGGGCGTTGACCGTCATGCTGATGCCGTCCACGGCGATCGAGCCGTGCAGCACCGACAGATCCGCCACGTACTTGGGTGCGCGGATATCGAGGAGCACCGAGTCCGCCAGGACCTGGCGCCGGACGACGGTCCCGACCCCGTCCACGTGGCCGGCCACCATGTGCCCGCCCAGCAGATCGCCGAGCTTGAGCGACCGCTCGAGGTTCACCGGCCGCCCCGCGCGGTAGTCCGCGAAGGTGGTGCGGCTGCGCGTCATGGTGACCGCCTCGACGGTGAAGGTCCGCTTGCCCGTCTTCACGACCGTGAGGCAGGTGCCGTCCACCGCGATGCTCTCGCCGATCGCGATCTTGCGCCGGTACGGATGCTCGATCACCACCTCGAGCCCGTGCGCGGTGGGCCGGGCGCGGCGAACCGTTGCCATGGCTGTCACGATGCCGGTGAACATCAGCGCCGGTCCATCACGAGAAGGGTGTCGTCGCCCAGGGGACGGCGTTGGACCGTCCGCCAGCGCACCGCGTGCTCGATGGTCGTGCCGGGCAGTCCGGCGAAGGCGCTCACGCCACCCTCGCCGAGCCACAGCGGGGCCACCACCAGGTAGAGCCGGTCCACGAGATCCTCCTTGAGCATGCGGCCGGCGACGCCGCCGCCGCCTTCGATCAGCAGGGTGGAAACGTCCTGATCCGCCAGCATGGCCAGCGCCTCGCCAGCATCGTCGGCGGTGGCGACTTCGACGCCCGCGGCCCGCAGGGCGGCGCATGCCTCGGGCCGAGCCCCGCGTCCCACCAGCGCCAGCGTCGGCGTCTCACGAGCCGTCCGCACGACCGCCGCGTCGAGCGGCAGCTCCGCGCGGCGATCGAGAACCACCCGCCGCGGCGGCTTGGCCGGGACCACCGCGCCCCGCACCGTCAGGCGCGGGTCGTCGGCGCGCACGGTGCCGACCCCCACCGCGATCGCGTCGAAACCGGCGCGCAGCCACTGCACGAACTCGCGTGCCTCCGGGCCCGACACCCAGCGCGACCTGCCCTCCCGGTCGGCGATCCGCGCGTCGAGCGTCATCGCGAGCTTCAAGGCGACGAACGGGCGGCCTCGCCCGTCGAAGCGGTGAAAGAACAGGGCGTTCTGCGCGCGGACAGCCGTCTCCAGCAACCCGCCCTCCACCGCCACCCCGGCCCTCCGCAGTGCGTCCGCACCGCCCCGCGCCACTGGATCCCCGTCGTGCGCGCCGAAGACCACCCGCGCGATGCCCGCCGCGACGATCGCCTCGGTGCAGGGCGGCGTCTTGCCGTGGTGCGCGCACGGCTCCAGCGAGACGACCAGATCGGCTCCCCGCGCCCGCCCGCCGGCCGCCGCCAGCGCGGCCACTTCGCCGTGCGCGCCGCCGAACTCCGCATGGAACCCCTCGCCGACGACGGTCCCGCCGCTGAGCACCACCGCGCCCACCAGCGGGTTCCGCCCGACCCGGCCCCACCCCCCCCCCCCCGCCCCCCCCCCCCCCCCCCCCNNCCCACGCTCAGGGCGCCGCCTCCCAACGTACCTGTCCGCTCCCCGCCGTCATCGCGCCGATTTCCCACGTCTCCACTCCGGCCCCGCGCGCGGCGTCCCGCACCGCCGCCACGTCGCCGGGCGCGCAGACGGCGATGAGCCCGACCCCGAGGTTGAACACGTTCCGCATCTCCTCGCCGCTCACCGATCCGCCGTCCTGGACCACGCGGAACGGCGCGGGCACGGGCCACGAGCCGTCGCGCACCACCGCGTCCACGTTGTCAGGCAAGACGCGGACCAGATTGCCGGAAATCCCTCCCCCGGTGATGTGCGCCAGGGCGTGGAGCAGCGGCCGGGCCGGCCAGACAGACCGAAAGTAGCTGCGGTGCACGGCGAGCAGCACCTCGCCCACCGAGGCACCGGTTTCGGGGAACGGGTCATCGAGTCCCAGCGCCAGGTCGCCGAAGATCACGCGCCTCAGCAGCGAATAGCCGTTGGTGTGGAATCCGCTCGCGGCGTACCCCACGAGCACGTCACCCGCGCGTACCCGGTCGCCGTGCAGCGCCTCGTCCTCCGCCACCACGCCNNGATGTCGTTGACGCAGTGGTTCACGAGATCCTCGCCCACCGTGCCGTGGCGGCCGGCCCGGATCGCCACCAGCACCTTGGTGCCGACGCCGTCGGTGGAAGCGACGAGCACCGGGCTCCTGATCTCGGGAGGGATCCGGACCAGGCCGCCGAACCCGCCCACGGCCCCCAGCGAGGCCGCGGTGCGCGTGCTCCGCACCAGCTCGGCGATGCGCGCCTTGGCCGCCTCCGCGGCGGCCAGGTCTACCCCCGCCCGTCGGTAGCGGTCAGACCCGGCCGGCATCGCTCGCGGCGGGCTCGAGGTCGAAATGCACCAGGTCGTAGTGCGCGCGCACCCGGGCGACCACATCGGCCAGCGTGATCTCCTCGAACCGGCCGACCGAGAAACGCTCCACCGCGAACGAGCCCATCGCCGACCCGTACACCATCGCGAGCCGGAGATTCGCGTCCGACAGGTCGCCGGTCCGCGCCAGGTGCGCCATGAACCCGCCGGCGAACGAGTCGCCCGCGCCGGTTGGGTCCACCATAACGACGAGGGGAAACGCCGGGGCGTAGAAGATCCGGTCCTTCTCCACCAGCACCGCGCCGTGCTCGCCCTTCTTCACCACCACGTGCTTCGGCCCGTGGTTCAGCACCCAGCGCGCCGCACGGTGGATGTGCCAGTCGCCCGACAACTCCCGCACCTCGGAGTCGTTCACCAGCAGCGTATCCACGCGCTCGAGGAGCTTCATCAGGGCCGTGCGCTTGCCCTGGATCCAGTAGTTCATCGTGTCGCACGCCACCATCTTCGGCTGGTGGACCTGCTCGAGGACCTCGAGCTGCAGCTCCGGATCTATGTTGCCGAGAAACACGTACTCGGCATCGCGGAACTCCGGCGGGATCACGGGCCTGAAGTTGGCGAAGACGCCCAGCCGGGTTTCCAGCGTGTCCCGGGTGGAAAGATCGAAGCCGTATTTCCCGGCCCAGCGGAAGCTCTCGCCATCGGCCACCGTCACGCCCCTGAGGTCGAGCCCGCGCTTCGCCAGCCGCTGCAGCTCCGCCATCGGGTAGTCGCGCCCCACCACCCCGACCATCTGGACCGGATGGAGGAGCGAGCCCGCCACGCCGAAGTACACGGCCGAGCCACCGAGGGCGTTCTCGATGCGGCCGAACGGTGTCTCGACGGAATCGAGCGCGACGCTGCCAACGACGAGTAAGCTCATCACGTCCCCCGGGGCTACATCCGCTCCGGGGCCGAGAGGCCCAGGAGCGTGAGCGCATTGGCCAACACGATCTGCGTCGCCCGCGCCACGGCGAGCCGCGCCCGCTCGACCGGCGGGCTCTCGCCGAGCACGCGGCAGCGGTGATACCACAGGTGCGCGGCGCGCGCCAGCTCTTCCAGATAGTTGGTGATGCGCTGAGGATCCAGCGCCTCCGCCGCG
The DNA here is from genome assembly GCA_003157095.1 of Gemmatimonadota bacterium. Classification (GTDB taxonomy): domain Bacteria; phylum Gemmatimonadota; class Gemmatimonadetes; order Gemmatimonadales; family JACORV01; genus Fen-1245. Next base: position 8,364 of record PMIK01000141.1, on the reverse strand, counting down.
CGCTCGACCGACTCGGGGAACCGCGCCAGCACCTTCAGCAGCTCCGCCTCGCTCGGATCGGTGAGCACGGCGATGTCCACGCCCTCCGCCGTGACCGCGGACGCATCTACGCTTCCCACGCGGAACACCCCGGACATCCTCGCGTGCGCCATCTGCACGTAGAAGACGGGGTTCTCCTCGGAGCGCTTGAGCGCCAGGTCAATGTCAAACTGGAGGTGCGAGTCGGCCTTGCGCATCAGGAAGAAGTACCGCACCGCATCGCGCCCCACCTCCTCCACGAGGTCCTGCACGGTGACGTAGCTGCCGGCGCGCTTCGAGATCCGGACCTCCTCGCCGCCCTTCATCACCGTCACCATCTGGTGCAGTACGTATTCCGGGTACCCCGGCGGGATGCCGAGATCCAGGGCCTGGAGTCCGATACGCACTCGCGTCACCGTACTGTGATGGTCGGACCCCTGCACGTTGATGGCCCGCGTGAACCCGCGCCGCCACTTGCCCACGTGGTACGCGACGTCGGGCACGAAGTAGGTGTACTCCCCGCCCTTCTCCGGGCTGCGCCGGATGACGCGGTCCTTGTCGTCGCCGAAGTCGGTCGTCCTGAGCCACAGCGCGCCGTCCCGCTCGTAGGTGTGGCCCGCCGCGGCCCAGCGGCCGACGGTCTCGGCCACCCGGCCGTCGGCGTAGAGCGAGGACTCGAGGAAGTACACGTCGAACCGAACGCCGAACGCCTGGAGATCGCGGTCCTGCTCCTGCCGCAGGGCCTCGACCGCGAACCGGCGCACCTGCTCGAGGTCCGCCGCGTCGCGGTCCGCCGGATGGGCTTCGGCGTATCGCTCGGCAAGCTCCCTGATGTACTCGCCGTGGTAGCCGCCCTCGGGAAGCTCCGCCTCCCGCCCCCGCAGTTGCGCGACGCGCGCCTGCACGCTGGCCGCGAGCTTCATGATCTGCGCGCCGGCGTCGTTGTAGTAGAACTCGCGCGTCACCTTCCGCCCCGTCCACTCCAGCAGCGAGGCGATCGCGTCGCCCAGCGCGGCCTGCCGGCCGTGCCCCACGTGCAGCGGCCCGGTCGGGTTCGCCGAGACGAACTCCACGTTGACGGGCGCGCCGCCGGTCGCCGGCGCGCGTCCATAGCCCGGGCCGGCGGCGATGATGGTGTGCAGAATCCCGGTCAGCTGATCGGTGGCGAGGCGGAAATTGATGAAGCCGGGACCCGCGATCTCGACCGACGCGACGATGCCGGGCGGGAAGCTCAAGGCCGCCACGATCCGCCCGGCAACCTCGCGCGGCTTGGCCCCGAGCGTCTTGGCGAGCACCAGCGCCAGGTTGGTCGCCACGTCGCCGTGGCTCTTCTCGCGCGGCGTCTCCAGCTCAACCACAACGCCGGCCGGCGCCCCAAGCGAGACCGCCACCCGCGCCAGCTCGGCCTTGATCTCCTCCCGGGCCACGCTCAGTCGGCTTTCGAGTCGGACTTGGGCGCGTCGGGCTTGGACGGAGCGGGGGGCTTCTCGCCCCCGTCCTTCTGCTTCTGCTGGGCCTTCTCGCTCTTGGCCTTGTCGTGCTTGGCCTTGTCACCCGGCTGCTTGTAGTCGGTCTCGTAGAAACCCGACCCCTTGAAGACCAGACCGTGGCCGCCGGAGATCAGGCGCTCCGCCTTCGTCCCGCACTTGGGGCACGGCGCGCCGGGCGGCGCCGAGATCTTCTGGATCCGCTCGAACCTGGTGCCGCACTTGGGGCACTTGTATTCGTATGTCGGCATGGCGCCTAGCTATCTAACGTAAAGGAATACATAAGGTTAGCCTGTATGTGATGAAGTTGTCAAGGAAGTCCCGTGCCGCCCCCAGGCGCTTTCCAGCGCCAGGGTGATTTCGCCTACTGTCGCACGGGCTCGGACAGCCTCGACGATCAACTCCATCAGCGGGGCCGACGGTTGGGCCGCCGCATCACGCAGCGCCTGGAGCGACACGGCGCAGCGTGGCGCGTCACGAGAGGCGCGCGCCGCCGCCAGGCGCTCGAGTTGCCGGGCCGCTAGTGCGCTGTAGTCCGGGGCGCGAGGGGCCTCCACCGGGGCGCCGTCCTGATAGCGGTTGACCCCCACGACCACCTCGTCGCCCGCCTCGATGGCGCGCTGCTCGGCGTAGGCGGACCGGGCGATCTCGTGCTGGATGAACCCTTCGGCGATGGCCCGCACCGCACCGCCCCGCCGCTCGACCTCCGCCATCAGTTCCCGCGCCCGGGTCTCCAGCTCGGCGGTCAGTGCCTCGACATAGTAGGAGCCGCCGAGCGGGTCGGCGGTCCCGGTCACGCCCGACTCGAAGGCCAGAACCTGCTGGGTGCGCAGGGCGAGCCGGGCGGAGTCGGTGGTGGGCAGAGCCAGGGCCTCGTCGTAGGCGTTGGTGTGGAGCGACTGGGTCCCCCCCAGCACCGCCGCGAGGGCCTGCACCGCCACCCGCACGACGTTGGCCAAGGGCTGCTGCGCGGTGAGCGTGGATCCGGCGGTCTGGGTGTGGAACCGGAGCCGGCACGCCGCCTCGTCGCCGCCGAACTCCTCCCGCACCAGCGTCGCCCAGAGGTGGCGTGCCGCGCGGAACTTGGCCACCTCCTCAAACAGGTCGTTGTGCGCCGCGAAGAAGAACGAGATCCGGGCGGCGAGCCGGTTGACGTCGAGCCCAGCGCGGGCCGCATGCCTGAGATAGGCGAGCGCGTCGGCGAAGGTGAAGGCCAGCTCCTGCACGGCGGTCGCGCCGGCCTCTCTCATGTGGTAGCCGCTGATCGAGATCGGGATGAAGGCGAGCCGACGCTCCAGCACGAAGCGGAAGACGTCGGTCGCCAGCCGGAGGCTCGCCTCGGGGGGGAAGACGTACGTGCCGCGCGCGATGTACTCCTTGAGCACGTCGTTCTGGATGGTGCCGCCNNAGCAGCACCGGCGCGGTGGCGTTGATGGTCATCGAGGTGGTCACCCGGTCGAGCGGGATCCCCACGAACACGCGGGCCAGGTCGTCCACGGTGTCCACGGCCACGCCTACCCGTCCGACCTCGCCCGCGGCCAGCGGGTGATCGGAGTCGTAACCCATCTGGGTCGGGAGGTCGAACGCCGTCGAGAGGCCGGTCTGGCCGGCGGCCAGCAGCTCGCGGAAGCGCGCGTTGGTTTCCTCCGCCGTTCCATAGCCCGCGTATTGGCGCATCGTCCACAGCCGGCCGCGGTACATGGACTCGTAGATGCCGCGGGTGTACGGGAACGCGCCCGGCTGGCCGAGCCGCTCGGCGAGATCGGTCGGCACGTCGCCGGGCCCGTACGCGGCGCGGACCTCGATGCCGGAGCTGGTGCGCCGCTCGCTCACGGGCGCGGCCCGGCGAGCATCTCCTCGGCCAGCCGGACATCATCCCGGCTGCCGACGAACAGCGGCGAGCGCTGGTGCAGCTCGGTCGGCACGATGTCGAGGATGGGTCCGTGTCCGTCCGAGGCGTAGCCGCCGGCCTGCTCGCAGAGCATCGCCAGGGGAGCGCACTCGTAGAGCAGGCGCAGCTTGCCCAGCGGCGACTTGGAGTCGGCGGGATAGCAGAACACGCCGCCCGCGATGAGGTTGCGGTGGAAATCCGCCACCAACGATCCGATGTAGCGGGAGGTTTTCGGTTCGTAGCCGCAGTCGAGCCCCTTGTAGCACTTCATCAGGGACTGAACCCGCGCGTCCCAGCGGGGGAAGTAGCTCTCGTTGACGCTGTAGTACTTTCCCAGCGCCGGCGTCGTGATGTTGGGATGGGAGAGCAGGAACTCGCCGATCGAGGGGTCGTAGGTGAAGCCGTGCACGCCCTGTCCCGTGGTGTATACCATCATCGTGCTCGAGCCGTAGAGGACGTAGCCGGCCGCCACCTGGTCCCGCCCCGACTGCAGGCAGTCGGCCAGGACACCGGCGCCGCCGTCGGGACTGAGCCGCTTGTGGACCGAGAAGATCGTCCCGATCGAGACGTTGACGTCAATGTTGGAGGAGCCGTCCAGCGGGTCGTAGAGCACGACGTACTTGCCCGCCGCCTGGCCGGGAGGCGTCGGGACCGGATCAACATCCTCCTCCGAACCGATGAGGCACACCCGGCCGGTCCGCAGCAGCGCGTGCTTCATGGTGGCGTTGGCGAACTCGTCGAGCTTTTGCACCACCTCGCCCTGAACGTTGATGAGCCCCGCGCTGCCGATGATGTCCGCGAGGCCCGCCATCCGGACGTGACTGTTGATGATCTTGGCGGCGAGCGCGATGTCGTAGAGCAGGTTGGAAAGCTCCCCCGTAGCCTCGGGGATCAGTTCTTCCTGGTCCAGGATGAACCGTTCGATGGTGATGACCCGTGCCAGCTGCGACGTCACGGTTGCTCCCGCGTGAGGATGAACGTCGTGTCGCGCTGCCCTGCGTGAACGCGAACCGTCCTGCCATCCGTCTCCACCGTCACCGTGCCCGCGGCGTCGGTGCGGAACACGTCGCAGCCGGCGCGCTCCAGTTCGGCCACGACGCCCGGGTCGGGTTCGCCGTAGCGGTTCGGCCCGACGGAGATGACGCACACCTTGGGCGCGACAGCCCGAAGCCAGGCGGGGCCGGTAGCGGAGCGGCTGCCGTGGTGCGCCACCTTGAGCACCGTGGCCGCCGGTATCCGCCCGGCGATGTCCGGCGCCGCCTCCATCGCCAAGCCGCCGTCGCCGGGCATCACCGCCCGGAAGGCGCCGTACTCGACCGTGAGTACCACCGAGTTTTCATTCGCCGGCAGTTGGCGTTCCATCCAGGCGCTGTCGGGATGCCAGACCCGGAGCGCCACGCCGTCGAGCTCGATCTGATCGCCGGCGCGGGCCGGCCGCCAGCGGCTTCCGGCCTCCGCCGCCGCGGCGAGAAAGCGGCGGTATCCCTCCGTGACGCGCAGCTGGCCCGGCTCCAGAACCAGCTCCGGGCGGAAGCTCCGGATCACCGTGGGCATTCCCCCAAGGTGATCCGCGTCGCCGTGCGACGCCACCGCCAGCGCGAGCCGCCGAACCCCCTGGCGCCGCAGAAACGGAACCACGACCGACGCGCCCGCATCGAAACCCGGGAGCCTCGGTCCACCATCCACCACGATCCAGCGGCCGGCGGGGGTGGCGATCGCAGCCGCGTCGCCCTCGCCAACGGCCAGAAAATGTAGCGCCAGCCATCCCGCCTTGTAACCCGACGCGCCGCCGGGAACCAGCGGCCACCACACGGCGGCACAGATGGCGAGCGCGCCGGCCGTGACGCAGCGCCCGCGCACGGCCCGCAGCGCCGCCCGCTTTCCCCCGCGCGGGTATGGCCGGAGCAGGATCCAGCCCACGGCGGCGAGCAGTGCGGCGGCGAGGAACGTCCGCTCGAACGGCACCGAGGCCAGCGGCAGCGCGCCGGCGAGCCGGGCGACTGCATCGAGCGCATCGAGGCCGAGGGCCGCGGCGCCCGCCGCCAGCGGAGCCGCCGCCGGCAGCACCGCGGCCAGCGCCAGCGTCAAGGCGAGCGATGGCACCACGAAGCCGGCGAGCGGGACGGCGAGCACGTTGGAGATGAGCGCGGCCGGGGTCATCGTGCCGAACGCCAGGACGCTGATCGGGGCCGTGGCGAGCGTGGCCCCGCCGGAAACGGCGGCCACGGAGAGGGCCGCTGCGAGGTGCCGGCTGCGCGGGACGGATCGTTCGCGCCGCAGCACCGACCACGCGCGCGCAGCCGTGACGCAGCCCCACGCCCCGGCGAAGGAGAGCCACGGGCCAGCCTCGGTGACGGCGAACGGGTCGAGCGCGACCACGGCGAGCGCCGTGGCGGCCAGAGGCGCGTACGGCACGACCGGGCGCTGCCGCACCCGTGCCCAGCACCAGAGCGCAATCAGGCCCAGGGCCCGCACCGCGGGCGGAGGCCACCCGAGGAGGCCGACGTAGCCCGCCACCAGCGCCGTGGCGGCGAGGCGCGCCGCGTCGGAGCCGAGCCGGGCGGCGCGGAGCACCAGCAGCAGCGCGGCGGCCAGAATGCCCACGTGCAGTCCCGAGATGGCGAGGATGTGGGCGAGGCCGGCGTGCGCGAAGCGCTGCCGCACCTCCTGATCGAGCAGGTCCCCGGTGCCGAGGGTGAGCGCCGCGGCGAGCGGAGCCCGCGCCGGACCGAACAGCTCGGTGATCCGGCGCTCGGCCGACAGCCGGAGCAGCGCGCGCAGCCCCGGAGACCGCGCGAGCGGCCGCAGGTGACGCGCCACCAGGCGGCCCGAGCGCTCCGGCCTGACCGGCCAAGGCGTCCCGGCCCGCGGGCTGCGGTGCCACGTCCCGATGACCACGGCGCCGACGGCGGGCGGCTCGACCCACGACGGCCAGGCAATGGTCAGCCGACCGGCGCACTCCTCCGGCCACCATACGGTGGCGCGCGATGCGCCGCCCCTGACTGCCACATCCCACAACCCGACGACCAGCGCCACGCGCTCGCCTTCGCGCCATCGCGAACGGCAATCGCGGGCGGCGACGGCGGACGCCGCCGCTCCCCATGCGACGCCCGCCGCGCCGGCGGTGAGGACGGCCGCCGTGCGAGGCTGGAATCGCCACATGATCAGGCCACCCAGCGCCAGCGCCGGAGCGAGCATCCACCCGGCCCCGGAATACAAAAGGCCGGCGACATCGCCGGCCACGAAGCCCAGGGCGCACCAGACGACCGCCGGCATCCTAGCGCCGGCCCGCGCGGCTCAAGGCACGGTGCTGGGACTCCTCGCGTGCCGCGGACCGCCGCCGACCACCCGGAACGCTTCCATCAGCGCCACCGTGACGTCCGCCCGGCCCTGGTCGGCTTCCAGCCGTACCTCGGCCAGCACCTCGCCGGTCAGGGTCGCCACATAGCGCGGTGGTAGCCGGTTCAGGGCGCAGACCAGGATGTCCTCGCGGCACTGCGGGCAGCCGCATGCATCGCGCATTTCCGCGTGCAGCTCCTCGTACTCCCGCATCACGACCGCCTCGAGCACGTTCCTCACGGCTCGACCTCCTCGCGGACCGGCTCGACCGGCACGGCGCTGAACGTCGCCCCCGTGGTTCCCGTGAGGCGCACGGTCCGGTAACTCCCGATCCACTCGGCGGGCCCGTCCACCATCGCCACGCGGTGCTGCCGGGTCCGTCCCTGGAGCGCGGCGCCGCGCCGGGCGCGCTGCTCCACCAGGATCTCGTGCGTCGTGCCGACCAGCCCCGCATTCCGCGCCCGGGCCACCCGGCGCACTTCGGCGATGAGCCGCTCCAGCCGCTCGGCGGCCACTTCGTCCGGCACGGCGTCGGCGAGCCGCGTCGCGGCCGTCCCGGCGCGCGGGCTGAAGCGGAAGGTGAAGGCGTCGTCAAAGCCGACCTCGCCCACCAGTGCGAGGGTGGCGGTGAAGTCCGCGTCGCTCTCGCCCGGGAAGCCGACGATGAGGTCGGTCGTGACCGCGAGACCGGGGATCGCGGCGCGCAGCCGCTCCACCACGCCGAGATACCCCTCGCGGGTGTAGCGGCGCAGCATCCGCCGGAGCACGGCGCTCGACCCGCTCTGCGCCGGCAGGTGCACGTGCTCGCAGACCGCCTCGACCTGCGCCATCGCGGCCACCACTCGCTCCGAGAAGTCGTTGGGATGCGGGCTGGTGAATCGCACCCGGCGCAGGCCGGGCACCGCACCCACCGCCCGGAGCAGGTCCGCGAAGTCGTGCTCGCCGTCGTGATACGAGTTGACCGTCTGGCCAAGGAGCGTCACCTCCGACACGCCGCGCTCGGCCAGGGATCGCGCCTCGCGCACCACGTCGGACAATCTTCTGCTGCGCTCCGGGCCCCGCGTCATCGGAACTATGCAGAAGGTGCACCGGTAATCGCAGCCGCGTTGCACCGTGATCCACGCGGATGCCGCCGACTCGCGCGCCGGGACGATGTCCTCGTAGTGCTCGGTCGAGAGCAGCGCCGTGTCGGCCGCGCGCTCGCCCTCGCGCGCCCGGCTCACCAGCTGCGGGAGCTGCCGGTAGGCGTCGGGGCCCGCCACGAAGTCCACGTGCGGCGCCCGCTCCAGCAACCGCTCGCCGAGGCGCTGCGCCATGCACCCCACCACGCCCAGCACGTCTCCCGCCCGTTTGCTGCGCTTGAGCTCCCCCACCCGGCCGAGGACGCGCTGCTCCGCGTGGTCGCGGACGGCGCAGGTGTTCACGATCACCACCTCGGCCTCGTCCGCCGACTCGGCGCGCGTGAATCCCTCCCGCAGCAGGATCCCGGCCATCAGCTGCGCATCGGCCGCGTTCATCTGGCAGCCGTACGTCTCGATGTACACCCTCTTGGAAGTCACAAAAGGCAACCTGATGGGTAAAATGCTCTCGTAGAAATCTATCCAGAATGTGACAGAAAATCAAACCTAT
>PMIK01000085.1 GCA_003157095.1 Gemmatimonadota bacterium | reverse complement strand
TGCCGCCGTCGCTGGAGCGCTGCATCACCTGGCCGGACCAGCCGGACGACTGCGAGGCGTATAGGCGGTTCGGGTCGGCGGGTGAGGCTTTCACGTGGTAGATCTCCCATCCCGCGAAGTGGGGGCCGCTCACCTCCCATCTCTCGCGCTTGCCGTCAGCACTGAGGATAAACGCGCCCTTGTGGGTGCCGACCAGCACTCGGACCTTGCTCATTCGTCGCCCCCTCCGGTGTCCCCGGGCGTCGCCCGGTGCGGATGCCGACCCACTCCGCCCGTGACGCCGCTTGTGCCGCGGTCGCCGGCGTGGCCGCCGCGGTGGGCTCGCGGCCGTGGCTTCAGGTTCTGTTTGGGAGTCGCTCCAATGTTAGCACGCCCTGTCCCGCCGGCGGAAGCCAGCCGCCCCAGGCGCACCGGGACGGGTCAGTGCCGCCGGACCGTCACGGCGCCGGACGTTCCGTCGCGCCATAGACGATCCCCCGGCGCTCGGGGCCCAGCGCCGCGACCACGGCACAGACCGCGAAGACCGCACCGGCCGTGATGGCCATCGCCACCGCGTAGGTCCGGCCGACCGCCGCGGCCGCCTGGAGATACGCGATCGATCCGGCAACCAGCACGCCGCACTGATAGGCGAAGCCCGGCAGGAAGCCGCGCACGTTGTCGGGCGACAGCTCGGTGATGTGCGCGGGAATCACGCCCCACGCTCCCTGCACGAAAAACTGCATGAGGAACGCACCGGTCACGAGCACCGCCAGCGAGGGCGCGAACGCCCATAGCGGGATGGCGGCGAGCGCGCCCACGAGCGAGAGCACGATGGAGCGCCGCCGACCGAGCCGGTCCGACACCAGCCCCACCAGCACGCCCCCCGCGATGGCGCCCAGCATCGAGAAGGCGGTGAGCGCGGCTCGCCGGGCCGGGGTGAATCCCCAGTCGCGCTGGAGGAAGGTCGGGTACATGTCCTGGGTGCCGTGCGAGACGAAGTTCATCATCGCCATCAGCAGCACCAGGTAGAGAAACAGCCGCCAGTGCCGCACGATCGCACGGCCGAGGCCGCGCCAGCTCTCCTCGCGCGAGCGCCGCCACACCTCGGACTCCTTCACCCGGTAGCGCACGAACAGCGCGAGCAAAGCCGGCAGCCCGCCGATGAAGAACAGCGGCCGCCACCCCCAGCGTGGGAACACCACGAAGAAGCTGAGCGCCGCCAGCAGGTAGCCGACCGCGTACCCNNCCGCCCATGCCGATGCCGAACAGCGCCCGGAGCACCAGGAAGCTGGTGAAGGTCGGGGCAAGGCCGGACAGCACCTCCATGACCGAGTAGAAGACCAGGTCCGCCATCAGCGGGACGCGCCGGCCGTAGCGGTCGGCCAGGAGCCCGAAGATGAACGCGCCGACCGGGCGGACCGCCAGCGTCAGCGTGATGGACAAGGCGACGGCGGCGTCGGACCGGTGGAACTCGCGCGCGATCGCCGTCAGCGTCATGACGACGAGGAAGAAATCGAAGGCGTCGAGCGTCCAGCCGAGGAAGCCGGCCAGGACGGCGGCCCGATGGTCGTCCGTGGAGGCGGAAGGGCGAAGGGGCATCGCGGCTGCCAACATACCCCAAAAGCGCGAGGCCCGCTCGGGTGAGCGGGCCTCGTCACTGGCTGCCGGATGGCCGCTAGATGCCGAATGCCTCGGGCGGCTGGGTCTTCGGCACCGGCTTCTTCTTCTCACGGCTCATCGCTGGCTCCAGGGTGGCGGGTCGGAGTGAATACCTATGCACGTGGATGTATTAATATGCATTTCCACCGCGCCCCGCAAGACCCCCCTTCCAGGTTGCCGGCCGCACAGACGGCGAAGGGGGAAGGAGCCCCAAGACCCCTTCCCCCTCGCCGTCTTCGCCGTCTGGCAAGGTGCTAGTCCACCCGCTCCAGTCGTGGATTGGGCCGATGCTCGCGCCCCACCTTGGCGACGGGCCGGCCGTCCACCAGGACGACGTCGGCCGTGAAGTCGAACCGCCCCTGGTAGAGGGATGAGCCCACCCCATAGGCGTCCACCGGCACCCCCTGCTCCTCGAACTGCCGGATCTTCTCCACCGTGAAGCCGCCGGACACCACGATTCTGACGTGTCCGAACCCCTCGCGGTCCAGGGCGCGGCGAACGTTCCACACCAGCTGCGGATTGACGCCGGTCGGCTTGAACGTCCCCATCTCCGGGATGATGGACCTGTCCACCATGGTCTCGGAGGTATCGAGCCGCACGCCGTCGAGGCGCTTGCCGAGCGCCCGCGCGCAGGCCAGGCTGGTTCCCACGCAGTCGTTCTCGAAGTCCACCAGGGTGACCACCCGCACCGACTCCGGGATGTGGTCGGCGAACAACCGCGTGGCCTTGACCGTGTCGCCGCCGTACGCGGCGATCAAAGCGTGGGGGACCGTTCCGACCCCCTCGCTGCCCCACCACGACGCCTGCGCGTCGGTCGAGACGCCGATCGCCCCCGCGACGTGCGCCGCGTAGCCGTCGCCGGTCTGCNNGTGTTCGTCCCGACCTTGGTCCGCCGCGCCAGCACTCCGAGGTAGACCGTTTCGAGGTGCGCGAAGGCGTCGTACGGGCCCTCGATGAGCATGACGGTTTCCCAGGGCTGCACCTCGTCGCCGTCGTACAGCGCATGCACCACGAGGTCGCTCCACTCGATGGCGCATTGTTTCAGAATGGCGATCGCCTCGTCGATCCCGCCGAGGAACGCCCGGGACTTGCCGAACACCTGCATCGTCACCCGCGGGCGGTTGCCGTTGGCGAGCAGAATGTCCCGGGTGCGGACGAAGTACTTATCGGAGTAGTAGCCCGCCCGCATCTTGTCGACGGGAAGATGGAAGATCGCGGGATCAAGCCGGAGACGTCGGGTCATGGGGCCTCAAAGTGGAGCGCCTTGAGTTCCTCGATCTCGGCGCGCAAGCGGGCGGCATTCGGGACGTCCGGGTAGCGCGCCAGGATCCGCCGCAGCTCCACGACCGCCCTGCCGTAGTCCTTCAGGTTGTCACCGTAGATGTTCGCCGCCAGGAGCGCGAAGCCCGCCTGACGCCGGGCGTTCGGCGCGCGTCTTTCCCCTTCGCGTACCGCGAACAGCGCGAGATGGTAGTCCTTCAGCTCCCGCAGCGCCAGCTGGCCGAGCTGCTCGCAGGCGATCATGTCCGCCGGGTCCGAGGCGATCGCGGCCCGGTACGCTTCGGCCGCCTCCGCGAACTGCCCGCGCGCGACCATCGCCTCGATGTTCGAGTGCTGGTTGACCGATGGGGTGGACGAGCCGCTGGGCAGCGTGAGCGCTGCGACCGCGCCTGCACCGTGGTGGAGAAGAGCGCCCTCGATCACCCCGTAGAGTAGCACGAAGGCCCATCCTCCGGCCGCGGCAAGGAGCGGAATCCAATTGAGGAAGAGCACGACCTCCAGGAGGCAGACCAGCGTCGCGACGGCCATGACCAGGACCAGGAACACGAACCGCCCCTTCGGGGTGGCCGCCGAGATGTTCTCCAGCCCCCACATGCCGCCCCCTCGCCGGAACGCGTCTACGTAAGCGGGCCGCAGAGGCGTCGGCAAGAGCGCCGCCGACTACTCGACCTTCTTCTTCTTTTTTTCCTTGCCGCTCTTCTTGACGCCGAGCCCTTCCTCGATCGTCTCCACGATCGTGCGGAGGGTGCGGATCCGGGCCCAGAGCTTGTCGTTCGCCTCGACGATCGTCCAGCGCGCGTAGGTGGTGCTGGTGTTCTGGAGCATGTCCACCACGGCCTGCCGGTAGGCGTCCCACTTCTCGCGGTTGCGCCAGTCCTCCTCGGTGATCTTGTACTGCTTGTACTCGATCTTCTCCCGCTCCTTGAAGCGGCGCAGCTGCTCTTCCTTCGAGATGTGCAGCCAGAACTTGACCACGATCATCCCGAAATTGGACAACGACAACTCGAACTCGTTGATCTCCTGGTAGGCTCGCCGCCACTCCGCCTCGCTGCAGAAGTTCTCCACCCGCTCGACCAGCACGCGCCCATACCAGGTGCGGTCGAAAATGGCCAGGTGCCCCGCCTTGGGGATCTGGCGCCAGAAGCGCCACAGGTAGTGGTGGGTCGCGTCGTCCCCCTTGGGAGCGGCGATCGACACCACCGAGTAGCCGCGCGGGTCCAGGTTCTCGGTCACCCGCCGGATGTTTCCGCCCTTGCCCGCGGCGTCCCAGCCTTCGTAGCCGACGATGACCGGCCGGCGCTCCTCGTAGCACCGATACTCCAGCTGCCGCAGGCGGACCTGGTACTCCTGGAGCTGCTCCTCGTACTCCTTCCGCTTGAACGACTTGGTGAGGTCCACCTTGTCGAGGATGGTTTCCATCTCCTTCAGTGCCTGCACCGAGACGCTGGCACGCGCCGCGCGCTTCGGGGCGGGTTGCTCGGACCTGGCGTGGAGCGCCGTCTGCATCGCGTCGGCGAGCGTCTTGAAGACCTTGACGAGGCGGTAGCGCTTATCGGTCGCCTCCACGATCGTCCACGGCGCGTAGGCGGTGTTGGTGCGCTCGAACATCTCCTCGGCCGCCTGCGCGTAATCGCCGTACAGCTTGTGGTTCTCCCAGTCCTCCTTCGTCACCCGCCACTTGTCGAACTTGCTCTTCTCGATCTCCTTGAAGCGCTTCCGCTGCTCCTTCTCGCTGATGTGGAGCCAGAACTTGACGATGACCATCCCGTCGTCGCTCAGCATCCGCTCGAACTGCGCGATCTCGTTGTAGGCGGACCGCCACTGCTCGGGCTTGATGGCCTTGTCCACCCGGTCCACCAGCACGCGGCCGTACCAGGAGCGGTCGAAGACGGCCATTTCCCCGCGGCCCGGGATCTTGGTCCAGAAGCGCCACAGGAAGGGGCGTAGCCGCTCGTCCTCGAGCGGTGCCGAGATGGGGTGCACCTTGATCCCGCGCGGGTCGAGCCGCTCGACCAGCTTGCCGATCGTCTCGCCCTTGCCCGCTGCGTCCCAGCCCTCGAAGATCACCGCGACCGGGATCTTGGCATCGAAGGCCTGGCGCTGCAGGTCCCGCAGTTTGTTGCGCAGCTCGGGGAACGACTTGTCGTACGCTTCCTTGTCAATTTTCTTGTCGAGATCCAGCGTCTCGAGCATGGCCGGCACCTCGGGGTGCGAAGAAGGGTGGAGCGGAACCACCGGCTGGTCTCCCACTACATTGCACTGCGCCCCAACGGCGTCAAGCGGAAAGACGCATGGACAATCTCTGCCACACCCTGGTCGGCGCCGCGCTGGCGGAGGCCGGGCTCCGGAAAAAGACGCCCCTCGCAACGGCGGCGCTCGTCATCGGGGCCAATATCCCGGACGTGGACGGGATCCTCTACTGGCTGAACCGCCCCATCGAAGCGCTCGGGTTCCGGCGCGGCTGGACCCACGGCGCGCTCGCGATGGCGGTGTGGCCGTTCGTCATCACCGGCATCATGCTGGCCTGGGATCGCTGGGTGCGGCGGCGGCGCCATCCCAATCTGCCTCCGGCCGTTCCGCGGGCGCTGCTCTGGCTGTCGCTGGTCGCGGTGCTGACGCATCCGCTCCTCGACCTCTGCAACACCTACGGCGTGCGGCTGCTGATGCCCTTCAGCGCCCATTGGTTCCACGGCGACACGCTGTTCATCGCCGATCCTTGGATGTGGCTGGCCCTCGGCGTGGGGTACCTGCTCGCCCGGGACTTGAGGCGCAGGGGCCTCCGGCGCCCCGAGTGGCCTGCGCGCGCCGCGCTCACCGCGGCGACCGTGTACATCCTCCTGATGGCCGCCTCCAACGTGCTGGCGCGCGGGATGGTGCTGCGCGCGGCCACCGCCGAGGGCGGTCCCGCCGTGGAGCGGCTGATGGTGTCGCCGCTGCCCCTGAACCCGTTCCGCCGCAGCGTGGTCATCGCACGCGACAGCACTTATGAAATGGGCTCCTTCGACTGGCTGCACCAGCCGCACTACCGGCGCGAGGGGCCGCTGGTCCGCCGCTACATCGGGGTGGATGCCCCGGAGGCACGGGCCGCCGCGGCCGCGACCTGGCAGGGACGCATCTTCCTCGGCTGGGCACGCTTCCCGGTGGTCGAGGTCCTGCACGCGGGCGAGGGCTACGAGGTGCTGCTCGCCGACGCGCGGTACACTCTCTCCGGCCGCGCCCGTTTCGGCGCGGTGGCCATCACCGTCCCGCGCGCGATATCTTCTCCTCCTTCCCGCAACCCGGGCCAGGAGTCCCCGTGATCGACGCATTGTCCCGCCGCGACTTCGTGTTGAGCAGCGCCGCCGTGATGCCGCTGGTGCGCACCGCAGTGAGGGTCGGGCCCGGCAGCCTCGGCGCGCCCGCCGTGATTCTCAGGCCGCCGGCCAGGCCGTGTGTCGTAGCCTCCGCCAACGGGATCCGCGGCGTCGCGAAGGCGATGGACCTGATCGTAAACCAGAGCGCCGACACGCTGGACGCCGTCGTCGAGGCCGTGAAGATCCAGGAGCTGGATCCCAACGACATGTCGGTCGGCTACGGCGGGCTGCCCAACGCCGAGGGGGTGGTGCAGCTCGACGCCTCGTGCATGCACGGCCCCACCAGGCGCGCCGGCGCGGTGGGCGCGCTGGAAGGCATCAAGACGCCGAGCGAGGTGGCGAAGTGCGTTCTGAAGTACACCAACCACATCATGCTGGTGGGCAAGGGGGCGCAGGACTTCGCGGTGCAGTTCGGCTTCCAGATCGAGAACCTCCTGACGGAGCAGGCGCGCCAGGCGTGGCTGCGCTGGCGCGCCAATCTCAGCCCGGATGACAACTACCGCGACATTCCCGAGGGTCAGGTCTTCCCGACTCCGCCACACGGAACCATCAACTGTAGCGCCATCAATGCGAGCGGCGAGATCTCGTCGGTCACGACCACGGCTGGCCTGGCGTGGAAGATTCCGGGTCGAGTAGGCGACTCGCCCATCGTGGGGGCGGGCCTCTACGTGGACAACGACGTCGGGGCCGCGGGATCCACCGGACTAGGCGAATGCAACATCATGGTGTGCGGCGGGTTCACCACGGTCGAGGGCCTGCGTCGCGGCCTGTCGCCAACCGACGCCTGCCTCGAGACGCTGCGCCGCGCGGTGGCCATGAGTGAGGCGCGGCTGCTGGACGCAAACGGCCGGCCCAAGTACGACCTGCAGTACTACGCCGTCAACAAGCGCGGCGAGTTCGGCTCGGCGGGGTTGTACGCGGGCTACAAGTTCGCCGTGCACGACGGGCGCGAGGCCCGCCTCGCCGACGGCGCCTACCTGTACGAGAGGCCGACGGGCAGATGAAATGGAAGAGGGCGGCGGCGCGGGCGGCCGGCGCTGCCCTCCTGCTCGCAACGCCACGGCTCGCTTCCGCACAGGTGCCGAGCGAACCGTGGTCGTGGCTCCTCATCCCCCTGCCGACATACAGCTCCCTCGACGGGCTCGGGGTCGAACTCGCCGGTGGGTGGTGGAAGTCCGCGCCGCCAGGCCCCATCCCCACTGGCGCATCCATCAATCCGGGCGCGAGCATCTCCACCAGCGGGGCCCAGACCGTCTCACTCACCTACAACAACACGGCCCGGGTCCCGGGGTGGCGGTTCCTCGCCATTGCGGGCTACGAGCGAATCCAGCACGCGCCGTACTTCGGCCTGGGCAACGCGAGCACGATCAGCGACTCGCTCGAGTCGGCGAACGGGGGCGACAGCCACTACTACCGCTATTCCCTGACGCGGGCCACCGGCATCATCGCCGTGCAGCACCAAATCGCCGGGCCGTTGCGCATGCTCGCCGGCGGCCAGTATCGCCGTTACCGGGCCACGCCGCTGGGGGGGTTGCCGACAGCGCTCGGCGCGGATCTGGCGACCGGAGTCGTGTCGGATACCGGGTCATCCACCAGCCTCGAGCTCAGGGGCGGGCTGCTGTTCGATACCCGCGACGAGGAGGCCTCTCCCTCGCGAGGCGTCTTCGTCGAGGCCATCGGCGCGAAGGCGCTCAAGGGTGCGGGTGACTTCGATTACACCCGCTGGGCGCTCGGAGCGTGCGAGTTCACGCCGGTGGGCCTCGAGACCGTTCTGGCCCTTCGCCAATCGGTGCAGTTCGCGCGAGGAATGCTCCCCTTCTACATCGCGTACGAGCGCCTGACGAGCTGGCTGCCCGAGGACGGCTTTGGCGGAACGACGACGCTGCGGCAGAACATCCAGGGCCGCTGGCTCGGCGCCAACACCGCGCTGGCCAGCGTGGATCTCCGCCACAAGTACTTGGATACCGCGATCGGCATCAGCCCAATCCGGCTCTGGCTGGTGGCGCACGCCGACGTCGGCCGGGTGTGGAACCAAGGTGAGCGCTTCCGGTGGTCGGGACTCCACAGCGGCTACGGGGCCGGGGCGATCATCCAGTTCGGGAGGGCGTCAATGTTCGGCGTGGAGCTCGGCTGGGGTCCAGACTCGCACATCCAGTTCGGTACGACCGTGACGCTGGGGTACTGACGCGCGACGAGTGACGGGTCGCAGGTCCCACCGGCGCTTGACGTGCCGCACAAGTCCGACTAAAGTGCTCGCCATGCAACTACACGGTCACGCCCCCCTGCACCACCATCACGGCCACAGTCCGTGCCCCGGGGGAATTGTCGTCGCGTAACTGACCACGCACACACACCAGCCCGCGGGCACGATCGGTGCTCGCGGGCTTTGTTTTTGTTGCCGTTCCAGGCGCCCGCCGACACCCTCGCCGCCGGGCGCCTCGTTCATCCTGGAGCAGCAATGGAGTTGGATTTCGCGAAGGCCGACGGTCTGGTTCCCGCGATCGTGCAGGACCGCACGACGGGGGAAGTCCTGATGCTGGGTTACATGAACCCGGCGGCCCTGGAAGCCACCCTGGCTTCGGGCGACACCACGTTTTACAGCCGGTCCAGGGCGCGCCTGTGGGTCAAGGGCGAGCAGAGCGGCCACCGGCTCATGGTCCGCGAGGTGCTGGTGGACTGCGACGCCGACGCCGTACTGGTGCGCGTGGATGCGCTCGGACCCGGCGTCTGCCACGAGGGATACCGCAGCTGCTTCTTCCGCCGCCTCGAGCCCGGCGGCACGGCGCGCGCCATCGCCGAGCGCTCGTTTGAGCCGGGCGCGGTGTACGGCCGGGAGACGGCACGATGAGCAAGCTCAAGCTCGGCATTCCCAAGGGGAGCCTCCAGGAGGCGACCCTCCATTTGTTCGCCCGCGCCGGGTGGCGCATTACCGCCGACTCACGATCCTACTACCCGTCCGTGGACGATCCCGAGATCGAGTGCCTGATGGTGCGCGCACAGGAGATGCCGCGGTACGTCGAGACCGGCGCGCTGGACGCGGGGCTTACGGGGAAGGACTGGATCGTGGAGACCAGTGCCACCGTGACCGAGGTCGCCGACTTGATTTACGCGAAGACGGGGCTCGGCAAGGTGCGCTGGGTACTCGCTGTGCCCGAGGAGTCGCCGGTCAGGGAGGTGCGTGATCTCGAGGGGAAGGTGATTGCGACGGAGGGCGTGAAGCTCACCGAGGCCTACCTGGCGAGGAACGGGGTCCAGGCCCGAGTGGAGTTCTCGTGGGGCGCCACCNNGCCACCGAGGTCAAGGTGCCCCAGCTGGCGGACGCGATCGTCGAAGTGACGGAGACCGGGTCGTCGCTGCGCGCGCACCGGCTCCGCGTGGTGGACACGGTGCTCGAGTCCAATACCAAGCTGATCGCCAACACGCGCGCGTGGACGGACGGTTGGAAGCGGGAGAAGATCGCCAACATCGCCCTGCTGCTGACCGGAGCCATCGCGGCCTACAACAAGGTGGGCCTGATGCTGAACGT
>PMIK01000115.1 GCA_003157095.1 Gemmatimonadota bacterium | reverse complement strand
CTGTTCGGGCTTCGCAGGCTACGTGGGCATGTTCGTTTCGATCCGCGCCAACATCCGCGCGGCCAGCGCGGCCCGGACCAGCCTGAACCGCGCGCTCCAGGCCGCCCTGCGCGGCGGCGCCGTCTCGGGCCTCTTCGTGGTGGCGATGAGCCTGCTGGGCGTCGGGGGGCTTTACTTCCTGGTGCACAGCCTGACCAGCATCCCNNGGTGGGCAAGGTCGAGGCCGGCATTCCGGAGGACGATCCCCGCAATCCAGCGGTGATCGCCGACCTGGTCGGCGACAACGTGGGCGACTGCGCCGGCCGCGGCGCGGACCTGTTCGAGTCCACGGCGGCGGAGAACATCGGCGCGATGATCCTCGGCTCCACCCTGGCCCTGAGGGTCCAGGCCGCCAACGCGACCAGTGCCACCTTCGTCATCAGCGTGATGCTGTTCCCACTGGTGGTCCGGGCCTTCGGTCTCATCGCCTCCATCATCGGGATCCTGACGGTGAAGGCCAAGGAAGACGAAGATCCGATGCAGGCCCTGAACCGTGGCTACTGGACCACGGCGGTGCTGGCGGCGATCGGCTTCGTGGCGGGGACGTACTGGCTGCTCCAGTTCCCCGGCAGCCCGGACGCCTGGTGGCACTACGCGATCGCGGGCCTGATCGGCATCGCGACGTCCATCGCCTTCGTGTACATCACCCAGTACTACACCGAGTACCGCTTCCGGCCGGTCAAGGCCATCGCCGCGGCCTCGGTGACCGGGCCGGCGACCAACATCATCTCGGGCTTCGCGGTGGCGATGGAATGCACGGCGCTGCCGGCCTTCACCATCGGCGTGGCGATCATCACCTCGTACGACCTCGGGAAGAGCGCCGTGCCGGGCGGCGGGTTGTTCGGCACCGCCGTCGCGACGATGGGGATGCTGGGCACGGCCGCGTACATCCTGGCGATGGACACCTTCGGCCCGATCACGGACAACGCCGGCGGCATCATCGAGATGTCCAAGCAGCCCGAAGAGATCAGAAGGAAGACCGACCGGCTCGACGCGGTAGGGAACACGACCAAGGCGCTCACCAAGGGCTACGCGGTGGGCTCCGCCGCATTGGCGGCGTTCCTGCTCTTCTCGGCCTACATGGACGAGATCGGCCTCTACACCAACACCTCGTTCGCCACGGTGGACATCGCGAAGCCCGAGATCTTCGTGGCGGCGCTGCTCGGGGCGATGCTGATCTTCTGGTTCTGCTCGCTCGCCATCAACGCCGTGCAGAAGGCGGCGGTGAGCGTGATCAAGGAGGTGCGGCGCCAGTTCTCCGAGGACGCCGGGATCCTCGCCGGCACGTCGCGGCCGAACTACGCCCGCTGCGTGGACATCGTGACCGTGGGCGCGCTCAAGGAGATGGTCGCCCCCGGCCTGCTGGCCGTCGGCATGCCGATCGCGGTGGGGCTCGTCTTCCGGCTCCTCGGGTTGGGCGCCGAAGCGGTCGCGGCGTTCCTGATGGTCGCCACCATCACCGGCATCCTGGTCGCGCTGATGCTGAACAACGGCGGCGGCGCGTGGGACAACGCCAAGAAGTTCATCGAGATGGGCGAGTACGGCGGCAAGGGCTCGTTCGCCCACAAGGCCGGCGTGGTCGGCGACACGGTGGGTGATCCGTTCAAGGACACGGCCGGTCCGTCGCTCCACGTGTTGATCAAGCTGCTCAGCACCGTCACGCTGGTCCTGGCGCCGCTGTTCATCTGAGCCAGCTTCTCGCCAGGAAGACCGTCGATCAGTGCGTCGCCGACGGAGCCGTCGGCGGCGGATTGAAGCGCAGCCTCGGTCCCGTGGCGCTCACGGCGCTCGGGATCGGGGCCATCATCGGGGCGGGGATCTTCGCTGCCATCGGCTCGGCGATCAGTGGCGACGCCGGCCATCTCGGCGCCGGCTCCGCCATCGTCCTCTCCATCGCTCTGGCGGGCGTCACCAGCGCGGTTGCCGCGCTCACCTATTCCGAATTCGCCGCCCTCATCCCCATCGCGGGGAGCGCCTACACCTACGCCTACGCTACCCTCGGCGAGCTGGTGGCGTGGATCATCGGCTGGGACCTGATCCTGGAGTACGCCGTCGGCAACGTCGCCGTCGCCGTCGGCTGGGCCGGCTACTTCGATTCGTTCCTCAGGGACATCGGCGTCACACTGCCCCGGTGGCTGGTCACCGACACCATTACGGGGCTCGCCAATCCGGCCATCGTCGCCTCGGCGCCCCACCTCGGCCCCATCCCCATCGTGTTCTGCCTGCCGGCACTGGCCATCGTCGGGTTGATCACGGTGGTGCTGGTGATCGGAGTGCAGGAATCGTCGTGGGTCAACACGCTGATGGTGGGCATCAAGCTGGCGGTGATCCTGCTCTTCCTGGCCGTGGGCTTCGCCGCCATCCACCCGCACCAATGGGTTACGCCGAGTTTCGCGCCGAACGGCTTCAAGGGCATCAGCGTCGGCGCGGCACTCATCTTCTTTGCGTACATCGGCTTCGACGCCGTGAGCACGGCGTCCGAGGAGGCGAAGAACCCGCAGCGCGACATCCCCATCGGGATCATCGCGTCGCTGGTCATCTGCACGGTGCTCTACATCGCGATCGCGCTGGCGCTGACCGGCCTGATCCCATGGAATCAGCTCGACGTGCCGGACCCGCTGGCCGTGGCGCTCCAGTACATCCACGCCGACTGGGCCGCCGGCATTCTCTCGCTCGGCGCGGTGGCCGCNNCGCGACGGCCTGCTGCCGCCCTGGGCCGCGAAGATCCACCCGAAGTTCAAGACGCCCCATGTGACCACCATCGTCACCGGCGTGGTCGTCGCCCTGGGCGCGGCGTTCGCGCCCATCGGCCTGGTGCTCGAGCTGACCAACATCGGCACGCTGTTCGCGTTCGTCCTGGTGGCCTTGGGCATCATCGTGCTGCGCCGCACCGACCCGGACCGCCACCGGCCGTTCCGCACGCCCTGGGTGCCGTTCCTGCCCCTGGTATCGGTCGCATTCTGCATCTACCTGATGATCAACCTGCCCCTGCTGACGTGGCTGCGGTTCGGGCTGTGGATGCTGATCGGCGGGACCATCTACTTCATGTACGGCATCCGGCATTCACGCATACGCCGGCTCGGTGAAGAGAGGGCAGCAGCGAGCGGACAGTAGAGTTCCCACTGGCAACTCTTCTGCAGACCGCTCACCGATCTCCGGACTCTGCCGGCACGAACTCGCCTTCCCACCTCGCCATCACGCACGCCGCCAGCCCGTTGCCCACCAGGTTGATCGCCGTCCGCCCCATGTCCATGAGCTGATCTACGCCGAAGACGATCGCGACCGCCTCCAGGGGCAGCCCGAACGACGCCACGGTGGCCGCGAGGATGACGATCGCCGCCCGCGGCACGCCCGCCACGCCTTTGCTGGTGAGCATGAGGGTCAGCATCATCAGCACCTGCTGTGACAGTCCGAGGTGCACGCCCGCCGCCTGCGCCACGAAGATCGAGGCGACGGCGAGATACAGCGTGGAGCCGTCCAGGTTGAACGAGTAGCCGACCGGAATCACGAACGCCACGATGCGCCGCGGCACGCCCATCTGCTCGATCCGCTCCATCGCCAGCGGAAGCGCCGCCTCCGACGAGGCCGTCGAGAAGGCGATCAGGGCGGGCTCCTTGATGGCCCGGAGGAAGGCGCGGAGCGGGACCTTCGTGACGAGAATGACCGGCAGCAGGACGGCGACCGCGAAGACCACCAGCGCCGCGTACAGGGTCAGGATCAAGGCGCCGAGGCTCGCCAGCACCTGCACGCCGCCGTGTCCCACCGTGAAGGCGATGGCGGCTCCCACACCGATCGGCGCGAACTTCATGACGATACCGGTGAACTTGAACATCACTTCCGCCACGCCCGCGCAGAACCCGACGATGACCTCCTTCGGCTTGCCCTTGACCTGGGTGAGCGCGAGCCCGAACAGGATGGACCAGAACACCACCTGCAGCACCTCGTTCTGCGCCGCCGCCTCGAAGAAACTCTGCGGCACGATGTGCTGGAGCACGCTGGCCAGGGTGGTCTTGGACTGGGCGACGGGGCCCGCGGCGGCTGCGGTGCCCAGCGCGACGCCGACACCCGGCTGCACCACGTTCACCATCACCAGCCCGACCACGAGGGCCAGCGTGGTCACGACCTCGAAGTAGACGATCGCCCGGAAGGCCAGGCGGCCGACTTTCTTGAGATCGTCTCCGTGTCCGGCGATCCCGCCCACCAGGGTGCTGAAGACCAGCGGCACGATGATGGACTTGATCGCCCGCAGGAACAGCGTGGCCAGCGGTTGCAGGCTCGCGCCGAGGTCCGGCGCCGCCCAGCCCAGCACGGCCCCCGACACCATCCCGACCAGGATCCACTGGGTCAGCGTGCGGCGCGTGAGGAAGGTCCACATACCTCAGCCTCGGTGGTGGCGGTTCACAGCGCCCGAGCGAGCTGGATGGCGCCGAGGACGGGGTCCACCGGCTCGGGCCGGATAGTCGCGGACGGGACGTCGGCGACGATCCTGGCCACGACGCGCTTCCGATAGTCGGCGCTGCGCGCCAGCAGGCTCCCCCCCAGGGCGACGCCGACCTCGGCGTCGGGCGGAAACCGCTCGGCGAGTGCCCGCACGTGGGTGGCCAGATCGTCGGCGCCGGCGTCCACCAGCGCTCCGGCCACGGCGTCGCCCTCCTCGGCCGCAGCCAGGACCTCGGGAGCGAGGCCGGCGACCGCCGGGATATCCGCCGTCGTCGCCCACCGCACCAGCTCTCCCAGGCCCGAGAGGCGCAGCCGGGCGAGCAGGCGGGCCGAGAGAATGGTGCTGCGGCCTCGCCCCTCCACCGACAGCCCCGCAGCGCGCAGCGCCTGCCGGGCGAGATCGTAACCCGATCCCTGGTCTCCGATCACGGTGCCGAGCCCGCCGATGCGGGTGGTGTTGCCGCCCGGCAGCCGCGCCCACGCCACCGAGCCGGTCCCCGCGAGGAGCACGATGCCGGCCGCGTCGCCGAACGCCGACTGGAGCGCGATCGCCCCGTCCACCGTCACCGCGACGCGCGGCGCGAGCCCGGTATCCTCCAGCGCCGCCTGGAGCGCCAGCCGCTCCTCTTCCCGGCCCACGCCGGCGGCGCCCACGACCAGCACGTCGCCGCGTACCTCGCGCTCAGCCTTGCGGAGGGCATCGCGGCAGGTGTCCAGTATGCGCGCCGCAGCCGAGACCGCCTCGCCGGGACGCATGGCTCCCGGCGCGCCGTCCGATCGCACCAGGACCGTGCCGTGCTCATTCGCCACGGCGGCCGTGCTGTGGGAAGCTCCCGCATCCACGCCGATGAGGACTCTCATGGGCTGCTTCCCACGCGTGGGTCGGCGTGAAGCTGCGCCGCGCCCGCCTCCGCCGGCACGGCGCTCGATGCCAAGCCGATCGCCACCGTCAGCGCTGTGCCGAGCGGCACGTACCACGGCCACGCGAGCCGGCTCATGGCGACCAACATACCCGGACCGCCCAGCCATGACGCAAGCGGGCCGGCGAACACCACGATCGCCATCAGCAGCGAGCTCGTGATCAGCGTCAGGACGACGTCACGCTCCCGCACCCGGGCGAACCGGGCCAGCACGAAGGCCCCGAGGAGCGGACCGTAGGTGAGCGAGGCGATGGAAAGCGCCACCACCACGACCGGCGCTTCCTTCTGGCGGAAGAGCAGGGCGCCCAGCACCAGCACGGTTCCCCACAGCAGCGTGAAGCCGCGGCCGACGCGCAGCAGATGCCTGTCATCCCCGACGCGCCCGGCGAGCGGGGCGTAGAAGTCGTTCGTGGTGGCGGAGGCTAGCGAGTTGATGGCGGAGGCGTGGGTGCTCATCGCCGCCGCCAGCAGTCCGGCCACCGCCAGCCCGGCGAGACCTCCGGACAGGTGCGTCGTGATGAAGCGGGGGAACACCTCGTCGCCCCGCAGGGCCCGGCCGGCGGGGAACGCCGCCCACATCGCGGCGCCGACCAGCAGGAACAGCGCGAACTGGACGATCACCACGACCCCGCTGCCGACCAGCGCCCGGCGCGCGTCCCCGAGCGAGCGCGTCGCCAGCAGCCGTTGCACGATGAGCTGGTCGGTGCCGTGNNCCCGCTGCCGCGGCGGCCGCGAGGCCGCCCGGCGCGAGGTGGAGCGCCACGTACAGCGCCGCCGCGCCCGCCAGCAGGTACACGGCGAGCTGCACGACGTCCATCCACACCACCGCGCGCAGGCCCCCCGTGTACGTGTAGAGGAGCGTGGCCACCCCGAGCACGACGATGGAGGCCGGATACGACCAGCCCGTGATGACCGCGAGCGGGATGGCGGTCGCGAAGATGCGGACGCTGTCGGCCATCGCGCGCGTCACCATGAAGACCGCCGACGACGTGCGCCGCGCGTGTGGGCCCCAGCGCGTGCCCAGGACCTGGTACGCGGTCTGGATCCCGCCCTTCGCGTATGCCGGCAGCAGGAGCCAGGCGACCCCGATGCGGCCCAGCAGGTAGCCAAAGGCGAGCTGCAGGAACGTGAGGTCTCCGGCGTAGCCGATGCCCGGCACCGAGATGACCGTGATCGCC
>PMIK01000068.1 GCA_003157095.1 Gemmatimonadota bacterium | reverse complement strand
CTCGCGACGCCGTGCTCGAGCGCGCGGATCGCATCGAGCAGGTAGGGCACCAGCAACAGGTTCACCACGAACCCCGAGTTGTCCTTCGCCGCGACGGGCTCCTTGCCGAGCCGCTTGGCGAAGCCGAACGCGCGGTCGAACGTCTCCGGCGACGTGGTCACGGTGCGCACCACTTCCACCAGCTTCATGACCGGCACCGGATTGAAGAAATGCAGGCCGACGAACTTGTCGGGGCGCTGCGTCGCGGCAGCCATCGCGGCGATCGTGAGGCTGGAGGTGTTGGACGCGAAGAGCGTGATTGGGCGGCACAGCCGGTCCAGCTCCTTCCACAGCGCGTTCTTGATCTCCAGGTCCTCGGTGACGGCCTCGATGACGATGTCGGCGTCCTTGAGGTCCGCGACCTTGGTGGTGAAGCGCAGCCGCCCGAGCGTCGCATCGCGCGCGGCGGCGTCGAGCTTGCCCTTCTCCACCAGGCGGTTCAGCGCGCCGGTGATGGCGCCCTTGCCCTTGGCGAGCAGCTCGTCGCTCACTTCGCGCACGATGGTCGGGAAGCCGGCGGCGGCGGCGGTCTGGGCGATCCCGCTGCCCATCAGGCCGCAGCCCAGGACGCCGACGGTGGTGATGTCGGTCATGGGGTCTTGGGGTTCCTGAAAGTGGGAGTGGAGTTCGAGGGCGGCGCCGCCGGTGGCTGTCGCAGCGATTGCGCCACGTCTTCGACCGATTTCTTGATCTCGCTGGCGATGCGCACGAAGGCAGAGGCGCGCGGGCCCGCGAGGCGTTGCCGTGTCCGGATCTCGCCGCGCTCCATGCGGTCGAGGACCTGCTCGAGGGCGACCTGCACGCGCTCGGCCTTGCCGCGGTGGGAGCGGCTGGCCAGCGCTGCGAGCCCCGCGCCGGCCAGCAACGGCAGGAACGCGATGGGGAAGAGGCCGGGGAGCAGGGCGATCACCAGGCTCGCAACCGCTCCGGCACCGAGCAGGGCGCCTGCGCCCCCGAGCGCGCTGTTGCGAAGGTTGCTGACGTCGGCGGCCATCTCGGTGTGGCAGTAGCCGTCCTCGAGCGCCGTGAGCTGCACCGAGACATCCACCGCGCGCGCCAGGTGGAACGCTTTCCCCTCGAACGACAGCCCGCGCTTCATCTCCGCGAGCAGGCCCTTCTGGCGCTCCCACACCGTGCGGTCCGGAAGGCGGCGTTTGGGCGTCATCGCCTCTTCCTCTGTCATGTACTCACCGATGGCCTGCTCGAGAGCCGCTTTCTCGCCGGGCACGACGCGGTGNNAGGAACCGCCCCGGAATGCCGACCTCCGAGCCGAGCTTCAGCAGCTCCTGCTCGGTCATCCCCTCGCCGGTGTCCATCTCGCCGGCCTGCAGTTCCGCAGCGCGCTGGATGATCCGTTCCAGCTGCTCGCTGGTGATCTTGCGCGCGACCAGTTCTCCGGCCATCGCCGGCCTACCCCCGCCGCTCGGCGCCTTCGCGTTGGGCCGGCGCCGGCAGCGCGGCGCCGGGCGCCGGGTTGGCGAGGGTTGGCTGCGCCACGGGGCTCGCCAGGGCCGGCGTACCAGGCGGTTCCGACTGCCGGTACGCCCCGAGGAACGGCTTCAGGAGATCTATCGGCAGCGGGAAGAAGGTGGTCGAGTTGTGCTCCGACGCGATCTCGGAGACGGTCTGAAGGAACCGGAGCGTGATCGCCGCAGGCTCCTGGCCGATCACATGCGCCGCCATGGCCAGCTTCTCGGAGGCCTGCAGCTCGCCTTCGGCGTTGATCACCTTGGCCCGCCGCTCGCGCTCCGCCTCGGCCTGCCGCGCCATCGCACGCTTCATCTCCACTGGCAGGTCTACGTCCTTGACCTCGACCGCCGAGACCTCGATTCCCCAGTCGTCGGTGCGCATGTCAATGATGGCCTTGAGAGTCTCGTTGATCTTCTCGCGCTCGGACAGGATCTCGTCGAGCTGGTGCTGGCCGCACACGCTCCTGAGCGTAGTCTGCGCGAGCTGGCTCGTGGCGTAGAGGTAGTTCTCGATCCGGATGATCGCCGCCGCCGGGTCCTTCACCTTCATGTACAGGACCGCGTTGACCTTGAGCGAGATGTTGTCGCGCGTGATCACGTCCTGGGGTGGGATGTCGAGCGCGACGATCCGGAGCGAGACCCGGTGCATGTGCGCGATCATGGTGGGCAGGAACACGAGCCCCGGGCCCTTGGTGTTCCAGTAGCGGCCCAGGAAGAAGGCCACCGCGCGTTCATACTGCTTGATGATCCGGAGGCTGGAGAGCGCATAGAGCGCCGCCACCACCGCCACGACTGCGAGTGCGTCCACCGGTCGGTCCCCCTACTGCGTGAAGGCTTCCACCATCACGGCGGCACCCTGGCCGCCGCCAATGCAGGCGCTGCCGATCCCATAACGCCGGCCGCTCTTCCGCAGCGCGTGGAGGAGGTGAATGGTGATCCTGGTGCCGGACGCGGCGAGTGGATGCCCGATCGCGATCGCGCCGCCGTGCACGTTCACCTTCTCGCGCGGCAGGCCCAGCTCCTTCTCGACCGCGACGTACTGGGGCGCGAACGCCTCGTTCACTTCGAACAGGTCCACCTGGTCGAGCCTCATCCCGGTCTTGGCCAGCAGCTTCCGGATCGCGGGCGCGGGTCCGATACCCATGTACTTCGGGTCCACGCCCGCCACCGCCCATCCCACCAGCCGGCCCAACGGCTTCAGGCCCTTCGCCTTCGCGACGTCCTCCGACGCCACCACGCACGCGGCGGCTCCGTCGCAGATGCCGCTCGCGTTGCCCGCCGTCACCAGGCCGTCCTTCTTGAAGTAGGGTGCCAGCTTGGCGAGCGCCTCGACTGTGGTGCCGGGACGCATGTGCTCGTCGGCGCGAAACGGCACCATCTGGCGCGTCTTCGGGTCCTTGACCTGGACCGCGATCACCTCGTCGTCGAACACCCCCTGATCCCAGGCCTGCTTCGCCAGCCGCTGGGAGCGCTCGGCGTACGCATCCACTTCTTCACGCGTGAGCTGGTACTTCTCGGCGAGGTTCTCCGCCGTCTGCGCCATCGAGAAGCCGCACTGCGAATCGCTCAGCGATTCCCAGAGCAGGTCCTCCAGCGGCGCCGGCGGCCCGAGCCTCAGGCCCCAGCGTGCGCCGCGGAGCACGTGCGGCGCCTGGCTCATGGATTCGCCGCCGCCCGCCAGCACGACTCCGGATTCGTCGAGCAGGATCTGTTGCGCGGCCTGGATGATGGCCTCGAACCCCGAACCGCAGAGCCGGTTCACGGTGAGCGCCGGCACTTCGATGGGAAGCCCGGCCTTGAGCCCGACGTGCCGGGCGAAGTAGATGGCGTCGGCGGAAGTCTGCAGGGCGTTGCCGAATACCACGTGGTCGAAGTCGCCGGGCAGGAGCCTCGAGCGCTCGACGGCACAGCGCGCGGCGTCGGCCGCCAGGTCTATGGCTGAATGGTCCTTGAGGGTCCCGCCGAACGTCCCGAACGGCGTACGCACACCGCTCAGGAACACCACGTCCCTGTCCTTGCCCTGCGTCTTCATCTCTCGNNGAGGCCGGCGACGAGGCGGGGGAGGTGGTCGGTCGTGTGCGGCTCGCCGGCCCGCGATCAGTGCGCCACGCGCTCGGCTACCCAGCGGGCCACCTCCCGGGTGCCGGCGCCGCCACCCAGATCTGGCGTCGTGATGCCGGCGGCAAGGGCGGCTCGGACCGCGTCCTCGAGCGCCGCGGCGCCGTCAGGTTCCTTGAGCTCGCGCAGCATCATGGCCCCAGTGAGGATCGCGGCGAAGGGATTGGCCAGGTCCCTGCCTGCCAGCGGCGGCGCAGAGCCATGCACCGGCTCGAACAGGCCCGCACGGCCCGGGTGCAGGTTCGCGGACGGTGAGACGCCGAGTCCGCCCACCAGCTGCGCCGCGAGGTCGGAGAGGATATCGCCGAACAGGTTCTGGGTGACGATCACCTGGAACCGCTCGGGCTCCCGGACCAGCTCCATCGCCAGCGCATCTACGTAGCGGTGCTCCCGCTCGATGCCGGGGTATTCGGAGCCGACTTCCGCGAAGACGCGGCCCCACAACCGGTGCGCGGGCACCGCATTCGCCTTGTCCGACATGGTGAGGCGAGTCTTGCCTTTGGCCTTCGCCCACTCGAAGGCGTAGCGGATGATCCGCTCGACACCCTTGCGGGTGTGGACTTCCTCNNCGGACGATGGCGAAGTCGATCGTGCGCGGGCCCGACCGCGGCTCCTTCAACGGGCAGAGGCCGGGATGGAGCAGCGTGACGGGACGCAGGTTGACGTAGAGATCGAGCCGGAACCGCAGCCCGAGGAGGATGTCGCGTGCGTGTTCGTTGCCGGGAACCCGCGGGTCGCCGAGCGCCCCGACGAAAATGGCGTCCACGTCGTTCCTGAGGTGCTCGACCGCGGCGTCGGGAATGGTCTCGCGCGTGGCGAGGTAATGATCGGCGGAGTACGGCAGCCGCTCGACGTCGAGGGTGAAACTGAAGCGGCGCGCGGCGGCGTTCAACACCGCGAGGGCGGCCTCGATGACGTCCGGCCCGATTCCGTCGCCTGCGATGACGGCGATGCGGTAGCGGGTCACCCGAGCCCGGCCATCTGCCGGCCGCAGGTGAGGCAGAAGCGCCAGCCTACGTCCAGCTCAGTGCCGCACGAGGGGCAGTGGACGACACCGACGTTCTGTCCGCAATGCGGGCAGAAGATGACCGCTCGGCCCACGGGCAGCTCCCCGCCGCAGAACGCGCAGGGCGCGCTGGTGGTGCGGGGTCCGGTGGCCTGGGGTTCCAGCGCCTCCTCGTCGAGCGCGAACGGCAGCTCCGGGCGCCCCGCGCCCTTGTCCCGCTCGGCGCCACCAGTCCCGGTCTCAGCTGTGTCGTCCGGGGGCTCGGGGAACCACGGCGACTGGGAGGCGGGGCGCTCGCCGACCGGACCCGCCGCGGTCGCGTCCGCGGGCTCTCCTGCGCCGGACGGTGGCCCGGCGTCGGCGTCACCCAACGCCACGCGAACGTGGTCGGGGTCGAAAGTCACCTTGGCGGCGCCGTAGCGCCGGTAGATGCCCGTGTCGGGGTTGATGCCGGCCGCCTCGCTCGCCAGCGCCGTGCGCGCCTCTTCGGGTTCCACGAAGGCATAGCCCCGCTCGCCCGAGAGGAGGCGGAGCAGCACCATCTCGTAGTCCTCATGCGAATCGATCCCGAGGACGGATCGGTGAGTCCGGTACGGGACCAGACGCTCGTACAGCTCGTTGACGTCGACCGGCCCGTGGATATGCGAGGGATCGAGGTCTGCGAGATTCAGGACGAGCCGGCGGAACAGCCGGTCGAGTGCGTCGGTAGGAGGCGATGACGGTGCGGGCAACGCTGCCAAGTCTCGGTTGGTGGACGCGCCACGTTAGATTCGCCGCATGCCCTTGTCAACCAAGAGGGCACGTTTCGCCGGAGGCGATGGGCGCGGCGCCGCCTAGCCCACCTCGGTGTCGGGGTCGTAGTCGAGGTACTTCCCCTTGGCGCGTTCGGCGGCGAGCCACGAGCCGAACGCCGATGGAACGAGGCCGCCCGACTGCCGCTGTTCAGCGGCCGCACGCGTCGCGAGGTCGTTGGAGAACTCGTTCTTGGCATGGCCCGCATGGCCGCGCACCCAGCGCCAGGTTACGTCGTGCCGCTCCGAAGCGGCGACCAGATCCCGCCACAGATCCAGGTTCTCGATGACGCCACCCTTGCGGCGCCAGCCCCGCGCCCGCCACGTATTCACCCACTCCCGCATCCCCTGAATCAGGTAGGTCGAGTCAGACGTGAACCGAACGTCGAGGCGGTGGCCCTTGGCGCTCAGCAACTCGAGCGCGGCGATCGCGGAACGCAGCGCCATGCGGTTGTTGGTGGTGTTGGGCTCAGCGAGGAAATAGTCGCGACGCTCCACCTGCCCCGATGCGGCGCGCGTCTCGATCAGTCCGCCGGCGCCGCCGGGCGTGGGCGGTTCCTGCCCGTTGCCCAGGCACGCCTCATCGGCGTGCACGACGACCAGGCGCGGGTGCGCCCGCGCCAATTCCGGCGAGCCGGCAGCAGGCGCCGCCGCGGGTCGGATGGCGGACTGCGCGTCTGCGCGTCTTGGCACTGTCAGTCCAGCCATCCCTCGAGGAACCACTGCCCCGCGTCACCGCGGTAGAGCAGCCACAGCGTGTCGTCGGCGGTACGCGCCGTGTAGTAGTCGCGCGGTCCGGAGGCCTCGCCGGCCGGGGCGGCGGCATCGCGCCGCCACCAGCGGGGAGCGAGACGCTCCGGGCCGCACCACTCGGCGACATCGTGCCAGCAGTCCCCGTGCTTGAAGGCGGCGAGCCCCGACCGCCCGAGCCGCACGTGGACGGCCGCGGGTACGGAGAGGAGACGCAGGGCCGCGGCGGTCGCTGCCCGGGCGAGCGGCCGAGGGGCCGGCGTGCCCTGGCCGTGCGTCTGCTGGTCCGCCCGTTCGGGCACCCAGGCGCCCTGGTCCGCGGGCAGGTGCCCGTCGCGCGTTTCCGGCACGGCGACGGCGTCGGC
>PMIK01000037.1 GCA_003157095.1 Gemmatimonadota bacterium | reverse complement strand
ATGCCGCGTACAACGAGGCGAAGCTCCGCAACCACGAGTACCTCACTCCGGAGCACATCCTCTACGCGTCCCTCTCCTTCGAGCAGGTCCGCTCCATACTCGAGGCCTGCGAGGCCGACGTGGAGCAGCTGCGCAGGGGCATGGAGGCCTATTTCGAGCAGAAGATCCCCCAGGTCAAGAACACCGAGCCGGTGCAGACCGCGGGCTTCCAGAGCGTCATCGAGCGCGCTGTCCTTCAATCCCAGGCGGCTGGCAAGGAAGAAGTGGAGGTCGCCGATGTCCTGGTATCCCTCTACGACGAGGAACGCAACTACTCCGCCTACTATCTCCGCAAGTCCGGCGTCAAGCGCCTGCAGCTCCTCGAGGTCATCTCGCACGGGGAGGGCCCTGAGGGCGAGATATTCGAGGACGAGGACGAGGAGGAGGAGGAAGAGGACGCAGTGGAGGAGCTCGACCTGTGAGACCCATCGCCGCGCTCCTGGTGGGCGCGACCCTGGTCGGCGTCGCCTGCCGGCACGCCGCCCCGCCGCCGCCGGCGCCCGCCGCGTCCGTCCCGGCGGGCCCCTCGCTGTACACCCGGCTCGGCGGCGTGGACGCGATACGCGCCGTGGTGGGCGACTTCCTCGGTCGGGTCGCTGCCGACCAGCGCGTCAACGCCTTCTTCCGCGGGGTGGACACCGGCGAGCTGGCCGCGAAGCTGACCGACCAGATCTGCCAGGCCGCGGGTGGACCGTGCCGTTACGCGGGCCGGCCGATGCGCCAGGTGCACGCCGGCATGGGCATCAGCGACGCGGACTTCGACGCGCTGGTCTCGGATCTCGCGGCGGCGTTGGGCCATTTCAATGTCGGCCCGCAGGAGAAGGGCGACCTGCTGGGCGTCCTGGGCGGACTTCGGGGGCAGATTGTCACGAAAAGGTGAGAGGTGAGGCGTGAGAGGTGAGAAGCGCTGGTGAGAGGTGAGAGACAGAGAAGCGTGAGGGGGCCTGCGTCACCCTCTCACAACAACCTCTCACCCCTCACTTGACCTTCTCACCTCTCACGTCTCACTCCTCACGCGCCTACAGCTTCGGCAGCGTCACGCCCTGCTGCTTCTGGTACTTCCCCTTTTTGTCGGCGTAGGACACTTCCGGCGGCTCGTCGCCCTGGAAGAAGAGCACCTGGGCGATGCCCTCGTTGGCGTAAATCCGCGCGGGGAGCGGCGTGGTGTTGGAGATCTCCAGCGTCACGAACCCCTCCCACTCCGGCTCAAACGGCGTCACGTTGGTGATGATGCCGCAACGCGCGTAGGTGGACTTCCCGACGCAGATGGTGAGCACGTCGCGCGGGATTCGGAAGTACTCGACCGACCGCGCCAGGGCGAAGGAGTTCGGCGGCACGATGCACGCGTCGCCCTCGAAGGAGACGAACGATTTCGGATCGAACGCCTTGGGGTCCACGATCACCGAGAGCGCGTTGGTGAAGATCTTGAACTCCCGGGCGACCCGCATGTCGTATCCGTAGCTCGAGACCCCGTAGGAGATGACGCCGTGCCTGACCTGCGCGTCGGCGAACGGCTCGATCATCCCGTGCTCGCGCGCCATCCGGCGGATCCACCGGTCGGACTTGATGCTCATGGGCTCCCATGCGTGGAGGGGTGAGGGAATATACCGATTTCTTGAATTCCGATTTGGCCGCCACTAGCTTTCGCCGCCTGAGCAACGACGCGTCCTCTCACGCTCGTCGGAGAGCATGCTGCAACCCTACATTCCCCTCGTCCTGCTGATCGGGTTCGTGGCCTTCAGCGCGGTCATGATGGTCGCGCTCTCGCACCTGTTCTCGTCGTCCCGCCCCACGCCCATCAAGTCGCTGCCCTACGAGTCGGGCATGACACCGCTGGGCAACGCCCGCGAGCGCTACGACGTGAAGTTCTACCTCGTCGCGGTGCTGTTCATCGTGTTCGACATCGAGGTCGTCTTCATGATGCCGTGGGCGGTGGCGTTCCGGCAGCTGGACCTGTTCGGGATGGGGATCGCCGGAGGGCTGGTGGAGATGGCGATCTTCGTCGTCGTCCTCGCCGTGGGGTACATCTACGTGTGGAAACGGGGAGCCCTGGAGTGGAACTGACCGCACCGGACGACCTGGCCCGGCAGGATGCGGCGCTGCGGTCGGGCTTCGTGTCCCCCAACTGGGTGACGACGCGGCTCGACGATCTGGTCAACTGGTCGCGCGCCAACTCGCTCTGGCCGATGGCCTTCGGCACCGCCTGCTGCGCCATCGAGTTCATGGCCACGGCGGCGAGCCGCTTCGATCTGGCGCGCTTCGGGATGGAGCGGATGGCGTACTCGCCGCGGCAGGCCGACGTGCTGATCTGCGCCGGGCGGCTGCCCTTCAAGCTGGCGCCGGTGATCCGCCGGATCTGGGACCAGATGCCGCAGCCCAAATGGTGCATCTCGATGGGGGCGTGCGCCTCCACTGGGGGCATCTTCGACAACTACGCGATGGTGCAGGGCATTGATACCATCGTGCCGGTGGACGTCTACGTGCCCGGCTGCCCGCCGCGGCCCGAAGGACTGCTGTACGGCATCCTGATGCTGCAGAAGAAGATCAAGCGCGAGTCGGTGTTCGACCCGGCGCTCCGGGTCGAGCAGCTCACCGACCAGCGGGGGCTGTTCCTCGAGCCGGCGGCGGTGGACCAGGTGTCCGAGCCGTTCGGCAATTCGGTCCACCAGACCCGGTCCGCCTGACGACGTGAGCGGCGCCGCGACGGAGAACCCTTCGGTAGCCACCCTGCGCGCGCGTTTCGGCGCGTCGGTCGGGCGCAGCGTCGTGCTGTGCGGCGATACGATCGTCCATCTGGCCAAGGACCGCGCCCACGAGATCCTCGCCTGGCTGCGCGACGCGACGGACGAGCGGTATGACTACCTGGTGGACGTGACCGCGGTCGAGTACCGCGACCGCGAGCGGCCGCTCGAGGTGGTCTACCAGCTGCGCTCGCTGGCCCGGAACGCCCAGCTGCGGGTCAAGATCGCGCTCCCCCCGGTCGAGGAGCTGGAGGTGGACTCGGTCGTGGACCTGTGGAACGGCGCCAATTGGCTGGAACGCGAGGCCTACGACATGTTCGGCATCGTCTTCGAGGGCAACCGCGATCTGCGCCGCATCTTCATGCCGCCGGACTACACGAGCTTCCCGCTCCGTAAGGACTTCCTCCTGCCGGACGACGCGGCCAGATCTCCGGGCGCCGGCGTTCGCCACGTCGAGCGCGCCCACGTTCCGGCAGATCTTGGCGACGATCCATCGGCCGGGATCCGCCGCGCCCCGGTGAGCTGAGGACCAAGATGCCGGACCGCAAGCCCTCCTCGCAGCCCATCGGGCCCGACGGCCAGCCCGAGCAGCCGCACATGGCGACATCCGCCGGCGCGGCCCACCCGTGGACGTCACCGAACGCCGCTCCGGGCGCAGGCGGCACTGCCGGCTCGCCCGGCTTCACCAGCGCAGATGACCCGCGCATAACCCTGGACCGCCAGGTCGGGGCCGGGCTGTTCGAGCCGATCCCGCCGTATCCCACCCGGACCGAGCGCGAGGGC
>PMIK01000306.1 GCA_003157095.1 Gemmatimonadota bacterium | reverse complement strand
GGACTCCAGGAGCATCGCGTTCCCGCGGCTCCCCGAACCCAGTACGCTCAGCCGCACGGCGCCGAGCGCGTGGCGGCGCCCCAGACCGCGGCGAGGTAGCGCCGCGTCCGGTCATCGACCGGCACGTCGCGGCGGGGCAGCACGCGCGCCGCGATCTCCACGAACCGGCCGCACTCCAGCACCCGGCCGGGCTGGTCGAGCCCCCACGCGAACGGCGGCACCTCGGTGCCGGGCCGCGACGTCCCGAACAGGTTGGCGCCGACGCCGATCGCGCATCCGGTGGGCAGCATGGTGCCGATCGCCGTCTTGACGTGGTCGCCGATCAACGACCCCATGAAGGTCAGCCCGGTCTCGTAGCGCTTCCCGTCGAGCGTCACCCGGACGGGACCGTAGGTGTTCTTGAGGTTGGAGTTGATCGTGCCGGCGCCGAGATTCACCCAGCGGCCGACGACCGCGTGGCCCAGGAAGCCGTCGTGCCCCTTGTTGGCGTAGCCGAGGAAGACGGAGGTCGAGACCTCGCCGTGCACCACGCAGCGCGGGCCGATGGCACTGCCCGACACCGAGCCGCCCAGGATCCGCGTGTCGCGCGCGACCGCGAGGGGCCCGACCAGGCGAGTGAATGCCCGCACCTCCACGCCCGGGGCCAGCACGATGGGGCCGTTGCGCACGTCGAGCACCACGTGGGGCTCGACCAGCGCCTCGCCCGCCAGCACGAGCGCGGGATCGCCCAGGACGGTGGCGCCGCGCGGAATGCTGGCCGCCTGCTCGGGGCGCAGCCGCTCGAGATCCGCCGGCAGCACGTGAGGGAGGTCCCCCACCAGATCCCACACGCCGGCGAGACGCTTGCCCTCGAGCGGCACCGCCGGCCAGCGCGACGCGGCGTCGAAGCCGGGCCAGTCGGCGCGGCGCGGGAGGCCGAAGCCCACCGTCGTCCCGGTGGGGTCCACGAACCGCACGGCTTCCGCCGGCGCCGCCTGCGGGCCGAGGCCGGCCGTCGGCACGAAAGTGGAGCGGAACAGGAGCCGCGGCTCGTGCTTCTCGCCCGGCCTCACGACGACGGCGGGCGCGGCGGGCTCGACGAAGTCCACCAGGTGCTCGTGCGGGGTGAGGTAGCCGCTCACCGGCAGGTCGAGCCGCGACGACCAACGCTCGCGCAGCAGGAACGCGCCGTAGCGCAGCTCCCCGAGCGGGCGCGACATCGAGAAGGGGAGGAAGGGAGCGAGGTCGTCGGAGGTGTCGTAGAGGAAGAGCTGGGTGCTCATCGGTGTTCCCCTCCGCCCGGTCCGCCCTCTCCGGCGATCCGGCCCGGCAGCCGGGCCAGCAGGTCCTTGAGATGCGGAGCCCGCGCGCGGGTCGTCACCAGCGTGACGCCGCGCGACCGCACTACGACGAGATCCGACACGCCGTCCACCACGGTCGCTCCGTCCTCGCTCCAGATGATGCAGTTGGCGGCGTCAATGGCGTACGCCGGGCCGACCGTGACGTTGCCGGCCGCGTCCGCCGTTCGCACCCGGGCCAACGCCGTCCAGGAGCCGACGTCGTCCCATCCGAAGTCGCCCGCGAGCACGGCGCCGCGCGTGGTGCGCTCGTAGAGGCCCACGTCCACGCTCACCGGCTTGACCGCGCGGTAGAACGCCTCCACGTCGCCGCGGTCCAGGTCGGGAAGGCCGCCGGCGAGCTCGGGGGCGTGGCGCTCGCACTCGGTGCGGAAGCGTGCCGCGGTCCACGCGAACATCCCGGTGTTCCACAGCGCGCCGCCGGCGATGAGGGCCTCCGCCTCGGCCGCGCGCGGTTTCTCCACGAAGCGCGCGATGCGGCGCGCGGGACCGTGGCCGATCCGCTCTCCGGGAACGATGTACCCGTACCCGATCTCCGGCCTCGTGGCCCGCGCCCCAACCGTCACCAGCATGTCTTCGCGCTCGGCGAGGTCGAGTGCGGCGGCGGCGGCGGCGCGGAACCCGGCGAGGTCGCCGACGGTCCAGTCCGCGTGCACGCTGAGGACGCTCGCCTCGGGATCGGCCGCGCGGGCGTGCGCGGTGGCCCAGGCGAGGGCCGGTGCCGTGGACGCCGCAAACGGCTCCGCCAGCACGTTGGCGGCGGGGACGTCGGGAAGCGCGAGCCGCAGCGCGTCCTGCAACGGGCGCGAGCCCACCAGCAGCACGCGCTCCGCCGGGACGAGCGGGAGCAGGCGGGCCACCGACTCGACGACCAGAGGCCGCTCGCCCGCCAGGGCCAGCAGCTGCTTCGGCCGCTCGGCCGTCGAGATCGGCCAGAACCGGGAGCCCACGCCGCCGGCGAGCACGACCAACCAGCGCATCAGGACCGCTCCCCGTCGGGGTCGCCGTCCACCGGCTCGCCCAGCAGGGTCGCAACCTGGCGGAGCAGCTTCCTTGGCGAGAACGGCTTGGTGACGAAGGCGGCCGCCCCGAGGGCCTCGGCGCGCTCCGCGGTGGTGCTCTGGCCCGCGGCGGTGAGCATGACGACGGGCACGCTCCGGAGCCGGGGGTCCTGGCGCATGTCCTCGAGCAGGTCGAGCCCGGAGCGCGCGGGCATGTTCACGTCCAGCAGGACGAGGTCCACATCGAGGTGCTCGCGCAGGAACCGGAGCCCCGCTTCGGCGTCGTGCGTGACGGAGACCCGGTAGGGTCCGCGCTCGAATTCCAGACGCACGATGCGTCCAATGAAGGGTTCGTCGTCAATGACGAGGAGATGATGGGGCGTCGGCGCCGCCCTTAGAGCAGCCCGGCGATCTGCGCGCGGTGCCGCGACAGATCGTAGAGCAGCGGGCCGAGG
The DNA here is from genome assembly GCA_003157095.1 of Gemmatimonadota bacterium. Lineage (GTDB taxonomy): Bacteria > Gemmatimonadota > Gemmatimonadetes > Gemmatimonadales > JACORV01 > Fen-1245. The sequence goes on along the minus strand of PMIK01000306.1, from coordinate 15,011 downwards.
TTGGCGCGGGGGCGGAGCAGCACGAGGAGCTTGGCGTCGTGCGACAGGTTGGCCACTACCGCGAAGCCATCCGCATACTCCAGCACGCCGGTGGTCAGCTCGCCGCGCCGGGCGTTCCGGCCCAGCTCCTCACAGGCCTGCAGGACCGCCGGTAGATGAGCCGCAACCGTGTCGGAGTCGAGGCCGGCGAACACCTGGCTGTCAATCGGCAGCCCGTCGTTGCCGAGGATGATGACGGCATCCACCCCTTCGCGGCGCGCCAGCGCCTGCACGACGTCGCGGATTGTCGGCATGCGGCTCCTCGTGGTGGACGGCCCAACGTAGGCCGCGGGTGAGACGGTGTCAAGCGCATTGCGCGGTTGACACTGGGCGCGCAACTGGCCTATTCTTCGCTGGTTAGCTGATGCCGGCCTCTCCGATCTACCCACGCGCAGCCGCGCTACTCGCGCTCGCTCTGCTTGCCGCCCTGGCGGCGTGCAACAGCGCGTTCACGCTGCCCCCGGCCACCCTGGCCGCGGCGCAGGACACGGTGACGCTGTGGGCGCTCGACGGCACGGATCTGGCGCATCCCTCCGCGTACGACGTGATGCAGCAGATCGTGGCCCGCACCGACCGCACGTCGGGCTTCGATTTCGCGTTCGACATCCAGGTGGATAGTTTGAAGGACACCAGCGCGGTGCTGCTCCCGCGCGGCGCGCTCGGGCTGACCGTTGACGGTGGGCTGCAGGTGACCCAGCAGGCGTTCGACTCGATCACCATCGCGCCGACGTCCGGCTATCAGGACACGTTGGCGGTCGTGGTCAAGACGGGGACGGTGGTGCTCGCGGCCTCGCGTTCGCAAACCTGCAACTTCGGCTACATCCGGCCACTATACGCGAAGCTGCGGATCACGACGGTGGACCTGGTCGCGCGCGCGGTCACCTTCGACATCCTCACCGATCCCAACTGCGGCTATCGCAGCCTCCAAGCCGACACCGTCCCGCCCACGTATTAGCCGTGCTCGATCCCCGCATGTTCCGCGACGCGGAGGCCTTCGCGGCCCTGCGCGCCCAGCTGGCGACCCGGGGTGCGGGGCCGGAGCTGGACGCGTTGCTGGCGCGGTTGCGGGAGTTGGCGGAGCGGCGCCGGGTCGCCATTGGCGAGGCGGACGGCGTGAAGGGCGAGCTCAACGCGAAGAGCCGCGAGGTGGGCGAGAAGAAGCGCCGCGGCGAGGACGCGAGCGCATTGCTGGCGACGCTGGGCGAGTTGTCGGCGCGCGCCGAAGCGGCGGCGGCCGCCGCCGCCGGGGCGGAAGCGGCATTCGGGGAGGCGTTGGCGTACGTGCCCAACGTCCCGGCCGGCGACGTGCCCCCGGGCGACGCCACGCACAACGAGATCGTGCGCACCTGGGGCGAACCGGTCGAGCCGGAGCCGTGGCACCGGCCGCATTGGGAGACGGGAAAGGCGCTCGGACTGCTGGAGCTGGAGCGCGGGACGATGCTCGCGGGGTCGGGGTTCCCGCTCCTGATGGGCCTGGGCGCGCGGCTGGAGCGCGCGCTGATCGGCTTCATGCTCGATCTCCACACGCGTGAGCATGGATACACCGAGGTTGCGCCGCCCTACCTGGTGAACCGGGAGTGCATGACGGGCACCGGACAGCTCCCGAAGTACGAGGACGACATGTACCGCACGTCGGACGACCTGTTCCTGGTGCCGACGGCGGAGGTGCCGGTCACGAACCTCCATCGCGGCGAGGTGTTGCAGGCGGAGGACCTGCCGAAGCGGTATGTGGCGTACACGCCCTGCTTCCGTCGCGAGGCCGGCGCCCACGGTGCCGACACGAGGGGCCTGACGCGGGTGCATCAGTTCGACAAGGTGGAGCTGGTGCGCCTCGAGCGTCCGGAGGCGAGTGCGGCGGCGCACGAGGAGCTGACGCGCCACGCGGAGACGGTGCTCCAGCGGCTCGGTCTGGCGTACCGGGTGGTCCGGATCGCCGCCGGCGACATGGGGTTCGCCAACCACCGGCAGTACGATCTCGAGGTCTGGGCGCCGGGAGTCCGCAAGTGGCTGGAGGTGTCGAGCTGCAGCACGTACGGCGACTTCCAGGCGAGACGGATGAACACCAGGTACCGTCCCGCCCGGGGCGCGAAACCCGAATTCGTGCACACCCTCAACGGCTCCGCGCTCGCCCTGCCGCGCACGGTGATCGCGCTGCTGGAGACCGGGCAACTGCCGGACGGCAGCGTGCGCGTTCCGCCGGCACTCGTCGCGGTGCTGGGGGTGGAGCGCCTTGAGGCGCGCGCCGGCTGAGGCGCGGCGTCGCGCGTGGCTCCGGCGTCCCACGACGGTGTGGGTGCTGGCGGCGCTCGCGGCCATGCTCACGCTGGTGTCGGCCTACCTCACGGCCGAACACCTCACCGACGACGCCCGCCGCGCGTCGGAGCTCTACTCCCGGGTCTTCACCGGACTGGCCGACTCCGCCGAGACCGGTGCCACCGACGCCCTGTTCACACTCGCCAAGGACATCCGTCGCCAGGGGATTCCCCTCGTGATCACCGACGCGCGCGGTGTGGCGACCGACACCGCCAACCTGCCGCGGCCGATGGCGCTCGATTCCCCCGAACTCCGGGCCTTCGTGACCGCGCTGGATCGCGAGACGCCGGCGCTCAGCGAGCAGAGCGAGCGCACGGTCCACGTGGGGGCGCCGCCGGTGCGCGCGCAGCTGCGGCTGGTGTTCGCGCTGGAGCTGGCGACGGTGGCGGGCCTGGCCGGGGTCGCGGTGCTTGCCCACCGGGCCTCGGTCCGCGCGGCGCGCGACCGCGTGTGGGTGGCGATGGCGCGCGAGTCGGCGCACCAGCTCGGCACGCCGCTCACCTCGCTCGCCGGCTGGATAGACCGGCTGCGGGACGGAGCCGACGGGCCGGAGGAGATCGCGGGTCACCTGACCGGCGACTACGAACGGCTCGACCGCGTGGCGCGGCGCTTCGAGCGCATCGGGCAGCCCCCGCGCCGCGACAGCGTGGACGTCGCAGCGGTGGCGGATGCCGTGGCCACGTATTTCCGCCCGCGGCTGCCGACCCTGGCGCACCGGGTGACGCTGGAGCTGCGATCGGACGGCGCGCCGGCGGAGGTTCAGGGGGACGCGCTGCTGCTGGAGTGGGCGGTCGAGGCCCTGGTCAGGAACGCCGTGGACGCACTCGCCGGGCGGGGCGGCGCGATCGAGATGGCGGTGGTGAACGAGCCGGACGGCGTCGTGGTGACCGTGACCGACGACGGCCCCGGCGTGCCGCGTGCCTTGCGGCACCGGCTGTTTACGGCCGGAGCGACCACCAAGGAGCGGGGCTGGGGCCTCGGCCTGGCGCTGGCGCGCCGGGTGGTCGAGGAAGTCCACGGGGGACGGCTCACGCTCGAGCCCTCGGCCGTGGGCGCCCGGTTCGCCATCCGGCTGCCGCGGGAGAGCCCCGCGGGATGATCGCGGTGTCCCTCAATGCCGCGCAGCAGGAGGCGGTGGACCACGTCACCGGTCCGATGCTGGTGCTCGCCGGCGCCGGATCCGGCAAGACGCGCGTCCTGACGGTGCGGCTGGCCCGGCTGATTGACGAGCACGGCGTGGACCCGCGTCACATCCTCGCCGTCACGTTCACCAACAAGGCGGCCGGGGAGATGCGCTCGCGCGTGGCGCAGCTGCTGGGCGCGGAACCGGACGGGATGTGGATCGGGACGTTTCACGCCGTCTGCGCCCGGCTGCTGCGGCGCGAGGCACCGTCGCTCGGCTTCTCACGCGCGTTCACGATCTACGACGAGGACGACGTCGAGGCGCTGGTGCGCCGTCTGGTGGACGACCTGGCGCTGCCCCCCAAGCTGTATGGCGCGCGCGGCGTGCGCCACGAGATCTCGCGCGCCAAGAACGCGATGCTGGCCCCCGAGGCATACGCGGCCGAAGCGGCGGACCCGTACCACGCCAACGTGGCCCGCGTGTATGCGGCCATGGGCGCGGCCCTCAGGCGCGCCAACGCGATGGATTTCGACGACCTGCTGCTCCATCCCCTCACCCTGTTCGCGGAGCAGCCGGCGTGCCTGGCCCGCTACCGCGAGCGGTTCCGCTTCCTGCTGGTGGACGAGTACCAGGACACCAACCGGGCGCAGTACCTGCTGTTGCGGGCACTGGCGGGCGAAGGCGGCAACGTGTTCGTGGTCGGGGATGACGACCAGTCCATCTATGGGTGGCGGGGCGCCGACCTGCGGAACATCCTCGAATTCCAGCGCGACTACCCCGGCGCGCGGCTGGTGCGGCTGGAGCAGAACTACCGCTCGACCCAGGCGATCCTGGAGGCGGCGAACAGCGTCATCGCGCCCAATCGCGGGCGGCTCGGCAAGACGCTGTTCACGCGGCGTGAGGGCGGGGAGCCGCTCACGGTGGTGTGCGCCGCGGACGAACGTGACGAAGCGGAGTGGTTGGTGCGGGAGTTCCTCGAGCGCGCGCGGCGTGGTGAGCACGGCTTCGACGAAATGGCGGTGCTGCTGCGGACCAACGCGCAGACCCGGGCCTTCGAGGAAGAGCTGCGGCGTTGCGGCGTGCCATACCGGGTGGTCGGCGCCGTGAGCTTCTACGACCGGCGCGAGGTGAAGGACGTGCTGGCGCACCTCCGGCTGGTGGTGAACCCGGACGACGACGCGGCGTTCCGCCGCGCGATCGCCGCGCCGCGCCGCGGCATCGGGGAGCAGAGCCTGGAGGTGCTGACCCGATCGGCCGCGCAGTGGGGATGGTCGCTGTCGCGGACCGCCGCCGCGGCTGGGCGGCTGGCCGAGCTGCGGCCGAAGGCGCGGGAGGCGCTGGAGCAGTACGCGCGGGAACTGGAGGCGATGCGCGCCGAGCTCGCGGGGCTCCAGCCGGCGGAGGCGCTGCGCGGCATCGTGGCGCGGACCGGCTTCGAGGGGTTTCTCCTCGAGGAGGACGAGACGGGGCCGGAGCGGGTTGAGAACGTCGCCGAGTTGATCACCGCGGCGGCCGCGTGGTCCGAGGAGTGGGGGGCGCAGTTGCCGGACGGCGAAGAACTCCAGGAGGAAGAGGGCACCCCCATCGAGCGCTTCCTGGCTCTGGCGGCGCTCACCACCAATGCCGAGGTGGACCGCGGCGAGAACGGCGTCACGCTGATGACGCTGCACGCGGCGAAGGGGCTGGAGTTTCCGGTCGTGGCGATCGCCGGAATGGAGGAGGGGCTCTTCCCGCTCTCGCGCGCCGACACGCCGGAGGCGGTGGAGGAGGAGCGGCGGCTCTGCTACGTCGGCGTCACCCGCGCCAAGGACAAGGTGTTCCTGACCTACGCCACGGCACGGCGGCGGGGCGGGGAGCTGCGCGCGACCTTCCCGTCACGGTTCCTCGACGACGTGCCGCCGGCCCTGGTGGAGCAGCGGGTCACCCGGCCCACGTGGGGCCTGGCACGAGAGCCGCGGCGCCGGCCGGCGCGCGCGTCCGGCGGGTCGCTGGCGCTGGTCGGGACCGATGAGCCGGATGCGGCCGAGACCTCGGACGACGCTCCGTTGTACCGGAGCGGCGAGCGGGTGCGGCACCGGAGGTTCGGCAGCGGGACGATCCGCCGGGTGGAGGGCCGCGGGCGCGAGCTCAAAGTCGCGGTGGAGTTCGACGACGAGGCGGTGGGGCTCAAGCAGCTGCTGGCCGCGTACGCCGCCCTCGAGCGGGACGGGGAGTAGGCGATGAGCGTGACCCGGACGGACGTCGAGAAGATCGCGGCGCTGGCCGAGCTGGCGGTGGACGAAGCCACCGCGGCGGAGCTGGAGCGCCAGCTCACCCGGATCCTCGACTACGTGGCGCAACTGGGCGAGGTGAAGGACGACACCGGAGTGGCCGGCGACGAGCGCGCAGCGCGGCTGCGGCGCGACGAGATCGCGCCCGATCCGCTCCATCGCACGCCCCGGGAGATCGCGCCCGCGTTTCAGGGCGGGCTGTTCACGGTGCCGCGCCTGGGCGAGCTCGATCGCGGGGACGACGTCCCGTGACCGACGTCCGGGCGGCGGCGAGAGACGCAGCGGCGCGGATCGCAGCGTGCGAGGCGAAGGGAACGCACGCGTTCCTTGCATGGTCCGAGGCCGCGCTGCTGGCGCAGGCGGAGGCGGTGGCGGCGTCGCCGGCGGCCGGTGCCGGCGCGCTGTCGGGGGAGGTCGTCGCGGTCAAGGACGTGATCGCCGACGCGACATTCCCCACGACCTGCGGGTCCCGGATTCTGGAGGGGTGGCGGTCGCCGTTCGAGGCCACGGCGGTGCGGCGGCTGCGGGAAGCCGGCGCGCTGGTCGCCGGCAAGACGGCCTGCGACGAATTCGCGATGGGCTCCTCCACCGAGTGGTGCGCATTCGGCCCGGCCCGAAACCCGGTGGATCCCTCGCGCGTGCCCGGCGGTTCGTCGGGCGGCTCGGCCGCCGCCGTCGCGGCCGGGGCCGTCACCATGGCGCTGGGGTCGGAAACCGGCGGGTCGGTGCGGCAGCCGGCGGCGTTCTGCGGCGTGGTCGGCATCAAACCCACGTACGGCCGGGTGAGCCGCTACGGCCTCGTGGCGTTCGGCTCCTCGCTGGACCAGATCGGCACGTTCGGGCGGGACGTGACGAGCGCGGCGCGGCTGCTGGCCGCGATCAGCGGGCGCGACGACCGGGACGGGACGACGCTGGACCGCATCCCGCTCGGCGAGCCGGGGCCGGTGGCGGCGTCGCTGGCGGGGACGGTGATCGGCGTGCCGCGCGAGTACTTCCCCGAGGGGCTGCATGCCGGGGTGCACGCGGCCACCCGCCGGGCGCTCGAGCGGCTGAAGGACCTGGGCGCGGAGATCCGGGGTGTCTCGCTCCCGCACACCAAGTACGCCGTGCCCACTTACTACATCGTCGCACCGGCGGAGGCCTCGTCCAACCTCGCCCGCTACGACGGCGTCCGCTACGGACTGAGGGACGGCGGCGCGTCCGACGTGCGCGCCATGTACCGCGCCACGCGCGGCCGCGGCTTCGGCGCCGAGGTGCGGCGCCGCATCCTGCTCGGCACCTACGTGCTGAGCGCGGGCTATTACGACGCATACTACCGCAAGGCGCAGCGCGTGCGCGAGCTGATCCGCGCCGACTTCGCCCGCGTCTTCGCGGCGGGCGTGCACGCGCTCTTCACACCCACCACCCCGACGCCGGCCTTCAAGTTCGGTGAGAACCTGGCCGATCCGATCGCCATGTACCTGAGCGATGTGTACGTCTGCACCGCCAACCTGGCGTGGGTCCCGGCACTGTCGCTGCCGATCGGCCGGGACCAGGGTCTCCCCATCGGCGGCCAGCTCATCGGGGCGATGGAGGGCGAGGGCACGATCGTCCGCATCGCACAGGCGCTGGAGCACTCCCTCGACGCGACGGCGGAGGTCCGATGAGCTGGGAAACGGTCGTCGGCCTCGAGGTGCACGTCCAGCTCCTCACCCGGACCAAGATGTTCTGCGCCTGTTCGGCGAGGTTCGGCGACCCGCCCAACACCAACGTGTGCCCGGTGTGCCTCGGCCTGCCGGGCGCGCTGCCGGTGCCCAACGAGCAGGCGGTGCGGCTGGCGGTGCGCGCGGCCTATGCCCTGGGATGCGCCGTGCACGGGCGCAGCATCTTCGCCCGCAAGAACTACTTCTATCCCGACCTGCCCAAGGGCTACCAGATCAGCCAGTTCGAGGAACCGCTGGCGACCGGAGGCGCACTCGCATTCGTCTCCCCGGAGCGCGGCGAGATGACGGTGCGGATCAAGCGGCTGCACCTCGAGGAGGATGCCGGCAAGTCGTTCCACGACCGGGTGCCGGGGATGACCGCGGTGGATTTCAATCGCTCGGGCGTTCCACTGGTCGAGATCGTGACTGACCCCGATCTGCGCTCGCCGGCGGAGGCGCGGGCGTACCTCACCGCGTTGAAGCAGGTGCTGCGGTACGTCGAGGTGTCGGACTGCAACATGGAGGAGGGGAGCCTGAGGGTGGACGCGAACCTGTCCATCCGGCCGGCTGGTGCGTCCGAGCTGCGGACGCGCACCGAGGTCAAGAACATGAACTCCTTCTCCGGCGTCGAGCGCGCCCTGACCGCGGAGCGGGCGCGGCAGATCGCGGCGACGGAGCGGGGGGAGCGGATCGAGCAGCGCACGCTGCTGTTCGACGCGGCGTCGGGCGAGGTGCGGCCGATGCGCTCGAAGGAAGAGAGCCACGACTACCGCTACTTCCCCGAGCCGGACATCCCGCCGCTGGTGCTGAGCGAGGCGTGGCTCGCGACGGAGCGCAGCGCGCTGCCCGAGCTGCCTGCGGCCAGGCGGGAGCGCTTCGAGCACAGCTTCGGTCTGGCGGGGCCGGAAAGCGCCGTGGTGACGGCGACGGCCGCCATCGCCGACTACTTCGAGGGGTTCGCCGCGAAGGCGGGCGCAGGCTCCGGTAAGGAAGCCTGGAATTGGGTGGCCAACGACCTGCTGGGCCTCAGCGGGGACGGCGAGACCATCCCGCTGGCGGTGGAGCGAGCGGGTGAGGTCGTCCAGCTGGTGAAAGCGGGCAAGCTGAGCCGCCAGGCGGCGAAGCGTGTCCTGCCCGAATTGGTGGCGGCGTCCCACGATACGGCGCTCGAAGTCGCGGAGCGGCTGGGCCTGCTGCAGGTGTCCGATACCGGCGCGATTGACACGTGGGTGCGGGAGACGCTGGCGGCGCATCCGGCGGAGGTGGCGCGCTACCGGGCGGGCGAAGTGAAGCTGATGGGTTTTCTGGTGGGGCAGGTGATGAAGCGATCGCAGGGGAAGGCCGACCCGAGGGCCGTGAACGCCGCGCTCTCGGCAGCGCTCGTGACGACTTCCGGCTAGCTCCGCATCAGCGGCGGGTCAGGCCGCGCCGGCTTTCCGCCACGGCGGCACCACGTCGTAGCGCTCCCAGTAACCCAGGCTCGTCGGCCGGAGGCCGAAGTGCTCCTCCGCGACCTCAGCCACGCGGTCGGCGTCCCTGCGGCCGCCGTTGCTGAGCGCCAGCCGGCGCATCCGCTTGGCCTCGGCGAGCGCGCTGCTCCCCGTCGGATCGAAACGCCGCGCCTGCGCCAGGTCGCCAACGTTGAGGAGATCCATCACGTAGTCGAACGACGCAGCGACGTGGCTCTCCACGTCCCGGTCCGGCAGGTCCCACCGGCTGGCGTCGGACGCGAGCTGCACGACCCGGCGCCAATTCGCCCAGTCGCTGATCTGCACCATGCCGCGGAACAGGCGGCGGTTCGTGCCGACGCTGAAGATGGTGGGCGAGATGATCCGGTCGAGGTGCTCGTCGGCCTCGCCGTGATCGCGGGCGATGACCTCCCGCGCCGTGCGGGCGTAGGCCTCGCCCACGTGCATGTCGAACCGGCCCTCCCAGTAGGAGTGGCCCAGCGCGCGGGTGGACGAGGTCAGCACCAGCTGCCGCGGCACGAAGAAGTTGTGGGCGATCACGTCCGCGGCGAGGTGCGCCATGTATCCGAAGCCGAACGCCCGGAGCGGCGGGCGGCCGGCCAGCTCCACGATTTCCTGGCCCACGTGCCAGGCGTGGCTGTGCCGCCCGACCGGCGCGTACTTCTTGGCGAACGACGTGTCGGCGGCGATGGAACCGTACAGGAAGTCGAAGGGGTGGGCCTGCAGCAGCTCCGCCAGCGCACCGGGCAGGAACTGGAGGTTGGCCAGCACCGATTGGCCGATGAAGATGTGGGTTCCCGGGGACCAGGCCCAGGCGTCGTGCGGGATCAGGGCAAGCAGCAGCAGAACCAGCACGGCGCATACCGCGGCCCGGCGCACCCCCGTGTCAGCCTTCCCGTGCGGCGGAGCGGCGGCGCTTNNCGCGTCCACGTCCTCGAGCCGCGTCTGCACCGCCGCCATCGCGCCACTGAGCTTCGCCCGGGCCTCGATGGACAGCTCGACGTAACCCTCGACCTCGCCCTTCAGCCGGCCGAGGAGGTCCCGGGCATCGGTCGTGAGCGGGGCAAGCTGCGCGCTGAACGCGCGGCTCCTGCGCCGCAGGCCGAGGCCGATCGCGATCGCGACGCGCCCAATCACCATCAGACACGCGGCGATCACGACCAGCGAGAGGGCGATGGTCGGTGCGATCCAGGCGGGAATGGTGCTCATGATGGCTGCAACATCGGCCCGCGCGGGGGAGGTGTCAAGCAATCGGCTTGACGCTGCCCGCGCGCGTCCTGCATTGTTGGACGCCATGGCTCCTTTCTTCGTTGTGGAAGGCGGGCACCGTCTCTCCGGGACGATCCGGCCCGCGGGCAACAAGAACGCCGCACTTCCCATCCTCGCCGCGACGCTCCTGGCGGACGGGCCGTGCGTGCTCGAGAACGTGCCGCGCATCCGCGACGTCGAGACCATGATCGAGCTGCTGGTCTCGCAAGGCGTGACGGCCGTGTGGGACGGCGATCACACGGTGACGCTGGATGCGCGCAACGCGAAGTCGGCCGACCCCGATCCGGCGCTGTGCGCGAAGATCCGCGCGTCGGTGCTGCTGGCCGGCCCGCTGCTCGCCCGGTTCGGACGGGTGCGGCTGCCGCCGCCGGGTGGCGACGTCATCGGCCGCCGGCGCATTGATACGCACCTCCTGGCGCTGCAGCGGCTCGGCGCGGAGATCGAGGTCGGCACCACCTTCGACTTCAGGGCCAAGCAGCTGGTGGGCGCCGAGGTGTTCCTCGACGAGGCGAGCGTCACCGGCACCGAGAACGCCCTGATGGCGGCGGTGGCGGCGCGCGGAAGGACCGTGCTCGGGAACGCGGCGTCGGAGCCTCACGTGCAGGACCTGGCGCGTTTCCTGGTCGCGCTCGGCGCCCGCATTGACGGCATCGGCACCAACACGGTGACCGTCGAGGGAGGGCACCCGCTCAAAGGCGCGCGCTTCACCATCGGTCCGGATCACATCGAGGTCGGGTCGTTCGTCGGCCTGGCAGCGGTTACCAACTCGGAGCTCACCATCGAGGGCGTCCGTCCCGAGGATCTCCGGGCTACGCTGCTCGGGTTCGAGCGGCTGGGGATCGAGCCGAAGCTCGACGGCGACCGGCTCGTGGTCGCCGCGGGGCAGGCGCGGCGGGTGCGCGACGACCTGGGCGGACACGTTTCGAAGCTCGAGGACGGCCCGTGGCCGGCGTTCCCGGCGGACCTGATGAGCATCGCGCTCGTGACCGCGACGCAGTGCGAGGGCCTGATCCTGCTGTTCGAGAAGATGTTCGAGTCACGCTTGTTCTTCGTGGACAAGCTCATCGGGATGGGTGCGAGGATCGTGCTGTGCGACCCGCACCGAGCGGTGGTGGCAGGCCCTTCCGCGCTGCGCGCCGGCACGGTCGAGAGCCCGGACATCCGCGCCGGAATGGCGATTCTCCTGGCCGCATTCGCGGCGGAGGGCACCAGCACCATCCACAACGTCGGCCAGATCGAGCGCGGATACGAGCGGCTGCACGAGCGGCTGTCCGCGCTCGGCGCCGTGATCCAGCGCAGCGAGCGGTGAGCACCGCTCCCGCCAGGGCGGGCGACGAGGTCCCGGACGCCGCCGCACCGCGGCTCGCGACCGAGTCGTTCCTCACCGACCGCATGGTGCCGCGCGCCGAGCTGGCGGAGTGGCGCGAGCGCTTCGGCCTGGTGGCCGGACTCACGGGGCGGGGTGAGAACGGCGGGTTCTCGCTCGGCTTGCAGACGGACGAGCCGGTCGGACAGGTGATGGGCCGGTGGCGCGCCTTGCTTCACGCGGTGCAACCCGCGTTCCCGGCGTTCCAGATGGCGCGGCAGGTGCATGGGGCGACGGTCGCCTGGCACGAGCGGGTGGCGGCCGGGTGGCACGTGGCCGACGACGTGGATGGGCACGCGACCGCGCAGCGTGGGCTGCTGCTGGGCGTGACGATTGCCGACTGCGTGCCGATCTACCTCGCCGCGCGAGGCGGCGGGGGATTCGCGCTTCTCCACGCGGGGTGGCGCGGCATCGCCGCCGGGATTCTCGAACGCGGTGTGGGCCTGCTGGCGTCGCGCTGCGGCGTCAAGGCAGGGGACGTGGCCGTCCACCTCGGCGTCGGAATCTGCGGCGCGTGCTACGAGGTGGGGCCCGAGGTGGTGGGTGCCATCGAGGGGCGCGTCGCCCGGGGAGCTTCCCCTCTCGACCTGCGGGATGCGCTCTCGGCTCGCGCCGCCCGGCTGGGCGTGCGGGAGATCAGCCGCTCCTCCCACTGCACGGCCTGCTCGCGGGACCGCTTCTTCTCTCACCGTGGCTCCGCGGGGCGCGATGGCCGAATGGTGGCCTACCTCGGGCGCCCGCTTGACGTGGCCCCCGGCGGCGTCTAGGTTCCCGGGGTCGTAGCGCGGGTCGAGGGGCTCGGTTCGCGTTTCTTTCGGATGTGGGGTTGTGCGCCCCACATTTTTGTTTTCCGGGGTTTTCGTGTCGCTGCCAGCCGACCTCCAGAATGAGTTGGCCGAGCGCGTCACTGCGCTGGGCTTCGAGGTCGTGGAGTGCAAGGTGGGCGGGAGCAGCCGACGCCCGCACCTCGTGCTCCGCATTGACCGGCACGACGCCGGGCCGGGTCACGGCATTACGGTGGGCGAGTGCGCCGTGGTGAGTCGCGCACTCGAGCCGTGGCTGGACGGGCTGGGCGTGGGCGCGGGCCGCTACCTGCTCGAGGTGTCCTCGCCGGGGCTGGAGCGGCCGCTCCGCCGGCTGGACGAGTGGCGCCGGTTCCTCGGCGTGCCGGCGGAGGTGCTGGTGCCCGCGCTGGGCGGGCGGTTCCGGGTCACCGCGCTGGCGGTCACGGAGCAGCCGGAGCCGAGTGTGGAATTGGAGTTTCCCAAGGGCGTGCGCCGCACGCTGAAGCTGTCGGAGATCAAGGAAGCGCGTCTGACCTTCGAGTGGTAGACGCGCGTGGAGTGCATCACATGAGCGGTACGGATGTTCTGACGGCGTTCAAGGAGCTGGCCTCGCTGAAGCAGCTCGACCGCAACGAGTTGCGGGACTTGATCCGCGACGGCGTGCTCGCCGCGCTGACCAAGAAGTACGGCCCCAACGTGCGGGCCGACATCGGCCTCGACGAGATGTCGGGCCAGATCCACATCACCGTGCTCCGCGAAGTGGTCGAGGCGGTGGAAGACCCGAGCCGGCAGGTGTCGCTGGAAGAGGCTCGCTGGAACGATGTCGAGTTCCAGGTCGGCGACGTGCTCGAAGAGGACGTGGCGTTCGCGGAGTTCGGGCGCAACGCCGTGCAGGCGGCCAAGCAGCGGATCATCCAGCGGGTTCGCGAAGGGGAGCGGGCGCGGATCCGCGAGGAGTTCGCGGACCGGGTGGGCGAACTCCTGTCGGGCGAGGTGCAGCAGATCGAGCGGGGCAAGATCGTCGTGATGCTGAACAAGTTCCGCGAGGCCGAAGCGATCATCCCCTACCGCGAGCAGAACCACCGCGAGCATTTCCACCAGGGCGACACGATCCGGGCGGTGCTGAAGAAGCTGGAGGAGACGCCGAAGGGGCCGCGCCTGATCCTCACGCGCGGCGATCCGCTGTTCGTGAAGGCGCTGTTCAAGCTCGAGGTGCCCGAGATCCAGCAGGGCATCGTGGACATCCGGGCCACGGCGCGCGAGGTGGGGAGCCGGACCAAGATCGCAGTGTTCAGCCGGGACGACGGGATCGATCCGGTGGGGGCGTGCGTGGGGCTCAAGGGCAGCCGCGTGCAGGCCGTGGTGAACGAGCTGGGCGGCGAGCGCATTGATATCGTGCCGTGGAGCCCGGATCCGGAGCGGTTCGCGCGGCTGGCGCTGGCGCCCGCCCGCGTGGCGCGCGTGTTCTCCGATCCCGAGACCAAGACCATCCAGGCGATCGTGGACGAGGATCAGCTCAGCCTCGCCATCGGGCGCAACGGGCAGAACGTCCGGCTGGCCTCCGAGCTGACCGCATGGAAGATCGACCTCTACTCGAGCCGGGAGTGGCTGGAGCGCGGCGGCGAGCGGCCGCTCTTCGCTCCGCTGCCGCCGGCACCGGCGGATGAGGGCGAGGACGTCGCCGCAGTGCCGCTGGCGGAACTGGGCGGGATCACGCAGGACCTGCTCGCCGTGCTCGACGGGGCGGGATATCGCACCTTCTCGGACATCCTCGATCTCGAGCCGGAGGAGGTCCGGGCGATACCCGGCATGGCGCCGGAGATGGCCGAGCGGTTGCTGGCGTTGATTGACGAGCTGACGACCACCGACGAATTGTCGGGAGCGGCCGGGCAGGCCGCGCCCGGAGCGGCAACGGCGCAGGCGGAGCCGGCGTCACCCGAGCCCGGCGGGAACGCGCCGCCGGAAGGGCCGCCATCGGCATGACGGATTCCGTCCGCACGGCGCTCGGCCTGCTGGGCCTGGGTGCGCGGGCGCGGCGGCTCGCGATCGGCGTGAACGCGACACGGGAGGCGCTGCGCCGCGGCGTGGCGGAAGCGGTGGTGTTGCCGAGTGACGCCAGCGAGCGGGCGCGCGAGCGTCTGGCGCCGCTGGCGGGACACCGGGCGGTCACCGTGCTGATCGGTCCGGACGCGGATGCGCTGGGCAGGGCGCTCGGCCATCCGCCGGTGCACGGGGTGGCGGTGCTGGACAGGCAGCTGGCACGCGGGCTCAAGACGTACCTGGCGGTGGAAGACCGAGGGGAGAAGGACAGGAAATGAGTATGCGGGTGCACGATCTGGCGGCCGAGTTCGGCGTCGCCAGCGACGATCTGATGAAGTTGCTCCGTGAGATGGACATCTTCGTCCGGAGCCACTTGAGCGCGCTCGAGGAGGACAAGGTCTCCCGGGTCCGCGCCCGTTGGGAGCGCGAGAAGCGGAAGGAGAAGCCGCCCGCGGCTTCCAAGGGCCGCCGCCGCGCCGTGGAGAAGCCCAAGGCCGAGCCGCCGGCGCCGCAGCCGGCCGAGGAGGACCGGCCGCGGCGTCGCCGCCGCACCGCGGCGGAGGTCGCCGCGCAGGAAGCGGAGGCCGCCGCCGTCGCCGCCGCCGAAGCCGCCGCGCGCGAGCCGGGCGCGAATCGCGGGGAGGTCGAAGTCGCG
>PMIK01000304.1 GCA_003157095.1 Gemmatimonadota bacterium | reverse complement strand
AGCTGCCGATGGAATTCGCCGTCGAAGCGCAGCGCCTGCTCGGCATCAGCCTCGAGGGCAGCGTCGGATGACACCGGCAACGGGAACTCCCATGCTCGAGATCACCAATCTCCACGCCTCGGTCGAAGGCAAGGAAATCCTCCGCGGCATAGACCTCGTGGTCAACGCCGGCGAGGTGCATGCCATCATGGGGCCGAACGGCTCNNAACGGCTCCGGCAAGAGCACGCTCGCGCAGGTGCTCGCCGGCCACCCGGCCTATACCGTCACCGAGGGCTCGATCCGGTACGAGGGGAAGGATCTGCTCGAAATGGCCCCGGAGGTGCGGGCGCGCGAAGGGGTGTTTCTCGCCTTTCAGTATCCGGTGGCGATCCGCGGCATCACCAACGCCTACTTCCTGCGCTCGGCGCTCAACTCGGTGCGCAAGCACCGCGGGCTTCCCGAGCTGGACCCGCTGGAGTTCATCGACCTGCTGGCCGAGAAGCTCCGCTCGATCGAATCGGACGACAGCCTGATGAACCGGCCGGTGAACGATGGCTTCTCGGGTGGAGAGAAGAAGCGCAACGAGATCCTGCAGATGGCCGTGCTGGAGCCCAAGCTCGCGATCCTCGACGAGACCGATTCGGGACTGGACATTGATGCGCTGCGGACGGTGGCGGGAGCGGTGGACAAGCTGCGCCGGCCGGACAACGCCACGGTGATCGTCACCCACTACCAGCGCATCCTGAACTACATCACGCCGGACTTCGTGCACGTGCTGAGCGCCGGAAGGATCGTGCTCTCGGGAGGCAAGGAGCTGGCGCTGGAGCTCGAGGCGCGCGGCTACGACTGGGTGCGGTCAGAGGCGGCGGTCTGATCCGGTGGGCTCCGGGCGCGTGACCCAGCCGGCGGACGCGGTCCAGCGGTACGTGGCGCAGTTCGAGGCGTTCGCGGCGAACGGTGCCGGCGCGGCACCGGCGTGGCTGCGCGAGAGGCGGGCGGCGGCGGTCGCGCGGTTTGCGGAGCTCGGTTTCCCGACTACCCGGCAGGAAGACTGGCGCTTCACGAGCGTGGCTCCGCTGGTCGATACCGCGTTCGTCCCCGCAGCTCCCGGCCGGGATGACGGCGCCGGCGTCGCGAGGGCCGGGGCGGGCCGGCTCGTGTTCGTGAACGGCCGGTTCAGCGCCGAGCACTCGGCGCTCACCGGCTTGCCAGCAGGGGTTCGCGCCGGGAGCCTGGCGGCCGCGCTCCAGGGCGACGAGGCGGCCCTGGTCGAGGAGCACCTCGCCCGTCACGCCCCATTTGCCGAGAGCGCGTTCACCGCCCTCAACACGGCGTTCCTCCGGGACGGGGCATTCGTCCACCTGTCGCGGGGCGCGGTGCTCCGGGAGCCGCTGCACCTGATCTTCCGCTCTGCGCCGGGGCACTCACCGGCGGTCACCCACGCCCGCGTCCTGCTGATCGCGGAGGAGGAGGCGCGAGCGACGGTCGTGGAGCACTACGTGGGCGACGACGCGACGTACTGGACCAACCAGGTCACGGAGCTCGTGGTCGGAGACGGGGCACGGGTCGAGTTGCTTCGCCTGCAGCAGGAGGGCGCCGGGGCATACCACGTGGCGAGCCTGCACACCAATCAGGGGCGGGACAGCGAGCTGCGCATCCACCTGCTCGCCTTCGGCGCCGAGCTGGCGCGGCACGACATCACGAATGTGCTCGACGGTCCGGGAGCGGAGTTGCTGCTCAACGGGCTGTACCTGCTCGGCGGTCGCCAGCACGCGGACCATCACACCGTGATCGACCACGCCCAGCCCGACTGCCGGAGCCACGAGTACTTCAACGGCGTGCTGGACGACCACGCGCGGGGCGTGTTCAATGGTCGAATCATCGTCCGGCCCGGTGCGCAGCGCACCGACTCGAAGCAGACCAATCACAACCTGGTGCTATCGGAGGACGCGCGGGCCGACAGCCAGCCGCAGCTCGAGATCTACGCCGACGACGTCAAGTGCACGCACGGCGCCACGCTTGGGCCGCTCGATCCCAAGGAACTGTTCTATCTGCAGAGTCGTGGCATCGCGCCGGCCGAGGCGCGCGCCCTGCTGGTGTACGGCTTCGGCGCGGAGATTCTCGGGCGGTTGCAGCATGCGGGTCTGCGGGACCGGCTCGAGGCGATGCTGCACGAGCGGCTCGCCACCGGTCGCGCGGCGGACGTGGCCTGGCTCCGCTGAGCAATTTTGTGATGTGGCTTCTTCACCGCGGCCCGGGGCCGCGGAAGGTGCGCTGAATGCGTGACGTGCGCTCGGACTTCCCCATCCTCCATCGGGAGGTCCACGGACACCGCCTGGTGTACCTCGACTCTGCGGCCACGACCCAGAAGCCGCGTCAGGTCATCGATGCGATCGTCGAGTACTACAGCAGCCTGAACGCGAACGTGCACCGTGGCGCCTACGACCTCGCGGTGCGCGCGACGGAGGCCTACGAGGCGGTCCGGGCCGAGGTCGCGACGTTCGTCGGGGCGCCAGATCCCAATGGCGTCATCTTCGTCCGGGGCACGACGGAGGCGATCAACCTCGTAGCGTCCTCGCTCGGCCGCGTGCGGGTGCAGAAGGGCGACACGATCGTCGTCACGGCGATGGAACACCACTCCAACCTGATCCCGTGGCAGCTGCTGGCGGAAGCACGCGAGGCGCATCTCGTGATGGTGGAGCTGACGGCGGATTGGCAGATCGACTTGGCCGGCTACCGGCGGGCGCTCGAGCGCTCGCCCAAGATCGTGACGTTCACGCACGTGTCGAACGTCCTGGGCACGATCAATCCCGTCGCCGATCTGACGCGCCTCGCGCACGACGCCGGAGCGGTGGTGCTGGTAGACGGGGCGCAGGCGGTGCCGCACATGCCGGTGAACGTGGCGGCGTTGGACGCGGACTTTTACGTCTTTTCGGGCCACAAGATGCTGGCGCCGATGGGTATCGGAGCGCTGATCGGGAAGCCCGCGCTGCTCGATGCGATGCCGCCATACCAGGGCGGTGGCGAGATGATCAGGACCGTGCACGACACGTCGGCGACCTACGCGCCACTGCCGCACAAGTTCGAGGCGGGCACACCGAACGTGGAAGGGGCAGTCGGGCTCGGCGCGGCGATCCGCTACCTGGACGCGCTCGGGATGGATGAGGTGGCGGCGCACGAGCGGGCGCTGGCGCGGTACGCGCTCGAGCGGCTCGCGACGATCGACGCACTGACGCTGTACGGTCCGGCGGGCGACCGGGCGGGCGTGGTGTCGTTTACGCTGGCCGATATTCACCCGCACGATCTCGCGACGATCGTGGACAGCGAAGGGGTGGCGATCCGGGCCGGGCACCACTGCGCGCAACCCCTGATGCGGCGGCTCGACGTCGCCGCCACGGCGCGCGCCACGTTTTACGTGTACAACACGCGTGAGGACGTGGACGCTTTGGTCGCGGCGCTCGAGAAGGCGCGCACCCTGTTCGGCTACGCGCATGCCTGACGGCGACGCATCGGGTCTCACCGAGTTGTACCAGGAGTTGATCCTGGACCACTACCGGCGCCCGCGGAACCAGGGGAGCCTCGAGGCGTACACCCGGCGCGTCGCGCTGGCCAACCCGACCTGCGGCGACGAACTGGAGCTCGATCTCCTGCTGGACGGCGATACCATTGCCGACGTGCGCTTCTCGGGCCACGGCTGCTCGATCAGCCAGGCATCGGCCTCGATGATGACGCAACTCATCAAGGGCAAGAAGGTGGCGGAGGCACGTGCGCTCGCCGTGCGCTTCAACGAGATGCTGCACGGTTCCGCCGAGGCCGCGCGAGACAAGTCGCTGGGCGAGGCGCGCGCGCTCGCGGGCGTCGCCAAGTTTCCGGTGCGCGTCAAGTGCGCGCTGCTGGGCTGGAACGCGCTCGAGGAGAGCACCAGGAGCCAGCCCTAAGTCGCCCGAGGACGCCGCTGCTGTTATTCTCTCTCCGGTGACGCTTTCCGAGGCGCATGTGCCACCCAACGTCCTGTACGTCATCGCCCCCGAGCGTTTCCGCGATGAGGAGCTGCTGGAGCCGAAGCGCATCCTCGAGCAGCATGGTGCGACGGTGACGGTCGCCTCGACGAGACGCGGCACGGCCACCGGGATGCTCGGCGCCAAGGTCGCCGTGGACTGCACCCTACAGCAGGCTGCCGCGGGGGACTACGACGCGCTCGCGGTGGCGGGTGGCGCCGGAGCGCCCTCGCACTTGTGGGACTCCGAGGCGCTGCGCTCCATCGTCAAGTCGCTCCACGCGGCCGGAAAGCCGGTCGGCGCCATCTGCCTTTCGCCGCCCGTGCTGGCGCGCGCCGGCATCCTTGCGGGCAGACGCGCGACCGCCTTCCCTGCCGACCGCGCGCTCCTGGAGCTGAAACGCGGTGGTGCAACCTACGTAGAGGAGGCGGTCGTGCTGGATGGCACGATCGTCACCGCAAGCGGTCCCGAAGCAGCGGCCGCCTTCGGTCAAACCCTGGCCGGACTGCTTACTCCATGAGTGACACGAACGTCGTCGCAATTGACCGCATCGCGAAGCGCTTCTCCGGACACGTCGCGGTGGAGGACCTCTCTCTGGCCGTGCCCAAGGGGGCTGTCTACGGGTTGCTCGGTCCCAATGGCGCGGGNNCGCGCATCGGCTATCTGCCGGAGGAGCGCGGGCTCTATCGGAAGATGCGGGTGCGCGACATGCTCGTCTTCCTGGCCGAGGCCAAGGGCGTAGACCGCGCCCGGGGCGGCGCGAAGGCGGACGAGTGGCTGCGCCGGCTGGACCTCGCGGAGTGGGGCCCGCGCAAGGTCGAGGAGCTGTCGAAGGGCATGCAGCAGAAGGTCCAGTTCATCGGCACCATGCTGCACGAGCCCGAGCTCCTGATCCTCGACGAGCCGTTCTCCGGCCTCGACCCGATCAACCAGCAGGTGCTCAGGGACATCATCGTGCACCTCTCGCGGAGCGGCGCGACGATCATCTTCTCCACGCACCAGATGGACGTTGCCGAGAAGATCTGCGACCACGTGTGCATCATCGCACGCGGCCGAAAGGTGCTGGACGGGGGCCTGGCTGAGGTGAAGCGCGTGCACGGCGGCACGCACGTGGCCGTGGCGTTCGAGGACACAGCCGCCAGCGCGGAGGCGATGAGCGCCGTGGCCGACCTGATCGCGGTCGCCGACGACTCCGGAGTGTTCGCGGAGCTGAAGCTGAAAGAGGGGGTGGACCCGCAACTGGTACTTGAGCGCCTGATGCGGACCGGCGTCCGGATCCGGCGCTTCGAGCGGATCGAGCCGTCGCTGAACCGCATCTTCCTCGACAAGGCCGGCCCCGACGCGGCGAGCGCCGCGTTGCCGGAGGTGGCCCATGCGTAAGATCTGGGCGGTCATCCGGCGCGAGTTCCTCGAGCGGGTTCGCTCAAAGTGGTTCCTGGTGTCCACGATCCTCGGCCCGGTGTTCATGATCGGCGTGACGGTGCTGCCGAGCCTGCTCGCCACAAGGTCAGGGAGGGTCAACCACATCGTGGTCCTGGACGAGGGCGCGGGCGGCTTCGCGGAACGGCTGAAGACACAGCTGGAAGGGTCCGGCCGCTACACGGTCACTCTGTTCCAGGCGCGTTCCGATCGGAACGACGTGCTGCGTGATTCGCTCACCGACGCCATCCGCTCCGAGGCGATCGACGGCTTCCTGACGATCTCGTCCGCAACGGTGGAGTCGGGGATGGCGGAGTACCGGGGCCGTAACGTCTCATCGCTGCGTGACATGGGCCTGATGGAAGGCCTGCTGCGCCAGAGCGTTGTCACCGAGCGGCTGACGCGGCACGGTGTGGATCCGGCGGTGGTACAGGAGGCGCAGCACGGGATCGATCTGCGCACGGTGCGGATCACCAAGCACGGGGCCACAGGTGAGTCCGGCATGGTGACCTTCTTCCTCGGCTATGCGGTCGGGCTGGTGCTCTACATGATCATCCTGATCTACGGCATCAACGTGATGCGCAGCGTGCTCGAGGAGAAACAGACGCGGATCATCGAAGTGCTCGTGTCGAGCCTGCGTCCCTTCCAGCTCATGTTGGGCAAGGTTATCGGCGTGGGCGGCGTCGGGCTCTTTCAGTTCGGCATCTGGGCGGCGACCGGGTACCTGATGGTGCACTTCCGCACCCAGATCCTGGGGGCCTTCCACGTGTCGGCCGATCAGGTCAACGCGTTCGCGCTGCCGGTCATCAGCGGAACCCTGCTTGCGGTCGTCGCCGTCTACTTCGTGCTTGGCTTCCTGCTCTACTCCGCCTTGTTCGCGGTCGTCGGCGCCTCAGTCACGGCCGACTCCGAGGCCCAACAGGCCCAGCAGCCCGTCATGATGCTGCTGGTGTTCTCGCTGATCGTGTCGTTTGCGGCGCTCAACGACCCCGGTGGCCAGATGGCGGTCGTCACTTCGATGATCCCCTTCTCGTCCCCGATCATCATGCCGGTGCGCGTGGCGACGTCCGACGTGCCGACGTCCCAGCTCGCGCTGTCGCTGGCCATCAGCGCCGTCTCCAGTCTGTTGATCGTCTGGCTATCGGCCAGGGTCTATCGCATCGGCATCCTGATGTATGGTAAGCGCCCCAACATGAAGGAGTTGTGGCGGTGGGCGCGGCAGAGCTGAGCCGTCGCCGCTTAGCGGCCTGACGGGAATGGCGGGGGTCCTGGTTCGGGGCCCCCGTTGCACGTGCAACACTCCCTCCCCTGCCCGGCAAGTGCGCTAGCCCGTTGCACGTGCAACAGATAGATTCCCCCGCCCAATGGCCAGGGTCATCGCAATCGCGAACCAGAAGGGTGGCGTCGGCAAGACGACATCCGCCGTCAACCTGGCCGCCTCCCTCGCGGCCGCCGAGAAGCGCACGCTGCTGGTGGATGCAGATCCCCAGGCAAACGCCACGAGCGGCGTGGGATTGGAGCGTGAGGGGCTGCAACTCACCATCTACGAGGTCCTGCTCGACAACCGGCCGTTGGTGGATGTCGTGCGCCGCGCGGTCCACTTCCCTTTCCTCGATGTGGCGCCGGCATCGCGGGATCTGGTGGGGGCCGAGGTGGAGCTGGTTTCTCGCGCCCACCGCGAGTCCATCATGCGCGGTGCGCTTGAGGGAATACGACGGTCGTACGACTACATCCTGATAGACTGTCCCCCGTCGCTGGGGCTGCTGACGCTCAACATGCTCACCGCGGCCGATTCGGTCATCATACCGATTCAGTGCGAGTATTACGCTCTCGAGGGGCTCTCCCAACTGCTCAACACCGTCCGGCTCGTGCAGCGTAACTTCAATCCACGACTTGCGATCGACGGCGTGCTGCTGACCATGTACGACGCGCGGCTCAACCTCTCGCGCCAAGTCGCCGAAGAGGCGCAGGAGTACTTCGGCGGCCGGATGTTCAAGACGGCGATCCCGCGCAACGTCAGACTTGCCGAGGCGCCGAGCTTCGGGAAGCCGATCCTGCTGTACGACATCGGGTCGGTCGGAGCGCAGTGCTATCTCAGTGTGGCCGAAGAGTTGATTCGCCGCACCGCCTCGAAAATGGCGGCGGACGATCGCGAGAGCGCCCGCCATCCCGCTGAGGCCACGTCGTGAGCGGAGCGACGGGCAACCGCCGCCGGCTGGGCCGGGGTCTCGAGGCTCTGCTCGGGGTCGGCTCGGTGGAGGAGGCGGAGCGCGAGGGCGCCTTGCGGGAGTTGCCGGTCGAGGCGATGGAGCCGAACCGTTTCCAGCCCCGGCGGGCGATGGATCCCGCGGCGCTGGCCGAGCTTCGCAACTCGATTGCCGCCAGTGGCTTGCTACAGCCGGTCGTCGTGCGTCAGGTCGGATCGGGCTACGAGCTGGTGGCCGGCGAACGGCGCTGGCGCGCGGTGCGCGAGCTGGGGTGGAAGAGAATCCCCGCAGTGGTTCGCGACGTGGACGACCGGACATTGCTCACGCTCGCCTTGGTCGAGAACCTCCAGCGGGCGTCCCTCTCGTCCATCGACGAGGCTGAGGGCTACGAGCGGCTAGCGCAGGAGTTCCAACTCTCGCACGCCGCGATCGCCGAGGCCGTCGGCCGGGACCGTTCCACCGTCGCCAACGCAGTCCGCCTCCTCAAACTGCCCAAGAGCGTGCAGCAGCTCGTGAGCACCGACGCGCTGTCCGCCGGGCATGCGCGCGCGCTGCTCAGTCTGGGAGACGGGCGGCAGATCGAGCGCCTCGCCCGGGAGTGCGTAGCGCACGGGTGGTCGGTTCGCGAGGTCGAGCGCCATGCCAGGGGCACGCCATCACGTGGGAAGAAGGGCGGTCGCGCAGCACGCCGTGGGGTACCGCCCGAAGTCGCCCGCATTGAGGCGGCGCTGCGCAAGAAGCTCGGGACAGACGCGACCGTCGTGATGACCGGAAAGGGGAACGGGCACCTGCAGGTGCGGTTCTATTCCGCGGAGGATCTCGGCCGGTTGCTCGAGCTCATCCTCGGGCGGCGGTGGGACGGTTAGTGCCAGCCTCTGGCTACACCGTCATCGTCCACCGCAACGGAGCGCTGGAGTCCCGACAGTTCCAGGTGCCGTCATGGCTGGCGCGAGCGGCGTTGATTACAACGGTGGCGGCACTCGTCATTCTTGCCGCACTCGTCATCGCCTACAGACCGATTCTGGCGGCCGCGATGCGTGCTCCGCTGCTGCAGCACCGAGTGGAACAGTTGACCAGCGAGAACGCCAGGGTGGGCCAACTCGCGCTCGCGCTCTCGGATGCCGAAGCGCGGTACGCGCATCTGCGCGGGATGCTCGGCGCCCAGATGCCGGCGCCGGCCGGTGATACCGACGGACAATACGCGGCGGGCGAAGAGCGGCTGTACATCGCGCCCCCGATGCTGGCACGCGCCCCCGCCGCTGCTGACTCCTCGGTCCCGGAACGAGGGGGCCCTTCGATTCCGCAAGGCTGGCCGCTCTCGGTGCCTTCGTACCGCACCCGCGGCATGGTCGCCGGCACACCGAGCGAAGAGGTGCACCCCGGGATCGATCTGGCAGTTCCCGAGGGCTCGGACGTCAGGGCGTCGGGCGGCGGAGTGGTGGAGCGTGCGGGCACGGACTCGTCTTACGGCCTGTTCGTGCTACTCCAACACCCCTCGGGGTACGAGACAATGTACGGTCACCTGTCTCGCATCCTGGTTTCTCGAGGCGACACGATTGCGGCAGGGCAGGTGATCGCGCTTTCCGGCAACACGGGCCGATCGACCGCTCCGCATCTGCACTTCGAGGTGCGACTCCGTGGCCGCTCCATTGATCCGACGAAGCTCGTGCGAGAGGGACCGTAGCCATGGGCATTTTCAGCGGCAGCGCCAAGCCCGCCCGCGACAAGTCGGTGGTGCAGGGCAAGGGATCGCCGGCGGCGACGAGTCTGTCCATTGTCGGCGCTGGCATGACGGTCCGTGGTGACCTGGAGACCGACGGGGTCGTGAAGGTCGAGGGGACGGTTGATGGGCACGTCAAAGCCAACTCACAGGTCCTGGTCGCCAAAGGGGGAGTGGTCCATGGCGACATCGAGACCACCGAGGCCGTGGTTGGCGGAATGGTGCATGGCGCTATCCGGGCGAAGGAACGTGTGGAGGTCCAGGCGGGCGCCTCCGTCGAGGGCGACGTGACGACCCGCAGAATAGCAGTTGCCGAGGGTGGGACCTTGAATGGTCAGATCCGCATGGGCGACGGCGCATGGAACCGGGAAGAGAAGGCGGCCGACTCGACGCCGGTCGTCCGAACTCAGCCCGTCGGCACATCGGCAAGGCCATCTTCGGTTCCAGTAGCGCGGATCGCAGTACCGCCACGAGCAACGAACTCTGGCCTCGACCAGTGAGACACATTGCATCAGAATATTAAGCCAGTATCGCGACCGTAGCGCGACAGTGTGTATATAGTAGTCAAACAATCTACCTGCGGCTAGAACGGTGCGCCTCGACGATCTGATTCGGTACTTGGACGGCTACCTACGGACGACTGAAGTCGCCGACGACCCGAACGCCCTGAACGGGCTCCAGGTCGAGAACGCGGGAGAGGTGCAGAACGTTGCGGTCGCCGTGGACGCCTGCCAGGCGGTTATTGACCAGGCGGCCGAGCGCGGCGCCGACCTACTGCTCGTGCACCATGGCCTGTTCTGGGGAGGCCTGGAGCCGCTGGTCGGGCGGAACTACCGTCGTGTCGCGTCGCTCGTCCGGCACGGCATCGCGCTCTATTCGGCGCACATCCCGCTCGACCGCCATCCCGAGGTCGGCAACAACGTGGTGCTCGCTCGCAAGCTCGGCATGGAGGTGCGCGGCTGGTTCGGCGAGTATCGCGGCGCCCCGATCGGTACCTGGGGCGAGCTGGATCTGCCGAGGGAGGCGCTGGCGGCGCGACTCGGGGAGATCCTGGGTTGCTCGGTGCGGCTCATCGCGGGTGGTCCCGAGCGGGCCCGGCGTGTCGGCATCATCACCGGAAGCGCGGGCTCGATGATCTCACAGGCCAAGGGCGCAGAGCTCGACTCGTTCATCACCGGCGAAGGCCAGCACTGGACGTACTTCGATGCGGAAGAACTGGGCGTCAACGCTTTCTACGCCGGGCACTACGCCACCGAGACGCTTGGGGTCAAGGCGCTGGCGGAACACATCGCCGAGCGGTTCCAGCTTCCATGGTCGTTCATTGATCATCCCACGGGACTCTAGCATCGGGCTTCGACGGGGGACGCAGAGGGTGTCCGCCGCGTCGTGATCGGCCCGTTGTTTCGTTCGCCTCGACAACTTCTCCGCAGTACACCGCTCGTTCCCGGTCGCAGGCGGCGGCTAGAGAACGTGGTGAGTCACTGGGTGGAGTGGCTTTCGGCGCCGTTCGGTTTCTGGCAGCTGAAGCGGCTGGTTGTCGAGCGACGCGACATTGGGCTGCGCGACCTGGCGCCGTCGTTCGACGGCTATCGCATCGCTTTCCTGACGGATCCACACTACTCAGCCGTTGTGCCGCGGTGGTGGATCGCCCAGGCGGTGACCGTGGCACTGGATCTGGGCCCGGATCTGATCCTGCTGGGCGGTGACTATCTCTCGCACAGCCCCCGGTACGCCTCCGGCCTGACAGACCTGTTCCGACCGCTGGCGGCGCCGGATGGCGTGTTCTACGTCCTCGGGAACCACGACCATTACGTCGGCGCCGAGCTGGTGCGCCGCGCCCTGGGCGAGGCGGGCCTCGTGGAGCTCCGGAACACCTCCGTGCTCCTCCGGCGCGGCGCGGGCACTCTGGCGGTCGCGGGCGTGGGCGACATGAGGTTCGACGTCATTGACTTTGAGGCCGCGCTGCGTGGCGTGCCCGGGACCGTGCCGCGCATTGTGCTCTCTCACGATCCGGACGTGTTCGCGGTCTGGCCAGCGGGACAGCGCCTCGATCTGATGCTCTCGGGCCATACCCATGGAGGCCAGGCGCACCTGCCGTGGGTGGGGCCGCCGTACGTGCCCTCCCAGTTCGGGTTCCGCTATCTCGCAGGAGCGATCCGGGAGGGGACTCGCCAACTCTACGTCTCGCGTGGAATCGGGGCCATCACGGCGCCGATCCGCTGGGGCTGTCCCCCGGAGATCAGTTTGCTGGTACTGCACCCCTCTTGACAAAACCTGCCCAGAGTACCACTGTATCGGTACAGTGACACAGATGGTGGTATCCGTGTTCAGACAGATAGATCCTCGCAGTCCCGTACCGCTTTACGCACAGATCGCCGATCGGCTCCGGATCGCGGTCGCGACCGGCGAGTTGGCGATGGGCGCCGCGCTGCCCTCGGTCCGTCAGCTCGCGTCGCAACTGCGGGTGAACCCGGCGACGGTCGTCCAGGCCTATCGCCAGCTCGAGGAGGTCGGCGTGGTGGAGAGTCGCCAGGGCGCGGGCACGTTCGTGCGGCAACTGGCAGAGCCGAAGCGCGAAGCCGAGCGCCAGCGCGAGGCGCGTCGGTTGGTGCGGCGCATGCTGAAAGATGCCTCCGCGCTCGGCGTGATGCGGGAGGATATCGAGCAAGCGCTCAAGGTTGAAATGAAGGCACGGTCCCAATGACCAACGCGATCGAAACACGCGACCTTGCGTATCGGGCCGGCAAGGACTTCGAGATCCGGAGCCTCAGCCTCAACGTGCGCGAGGGCTCCATCTACGGTTTCCTCGGCCCCAACGGTTCTGGGAAGACGACGACCATCCGGTTGCTGCTCGGCATGCTGCGGTCGCGCGGCGGGACGATCGAGGTGCTCGGCCGCGGCGTGCCAGGCGCAATGCCGGCCATTCTCGCGCAGACGGGATACGTGCCGGAGCGGCCGCACCTGTATCCGTACCTGTCGGTCGCGGAGGCGATTCGCTATCACGCGGCGTTCTACCCGACCTTCGACCCGTCGTACGCCGCCGAACTCCGCCGGTCGTTCAACATCCCCACCGACCGCAAACTGTCCGCGCTCTCCAAGGGTGAGATGGGCAAGCTGCACGTGCTCCTCGTCCTCGCCCAGAAGCCGCGGTTGCTGGTCCTGGACGAGCCGACCGACGGGCTGGATCCAGTCGTGCGGCGCGACGTCCTGTCGGCGCTGCTCGATTTCTGCTCCCAGGGCGAGGCGACGGTCTTCATCTCGAGCCATCTGGTTCACGAGCTCGAGCGGATCTGCGATTGGGTCGGGGTGCTGGACGACGGGAANNGTGCGGGGCTGGGAACCGCAGATGGCGGAGTGGTTCGGGGCGGCCGGGGCCGGCGTGAAGGAGATTGTGGACCTCGATCTCGAGGAGGGGTTCGTCGAGCTGCTGCGCTCGTCGCGGACCCCGGCCTCCTGAGGCAGGGGGCGCGCGATGTACAGGCAGGTTCTTCACGCACAGTGGCTGGCGTTGCGGCTGCCGGTGGTTCTCCTGGCAGTGCTTGCCTTCGCGGTGCCACTGCTCACGGTCACCTACGGCGGCAGCCTCGAGGGCGCCCCGACGGGGCGGGTGGCCGAGTGGCTCTTTGCCGCGCAGCAGATCGGCGTGCTCATTCCAGGCCTCGCGCTCCTCCTGGGCCTGCTGCTCGGGATCGGAGTCTGGGCGCACGACCATGCCGGCAAGCACGTGTATGCGCTCTCGCTGCCCGTGTCGCGGGAACGCTACGTGTGGCTCCACTTCACCGCCGGCGCCGCGCTGCTCCTGGTCCCGGTCGTGGCGCTCGGCATCGGCGCGCTCATCGCCGTGTTCTCGGTCACCCTGCCGAGCGGCATTCACGCCTATCCGCTCCAGCTGACCGCGCGGTTCCTCCTCGCCTCGCTGATCTGCTACTCGATCTTCTTCGCGATCTCGATCAGCACGAAGCGGGCGGCGCTGGCGATCCTGGGCATCATCTGCGGGATCTTGCTCGCGGACCTGGTGCTCTCCGTGGTCGGCGTGAGCGGTTCCGTCACGCCAACCGTATTCATGTGGCTTACCAACTGGCCTGGGCCGCTCAGCATTTTGATCGGCCGCTGGGCGTTGTTCGATGTGTAGAGCTGGGGCAGCGCTCCTCGTAGCGCTGAGCGCCGCGGTCCAGGTGGCTCAGGCCCAGGCGCCCGGTGCGGGCACGGTTCGCTCCCGCGCGCTGCTGGCGCGGGCCGAGTCCCTGTGGACGCAACTCGGCGTGCGCGATTCGGCCAGCCACCAGCGCACCTATCGGGAGCGGCGTGCCCGGCGGTTCGATGCCGGGCCCCTGACCGTGCTCCTGCCGGGCTCGGTGGGGGCTGAGACTGGGCTGCGGGTCGCGTCGGGTGCGGCAGGGTACCTCGGCGGCACGATTCCCTCGGAGTTCGTTTCATCGCGCGTGGTGGTGGTGGCGTTCGCCGCGACCGGCGTGGATTCAGTGCTGCGGGTGGAGGGGTTGGGCGCCCGCAACAGAGTCATGGCGGACGTGGCACCGCGGCCCGACACGCTGGCCGACGGTTGGGTGGTCGCAGCGGTGCTGGCAAGGAATTACGTCGAAACGCTCGATTCGGCTTGGCGCAACTGGCTGCCGCCAGACCTCGCCTTTGGATGGACGTTGCGGCGGGACGGTCCGGCGGCGGTGCGGGACTTAATGAGAGGGGACACACGCGCCGGCGCCGATTGCCTCGCGGGCGACGCGACCGGGTGCCGGCTCTGGCTGGGGCTCGATGGCGACGCAAGTCCCTATCTGGTGCGATACGGTGCCGAGGGGCTGCGGCGTCTGATCGCCGGTCGCTATTTCGCGTCGAGCAACGCGAGGGGCCTCGCGCACGAGTGTTCGGCAGGATCCGACGACGCCTGTGTGCGACTGGCATCGCTCGGGTTCCTCCCCGCGACACCGGCCGGTTTCGCGCCGCGCAGCAGCGTCGTGGGCTTCGTCAGGGCGCGGAACCGCCCGGCGGCGCTCGCGCGCGCATTCGCAGACGTGACAGGGTCGGTCGGCGATCGTCTGGCGCGGGCCTCAGGCCTCCCCGAGGACTCGCTGGTCAAGGAATGGCGCATCTGGCTGCTCACCGGCGGCGGGCAGCCGCGCGTGACGGCGGACCTGCGCGACGCGCTCCCGGTCGTGGTCTTCGGCGGATTGCTGCTGCTGGCGGCGGCGAGGAGCGGACGATGGCGCTGAAGCGGTGGCGGTGGGTCCTCGGGCCCGTGCTCGCGGCGCTGCTGGTGGCGGTCGTGGTCTTGCCGCCGCAGGTCCCGGCCCGAGCCCACCCGCTGCTCGGAGTGGTGTGGGGGTACTACGATTTCGTGTACCAGACCGGCAACGGGCACAGCCCGTACGCAAACGACGTTCAGTACGCCAGGCAGACCCAGCAAGCGCGCCTGCGTCACGCGATTCTCGCCGACTCAATCGTGGCGGTGGCGCGCGGCCCGCGCGCGCTCATATCGGGAGACGGCCTGGTCACGCTGGCGTACGAGACCCCACTCACCGCCGATTCGGCCCGATTCTGGCTGAACGCGGTGACGCGCGAGCTCGCGCTCTACCCAAGGGGGCCGACCCCAGGCATGCGGCTCGTCGTCGCCCTTCTCTCGGACCCGGTGCGTGCGCGGCCGGGGAATCCGGAGGCGAGGTACGAGCGGGGCATTCAGGAGCTACTGGATCAGGCGGTGGCTGCGGGCGCCTGCGTCGTCACGGTCAACCTGCTCCCCAACAACTGGCGCCGACTCACCATCGGACACGACTTGGCCGGGAAGCCGGTTAGCCGCCTCCTCGGCGCCTGCGCCCTCTACGCCCGCTTCGGCGCGCCGGGGGCTGGAGTGTCACGATGGGCCGCGCCGGAGTTCAATAACTACTGGCGGGATCCTCTGACGGTGCAGTTACGGGAAGCGCGCAGAAGCGTCCGGCGGTACGAGGTCCCGCGTGACATTGACTACTGGAACGGTTCCCCGTGGTTCGGCGCGGTGCGATGGGTGGCGGTCGGCTGTCTTCGCGGCGCCGCGGCGCTCTGCCTTCGCGCATCAGGTCTCGGTCCACAACTCGACTCGCCGTTCCCCTTCTACCGCGACGTCTGGCTCCCGCGCACCCAGCTAGTGGCCCACCTCCTCGCCACGGGCACGCCGGAGCAGTTCGCAGTCTTCTGGCACTCGCCGCGGCCGGCGGCGGACGCTCTCGCAAGCGCCTACGGAGAACCGGCGGGCAGGCTGGCGATGTCGGCGTTCCAGCACTGGTACACGGCGCCCGCGCCCGGCACCCCGTGGGGGAGCGCGCGGGACTCGCTAGTAGGTCTTGTGTGGATAGGCTTGGCGCTGGCGCTGGCCGTCGTTGCCGGCCGCCGCTGGACGACGGAGATCTAGCTACTCCAGCGGCACGACGAACCGCACAACCAGCCATTCGCGGGACTGCGGGCTCACCGAGCAGAAGGACTTTCCACCGAGCAGTCGCTTCACCGCGTTGACCTCGGCCTCGCCAATGCTCGGCACGTCGCGGAAGGTGACCTCCAGTGTCTGACCCGCCGTGAGCTGGTAGCGCACGGGGCGGCCGTGGAGCCGGTGATACGGATCCACTTTCTCCAGTCCCGTCGAGAGACTCTCCTTGATCGCGGCCACGCGCTGCTGCGCGGCGAGCACCTTCACGCTGCCGGGCATTCGGCTGCGCCTCGCGCGCGTGTGTTCTCGATCACCACCGCCGCGTTCCGCGCCACTCCCGCCCGCCCCGGACGCACCAACGCGGTGGCGCCCAGCACGACGTCGAACTCCCGCTCCGTCATCGCCGCGAGTTCCTGCAGGGTCGGCCATTCGGTCTTGGGCCGAGCGCGGTAGCGCGGCTCCGCCGTCTCGACCGCGAAGCGGACGTTCCAAGGGCAGACTTCCTGACAGACGTCGCATCCGAAGAGCCAGTCGCCCATCGTGGGCTTGATCGGCTCCGGCACGGGGCCGCGGGCTTCGATGGTGAGGTACGAAATGCAGCGCGTGGCGTCGAGCACCCTCGGCGCCGGGAACGCCTCTGTCGGGCAGGCGTCGAGGCAGCGGCGGCAGGTGCCGCAGCGGTCCGCCTCGAACGGCGCGTCGTGCGCCAGGACCAAGTCGGTCAACAGAACGCCGATGAAGGTGTACGAGCCGAGCAACGGGCTGATCAACATGGTGTTCTTGGCGACCCACCCGAGTCCCGCCCGCCATGCCAGCTCCCGCTCCGGCAGAGGACCCGCGTCCGCGTAGGCCCGGAATCTCCCCGCGCCGGCCGTGCCGACGAGGCCGGCGCCGATCTGTTCGAGCTTCCGTCTCATGACGTCGTGGTAGTCGTCGCCCAGAGCATAGCGGGCGACCCGGCCGCGGCCCGGCGCCGGTTCAGCATCCCGCTGGTAGTAGTTGTGGAGCACCACCACGGCGGAGCGCGCGTCGGGCCACGCCCGGGACGGCTCCCGGCGCACCGGCGCCTGGCGCTCCATGTAGCGCATCTCGCCCTGGTGGCCTGCGAAGAGCCAGCGGTCGAGCGCCGCGGCCGCGGCTGAGGGGGCAAGATCGGTGATTCCGCACGCCTCGAATCCAAGGTCGGCAGCGGCGGTCTTGGCCGCGTTGGCGAGCGCTTCGGGGGTCACGGTCTCAGCAAGTCCCGGCGCCATCGCGCGATCCGCAGCACGTCTTCGACCGGCGGCACTGCATTCTCGTCGCCATACGCGGTGTACATGCGCCAGCGCACGTACTCGGGAGGTGGGAACGGCAGGAACGGCGGCTCGCGGTACCAGCGGCGCCGCCGCATGGACCAAGCCAGGCTGGCGAGGTCCCTCGCCACCCGCGGATTCACGACGGCCCGCCCGACCAGCGCGAACGACAACGCACGCCACGAGTGCATTTTTCTTTGTGCCCCCTCCGGGGAACCTGTATATTCGCACGCTCACACCCTGGCAAGAGGGCTCCCGATGTCATCAGACGGCGAACGTCGGAGCGGACCGAGACGCCTCGGGCCGACGGAGGACGAGCGTCTCCTCAGCGTCCCGCATCCCGGCGAACGCCGGCGCGACTTCATTTCGTCCGATCCGTGGCGTGTATTGCGGATCATGGGCGAGTTCGTGGAGGGCTTCGACACCCTCGCCGGCGTGCACTCGGGCGTGACGTTCTTCGGGTCCGCGAGGACCAAGCCGGACGATGCGAACTACCGGGCCGCCACGGAGACTGCACGCCGCTTCGCCGAGGCGGGCTTCTCCATCATCACCGGCGGCGGGCCCGGCATCATGGAGGCGGCCAACCGCGGCGCGCGGGAGGGAGGCGGCCCGTCGATCGGGCTCAACATCGAGCTGCCGTTCGAACAGGGCACGAATGAGTACGTCGAAACTCCGATGCACTTCCGCTACTTCTTCGTGCGCAAGATGATGTTCGTGAAGTACTCCATCGGCTTCGTGGTCTTTCCCGGCGGCTACGGCACGTTCGACGAAATGTTCGAGGCGCTGACGCTCATCCAGACGGGGAAGATCAAGCACTTTCCTGTGGTGCTCTTCGGCACAGCATACTGGCGGGGGCTCATCGATTGGCTCCGCACGACGGCTGCGGCGGAGCGGAAGATCGATCCGGGCGACCTCGACATCTTCCAACTGACGGACGATCCGGCGGTCGCGGTGGATGTGGTGATGCGCGCACGGGAGCAGTTGTTCGCGCTGCAGTCGGACCCGATGGCCGGCCCGTCGGTGGATGGACTGTTCTAGGCTGGCGCCGCAGCACGGGGGCGTGGCGCGGTGAACGCCGCGTCGGGCACGCCGCCGATCAGCAGTCGGTACCTCTGGTATGCGCTGGCGCTGCTCGCGTTCGGCAACCTGCTCAACTACCTCGACCGCAACATCATCCTGGCGCTGTTCGAGCCGATCAAGGACGAACTGGACGTCACCGACACGCAGCTCGGGTGGCTGGGATCGTCGTTCGCCATCGCCTTCGCACTTGGCGCGCTTGCCACCGGGGTGTTGTCCGACCTGCGGTCGCGCCGCGCCGTCATCGCCGGCGGCATGGCGCTGTGGAGCGGCTTCACGGCGCTGGGCGGACTGACCGGAACGTACTGGCAGCTGTTCGTCACGCGCGGCGTGGTGGGGGTCGCGGAATCGTCGTACCTGCCATCGGCGCAGGCCCTGCTGGCCGATTATTTCCCCGACCGCGGCCGCGCGCAGGCGATGGGCATCTTCTGGAGCGGGCTCGCCGTGGGCGGCGTGCTGGCGGTGTGGGTGGGCGGCCATCTGGCCACGGCCTTCGGATGGCGCACGGCGCTGGTCGTGGTCGGACTCCCGGGGTTGCTGTTTGCGTTGCTCCTCGGCCGGCTACGCGATCCGCGGCCCAAGCGGCTCATGTCCGTCGGGCGGCCCGCGCGGCGCATCGCCATCACCCCGCGGTTGATCTTCCGGGCGGGACTGCCGCTCCTCGTCTCGATCCTGGTCGGCGCCATGGTGTTCGGGTTCCTGGTGCTGGTCCGCGGACTGCCGGCCGCGGCGGATACCGCGGTGTTCGGCGGGATCGTGGGCTTGGGCCTCGTCTGGACCATCGTCAAGTGGGTGCGGATCGCCATGCGGCGGCGCCAGGAGCTGCTGGACGGCGTTCCGGCGGACGCGGTGGACGAGATGCTGGACGCTGCCGCCATCGTGCTCCGGACGCCGACCTTGATCTGGCTGTTCATTGGGGGGGCCCTCACCACCGCGGCCATGAACTCGCTGGTCGCGTGGTCGGCCAGTTACCTGCAGCGGGTCCTCGACCTCTCGCTGGTGGAGGCCGGGCGGCAGATCGGCCTGGTGGGCCTGGTGGGTGGGGTGCTCGGATCGTGGATCGGCGGGCGCGTGGGCGACCGCCTGATGGAGTGGACGCCTTCGGGGCGCGTCATCGCAAGCGCCGCGGGGTTCCTGGCCGGCGCGCCGATGTGCGTAGTGCTGCTCCTCGTCAATGACGTGCGACTGTTCGCCGTCCTGTTCTTCGTCGTGGTGTTCTTCTTCACCTGGTACAACGGGCCGGTCGCCGCCGTGCTGTTCGACGTGGTCCCGCGCGGGATCGGCGCGACGGTCATGGGCGCCTACGTCTTCTTCATTCACATCGCGGGCGATGCGATCGCGCTGCCGGTAGTGGGGTTCCTTTCCGACCGCTACGGGCTCCGCATCGCGCTGATGACGCTTCCGGCCGTGGGACTCATGGGCGGGGCGCTGCTGCTGCTCGCGGTGCCGACCGTCGGGCGGGACATGGCGCGGGTCAGGAAGCCGGCGGTGGCGTGAGGGCCTGTCGCATTCGCTGCACTTCGGCGAGGTAGCCGGCGAGGGATGCGGCCTCGCGGGCGGCGTCCCAGTCGAGCTCGCGGGCCAGGAGGCCGGCGACGACGGGCGTGACCTCGGTGCCCTGACTGGGGTGCCGGTGGAACAGGTGAGTCCGCCGGAGCATCACGTCGCCGACCGAAACGGCCATTTCCCGCCGGGCTTGGTGGACCACCTCCGCCTTGAGGATCGGGACGCCGGGGCCCAGGGGCTCCGCGAGAGCGCTGTCACGGGCCGCCAGGTTCGCGACCGCCATCGCCTCCGATCCATACGTGTTCACGAGATGGCGGGCGACCTGCGCCGGCACCTGTTCCTTGACCAGCTCGCGGACCAGCAGGTCCAGATCCGCGACCTCGCCTCCCGGAAGGGGCTCGACATCGGTGGGCGCGCGCTCCGGAACGGGTCGGCCGTCAATCCGGTGGAGCTTCGTGGCGACCACGTCCACCAGTTCCGCCGCCATGACGCGATAGGTGGTCAACTTGCCGCCGGCGATGGTCAGCAGCCCGGCGGCACTCTCGCAGATCCGGTGTTCTCGCGGTACCGCGGCGGTGGTTCCCTCGACACCGTCCTTCAGGAGCGGCCGGAGCCCGGCCCAGGCAGCGATCACGTCCTGCGGCGCGAGCCGCGCGTCGGGGAAGACGGCGTTCGCGGAGCGCAGCAGGTAGGTGACGTCGTCCGCCGTCGGCGTGACCGCCGCGGGGTCGCCCGCGTAGTCCGTGTCCGTCGTGCCGATGATGGTGATCTCGTCCGACGGCAGGATGAACATGACCCGGCCGTCGACGGGGGAGGTGATGGTGAGCGCGCCCGCGTTGCCGACCCGCTGGCGCGGCACGGCGACGTGGACACCCTTGGTGGGCCTCAGCAGCGGCTGCGCGTCGGGCTCATCGAGCCGGCGGATGGCGTCGGTCCATGGTCCCGTCGCGTTGACGATGACGCGAGCGTGAATGGTGAATCTGCGCCCCTCGAGAACGTCGTCCACCAGCGCGCCGCGGATTTGCCCATCGGCCTTCTCGAACGACCTGACGGCCGCGTAGTTCGCCACCAGCGCGCCACTGCGGTGAGCGGCGCGCGCGTTGGCCAGCACCAGCCGGGCGTCGTTGCAGTACGCGTCGTAGTACACGGCCCCGCCGACCAAGTCCCGGCTCCGGAGTTGCGGCTCCGCCTTCTGCACCGCGCGCCGCGACAGGGTGCGATGGGTGTGCACGTTGCGGAACGCCGACAACAGGTCGTAGAGCCAGAGGCCCGCGGCAAGCCTCCACCGGCCGACGCGCCCTCCGGCGTGGACCGGAAAGAGAAACGGCATCGGCCGCACCAGGTGAGGCGCAATCCTGAGCAGGACGCGGCGCTCGCGGCTGGCCTCGAACACCAGCCGCAGCCAGCCATGCTCGAGGTAGCGCAATCCACCGTGCACCAGGCGCGTGGAGCGGCTGGAAGTCCCGCCTCCGAAGTCTCCCGCGTCCAGCAGTGCGGTGCGGATGCCGCGCAGCGCCGCATCGCGCGCGATCCCCGCGCCGGTGATTCCCCCGCCGATCACCAGCAGATCCACCGGCGCCGCGGCGAGCGAGTCGAGATCCGCGCGCCGCGTCTGGGCGGAGAACAGCGAGTCCATGGCCCAATCTCGCACGGAAACCCGGCGAGCGCACGGGTTGGCCGTGCTGGCCCGCACTCGGGGCAGGGGCTAGCTTTGCTGCAACCGACGCGCCAACGCACGCGGCGGAGATGGAGCCGAATCATGCCCGGGCAGAACGGTCGTCGCGTCGCTATCGTCGCGGGCTGCCGCACGCCCTTTGCGAAATCCGGCACGGCCTTCAGGGACGTCAGCGCGGTGGAGTTGGCCAAGCTCGCGGCGCGCGAGCTGCTGGTGCGAACCGAGATAGCACCCGCGGAGGTCGATCAGGTCATCTTCGGCCAGGTGATCCCGTCGGTGCTCGCGCCGAACGTCGCCCGCGAGGTCAGCCTGCTGCCCCAGTTTCCCAAGACCATCCCCGCTTACTCGTTGAACCGCGCCTGCGCGTCGTCGAACCAGGCGGTTGCGGCGGCGCACGACCAGATCATGCTGGGCCAGGCGGACGTCATCCTGGCGGGCGGCACGGAGTCGTTGTCGGACATCCCCATTCTCCATTCGAAGCGCTTCGCGGAGCTGCTCGTCCAGGCAAGCAAGGCGAAGTCGCTCGGACAGCGCCTCGGCGCGCTCGCCAGGATGCGGCCCCGCGATCTCATTCCGGTCACGCCGGCGATCGCCGAGCCGTCCACCGGCGAGACAATGGGGCAGTCGGCCGAGAAGATGGCGAAGGAGAACGGGATCTCGCGCGAAGCACAGGACGCGTACGCGCTGCGCTCGCACCAACTGGCCGCCAAGGGGACGGCCGACGGCCGGTTGACCGCGGAGATCGCGCCGGTCTTCGTGCCGCCGGCCTATGAGACGGTGATGACATCCGACAATGGCATCCGAGCGGACAGCACGCTCGAGCAGTTGGCCGCGCTCCGGCCAGCCTTCGACCGGCGCTACGGATCGGTGACGGCCGCCAACGCCTCGCCGTTGACCGATGGCGCGTCGGCGGTGCTGCTGATGAGCGGCGAGGCGGCCCAGGCCCTGGGATACACACCCCTGGCGTACATCCGCGCCTACGCGGTTGCCGCCGTGGATCCCGGCGATCAGCTGCTGATGGGGCCTGCGTTTGCCGTGCCGCTCGCGCTCGAGCGCGCCGCGATTGCGTGGAAGGACCTCGGCCTGGTCGAAATGCACGAGGCTTTCGCATCGCAGGTGCTCTCGAATATTCAGGCGTTCGAATCGGATATCTGGGCGCGCGACCACCTGGGCCGCACCGCACGAATCGGAGAGGTGAACTGGGACTCGTTGAATGTGATGGGCGGCTCGATCGCCATCGGCCACCCGTTCGGCGCCACCGGAGCCCGTATCACCACCACGCTGGCCAACGAGATGCGGCGGCGGGACGTGCAGTTCGGGCTTATCTCCGTCTGTGCCCAGGGCGGCATGGGGTTTGCCATGGTCCTCGAGCGGAGGTGAGGTGACGGGCATGGGCACCGAAGCTCGCACGAGCGCGCTGACGACGGCCGTCGAGGACGGCATCGCCGTCGTCACGCTCGATCTGCCCGGCGAGAGCGTCAACAAGTTCTCCCGGGCGGTGAAGGACGAGTTCACGGAAGTTTTCGCCGAGTTGCAGCGCGACGCCGCGGTGCGCGCGATCGTGATCATCTCGGGGAAGAGGGATGTCTTCGTCGCGGGCGCCGATATAGAGGAGTTCGTTGCGCTCCGGTCTGCGGAGGAGGCCACGCGCCTTTCCCGGGACGGGCAGGCGATGCTCGATCACGTGGCCGCGTCACCCAAGCCGATCGTGGCTGCCGTGCATGGGGCCTGCCTCGGTGGGGGCCTCGAGCTGATCCTCGCGTGCCAGTACCGCGTCGTCACCGATCACCCGAAGACCATGCTGGGGGCGCCGGAGGTGCAACTCGGCATCATTCCGGGCGCCGGCGGATGCAACCGGTTGCCGCGGGTCGTTGGGCTTCGCGGCGCACTGGAGATGATCCTCACGGGCAAGAACATCCGCGCCGCCAAGGCCTTCAAGATGGGGCTGGTTGACGAGCTGGTGCCGCCGCCGATTCTCCGCTCCGTCGCGATCGCGGCGGCGCGGCGCCTGGCGAGCGGACCGGGCGGGGGCCGCCGCCGGCCCGGGGGCGTTGCCGGGTGGTTCTTCGACCGCAGCGCGCTCGGCCAGTCCATCGTACTGAAGCGCGCCCGGACGATGACGCTGAAGCAGACCGGAGGCCACTATCCGGCGCCGCTGGCCGCCCTCGACACGATTCGCTTCAGTTTGTCGAAGGGCGTGGAGTTGGGGTTGCGCTACGAAGCGGAGCGGTTCGGGCAGATGGCGATGACCGACGTGTCTCGCCGTCTGGTCGAGGTGTTCTTCGCGACGACGGCGCTCAAGAAGGATCCCGGCGTGCCGGCCCCGGCTCCCTCGCCGCGGCGCGTGGACCGGCTCGGGATCCTCGGCGCCGGGTTCATGGGCTCGGGGATCGCGGCGATCGCCGCGGGGCAGGCTGGCGTCGAGGTGCGGCTCAAGGATGCGGACCTGCCGCGTGTGGGCGCCGGCCTCAGAGCGGCGGCGGGCATCGTCAACGAGCGGGTGCGGCGCCGCAGCATCACCAGGCGCGAGGGCGCCCGGCAGCTTGCGCTCGTTTCCGGAGGCAGCGACTACACCGGATTTCACGCGGCGGACCTGGTGATCGAGGCGGTCTTCGAGGACCTGGAAGTCAAGCGGCAGGTGGTGCGCGAGGTGGAGGCGGTCGTCCGGCCGACATGCATCTTCGCCTCGAACACCTCGACGATCCCGATCAGCCGGATCGCGGAGGCGTCCATCCGGCCGGAGACGGTCATCGGCATGCACTTCTTCTCTCCGGTGCAGCGCATGCCCCTGCTCGAGGTCATCGTCGGAGAGCGCACCGCGGTTGAGACCACGGTGACGGCGGTCGCGTTCGGCCGGAGGATGGGCAAGACCGTCATCGTGGTGCGCGATCGCCCCGGCTTCTTCGTCAACCGCATTCTGTCGCCGTACATCAACGAGGCGGTCCGTCTGCTCGTCGAGGGCGTGCCGATCGAGACGGTGGACCGCGCGATGGCGGCCTGGGGCTTTCCGGTCGGCCCGATCACCCTGCTCGACGAAGTGGGGCTGGACGTCGCGGCGAAGGCCGGGAGCGTGATGCAGGAGGCGTTCGGTGAGCGCCTCCGCCAGGCGCTCGACCTGGGAGCGCTGGTGGCGGACAAGCGCCTCGGGCGCAAGAACGGCCGGGGCTTCTTCCTGTATCGGGACGGAAAGCGGGCCGGAGTGGACCCGACGGCGTACCGGGTGCTGGGGCTCGCACCCACGGCGCCGCCGGCGGACGAGGACGTGGTTGCCGAGCGCCTGGCATTCGCCATGCTCAACGAAGCTGCGCGAGCCCTCGAAGAGGGGGTGGTGCGGCAGCCGCGCGACGGCGACATCGGCGCCCTGTTCGGGATCGGGTTCCCGGCGTTTCGCGGCGGCCCCTTCCGGACCTTGGACGCCTTGGGCGCGCGCGCGGCTGTGGGCACGCTCGGGCGTCTCGCCTCCCTTCACGGCGATCGGTTTCTTCCAGCGGCCTCCCTGGTCGAGCAGGCCGACCACGGCGGCCGCTATTACCCTTCACACTGGTAAACACTCGTATGCTGCGTGCCACCTTCCTCTATCTCAGCGAACAACCCCGCATCTTCGCGTTCATTCGCGGCAACCGGCTGGCGCGGCGGCTCGCCTCGCGCTTCGTGGCGGGCGAGACCATTGATTCGGCGGTCACCGCCGTGCGCGAGCTGAATAGCCGCGGCATCGCGGCCAGCCTGGACCTCCTGGGCGAGAGCGTCACGCAGGCCGACGAAGCCCGGTCGTCGGCCGCCACCGTGGTGCAGACGCTGGAGCGGATCTCCGCCGAAAAACTCGACTGCAACGTGTCGGTGAAACTCACCCAGATGGGCTTCGACCTGGACCACGGGCTGTGCGTGGAGAACATGCGCCGCATCCTGGACCGGGGCCGCGAGCTCGGCATCTCGGTGCGGATCGACATGGAGAGCAGCACACACACCCAGCGCACGCTCGATTTTTTCGAGCAGGACCTGCTGCCGGTATACGGCGACCGGGTTGGGATCGTGATCCAGTCGTACCTCCGCCGCAGCGCGGCGGACATTGACCGCCTGATCGGCGCCCGCGCCCGGGTGCGCCTGTGCAAGGGGGCGTACCAGGAACCGGCGGCCGTGGCGTTTCCCGACAAGGCGGATGTGAACCGGAGCTACATGGAGCTGATCGAGAAGCTGCTGGAACGCGGGCACCAGCCCGCGGTGGCGACCCACAATCCGGCGCTGATCGCCCACGTCCGGCGGTTCGTGGAGGCCAAGGGCATCGCCGCGGACCGGTTCGAGTTCCAGATGCTGTACGGGATCCGGCGTGACCTGCAGGAGGACCTGCGCCGCGCTGGCTTTCGCGTCCGGGTGTACGTGCCCTTCGGCACCTACTGGTATCCGTACCTGATGCGGCGCCTCGCCGAGCGGCCCGCAAACGTCGCGTTCATCCTCGGCAACCTCGTCAAGGAGTCGCTGCGGGCGTGAGCATCAACGAAGACACGCTCGGCGGCTACGTGGCCGTGCACGGGCGGCCGCC
This sequence comes from Gemmatimonadota bacterium, assembly GCA_003157095.1. Taxonomy (GTDB): domain Bacteria; phylum Gemmatimonadota; class Gemmatimonadetes; order Gemmatimonadales; family JACORV01; genus Fen-1245. The sequence goes on along the minus strand of PMIK01000304.1, from coordinate 25,851 downwards.
GGGCTTCACCGGCAGCGACGGCCATCCGTACTCGGTGGGCGTGTTCTCGGACGACGACCCCGGCCCGGACGGCCGCTTCGGCGCGGCGCTGCTCTTCATCCGCTGGTCGTCGAGCAACGCGCCGGACGGACACCTCGAGAGCGACTATCTCGCCTTCAGCAGTGCGGCGGCTGCAGCTGAGGCGGAGGTCGGCCGGCTGTCCCTGCACGACGTGAAGCGAATCCTCGACGCGCTCATCGCGTCTCAACATGGAAGCGAGCCAAGATGGACGATGTGAGCCTGTTCGCCGCGTTTCGCGGCGAGCATTACGCCGACCCGGACTCCCTCGCCCGGCGCCTCGCGCCCCCCTACGACGTGATCTCTCCGCCGCAGCGCGCGGAGTTGGTGGCGCGCGACCCGTACAACGTCGTCAACGTGGACTTGCCGGTGGCGCCGGACGGAGGCGACGCCTACGCGGCGGCAGCGGCGTTGCTCGCCGAGTGGCGCGGTAAGGGCGTCATCGTCCGGGACGCCGAGCCGTCGGCCTACGTGCTGCGCACCTCGGGCCGGTTCCCCGACGGCACGACCCGCGAGCGTACCGGCGTATTCCTGGCCGTCTCGGCCGAACCCTTCTCGAAGGGGCGCGTCCTGCCGCACGAGCGGACGCACGCCAAGGCCAAGGAGGACCGCCGCCGGCTGATGCATGCGACGGGCGCCAACCTCAGTGCGGTGTTTCTCCTCGCGCCCGATAGTGCGGGCGAGTTGACCAAGGCGCTGCGCCAAGTGACTTCGCGGCCACCGTGGGCGCGGTGCACCGCCCTTGGCTCGGACCAGGCCATCTGGGTGGTCGGGGGGCAGGAGGCACAGCGCCTCGCGGCGATCGCGGGCGCCGAGCCGGTATACGTGGCGGACGGACACCACCGCTTCGAGACCTCCGTGATGTTCCGGGACGAGGCACCGGAGGTGTGGCGCGCCGGCGCGGCGCGTACCCTGAGCCACGTGGTTTCGTTCCAGGACCCGGGGCTGGTGATACTGCCCACCCACCGGCTGCTCGAGGGCGCGCCAGTGGAGCCGGGGGCGTTCCTGGCGGCGGCGGATCCGTACTTCACCGAGGCGGCCGCCGGGACGGAGCCAACGCTGTGGGTGGTGTTCAAGGGTGGCAGGGAAGTTGCGCTCCTGGTGCGTCCCGGCGCCGAATTGCCGAAGGTCGGCGGACAGCCGGTGCACCCGGCCGTTCGCGCGCTCGAAGTGGCGGTCGCCGATGGATTGGCCGTCGGCGTCGTGGCCGCGTCGCTGCTAAGTGGCGTGCCGGCGCTGCGCTACACGGCGGATGCGGCGGAGGCGCGCGAGGCGGCGCGGGACGGGCGCTGCGCGTGCGCGATCATGCTCCCCCCGACCCGGCTCGAAGCGGTGCGGCGGGTCGCCGACGCGGGCCAGATCATGCCCCCGAAGTCCACCTACTTCGCGCCGAAGGTCCCGACCGGAGTCGTGCTCCGGCCGTTCGACGCGCCGGCTTAGTCCTTAGGCGCGGCGGCGAGCGCCTTGATGATGGCGCGGCAGAAGGCCGGCAGGTCCGCCGGTGTCCGCGAGGAAATGAGATTGCCGTCCACGACGACCGGTTCGTCGAGGTAGGTGGCCCCCGCGTTGACGACGTCGTCCCTGATGGCGCGTACGCAGGTTGCCTTGCGCCCTTTCAGCAGCCCGGCTGAGATCGGCACCCACGCGGCGTGGCAGATGAACGCGACCGGCTTGCCGGCCTCCGCGATCACGCGCGTGATACTGAGCAGCTTCTCGGAGCGCCGCATATGATCCGGGGCGTAGCCCCCGGGGATTACCAGACCGTCATAGACCTCCGGGTACAGATCGTCCACGACGCTGTCCACGGTGATCGGGTAGCCCTTTTTCCCCAGGTAGGTCTTCTCACCTAGCCCCGCTACTACGGTCTTAGCGCCCTCCTCCTCGAGCCGGATCTTCGGATACCAGAGTTCCAGGTCCTCATACTGGGGACCCACGAAGAAGAGCACGGTCTTTCCCTTGAGCGTCATGATGCCGGCCTCACGGTTTCGGGTGGCCGATCAGGAGCTTCTGTTCCTTGGGCGATGGCTGCCGGCAGGGCCGAAGGGCGCCGCCGCGACCGGCAAGCGCTCAGCCCGCGTATTTCGTCCCCGTTTCGCCGAGCGTGAGAGCCGGGCCTTCGCGCTCGATGCCGGCCTCGACGACCTCCCCGAGCACCAGGGTATGATCACCCGCTGGCATGGTGGCGACCAACCGGCACTCGAGCCATCCCAGGCCCTCCGTGAGAATGGGGGCCCCGGTGACCGGTGCGGGACGGGCGGGTACCATGTGCAGCTTGTACGGGTGGTGGAGCGACGAACGGCCGAGTTGGGCCGCAAGGTCGCGCTGGCCCGCCGCGAGCACGTTGACGGCGAATGCACGCGCGTCGCGGATCATCGGCAGGCTCTTGGAATCGTTTTCCAGGGCGACCACGAGCATCGGCGGGGTAAACGCGGCCTGCATTACCCAGTTGGCTGTTATGCCATGGTCCTCGCCTTCGCTCATCACCGTCACGGCGTACATGCCGTACGGGAAGTGGAGCAGGACCGTCTTCTTGGCGCTCTCGTTCAACGTCGCCTTCGAGGCAGGGTGTCAGGGACAAGCTAGTGGCGCCGACCCGCTGGCGCGAGATACTGTAGTCCGGGTTTCTCTGGGGGATCTCTGTGAAGCGGCTGGCTCTGGTGCTGATCTGCCTCGTGGCGCTTGTGGCGCCCGCGACCGCTCAGCGACACGCGGACCTGGTGGTGTACGGACGGGTGTGGACCGGCGATTCGGCCCGTCCCTGGGCGGGAGCCGTCGCGGTTCGCGCTGACACGATCGTCGCCGTCGGTGATCGGCGGGCGGTGCGGGCGCTGGTTGGCCCCGGGACGCAGGTCCTCGATAACGGGCGCGCGCTGGTGGTACCCGGCTTCGGTGACGCGCACACCCACTTCATCGACGGCGGGATCCAGTTGATGTCGGTGGATCTGCGCGATGCCGGCTCGCCGCAGGAGTTCGTCCGGCGCCTGGCGTCCTTTGTACGCCATCAGCGTCCGGGTCGCTGGATCACCGGAGGCGACTGGGATCACGAGCGCTGGCCCGGCAGCCCGCTTCCACGGCACCAGTGGATCGACTCCGTGACGCCCGACAACCCGGTGTTCGTCAGTCGGCTCGACGGCCACATGGGTGTGGCCAACGCAGTCGCGCTGCGGCTTGCCGGGATCGGGCGCCAGACGCCGGATCCGCCGGGAGGAGTCATCGTTCGCGACAGCGCCGGTGAGCCCACCGGAGTGCTCAAGGACAACGCGATGGACCTGGTGAGCCGGTTGCAGCCGGAGCCGGCGTCCGAGGAGGCCGACAGCGCACTGGCTCGCGCGATGCGTCACGCGGCCGCCCACGGTGTCACCACGGTGCACGTGATGTCATACACCTGGGCGGACTTCGCCGCGTTCCGGCGGGCCCGTGCCCGTCACGCGTTGATCACGCGCATCCACGTGTACCTGCCGATTGCCACGTGGCGCATCCTGGCCGACACGGTGCGCGCACTTGGGCGCGGCGACGACTGGCTGAGCTGGGGCGGCGTGAAGGGGTTCATGGACGGGTCGCTCGGATCGACGACTGCGGCCTTCTACGCCCCGTACCTTGACGTCCCGGGCAGCCGCGGCCTGCTGGTCACCGACTCGGCCGTGATGCGCACGATGATTCTCGGTGCCGACAGTGCCGGCCTGCAGGTGGCGGTGCACGCCATCGGGGACCGCGCCAACGCAATGCTGCTGCAGTTCTTCGCCGACGCGATCGCGGCCAACGGCCAGCGGGACCGCCGCTTCAGGGACGAACACGTGCAGCACCTGCGCCAGGGCGACATCCCCCGGTTCGGCGCGCTGGGCGTTATCGCCTCCATGCAACCCTATCACGTCATAGACGACGGGCGGTGGGCAGCCAAGCGCCTCGATCCGGCCCGGTTGGCGGGCAGCTACGCGTTCCGCTCCCTGCTGGCGAGCGGCGCGCACCTGGCCTTCGGCAGCGACTGGACTGTGGCGCCGCTCGATCCAGTTGGGGGACTGTACGCCGCGGTGACGCGCCGCACCCTCGACGATCGCAATCCCGGCGGGTGGTATCCGGAGCAGAGAATCACGCTGGATCAGGCGCTCCGTGCCTATACGGCGGGCGTGGCGTATGCCGGTTTCGCGGAGGACAGGGCGGGAGTCCTGCGCCGCGGAATGCAGGCCGATCTGGTCCTGCTGGACCGTGACCTGTTCCGGACCCCCCCCGAGCAGATCAGCCGTGCCCGGGTGCGCGCCACGGTGGTCGGTGGCCGCGTGGTGTACCGCCGCAACTGAGCCGCCCCCGGCTCGGCGTTGAGCCCGGATGGGGGGGCGGCTATTTTGCGTGCCTCATGGCCACCCGCACCAAGAACGAGATTGGCGCCCGACAACTCGCCAAGGCTGACCTCCTGGGCATCTATCGCTTGATGGCCTTGTCGAGGCGGCTCGACGACAAGGAAATCCAGCTCAAGCGGCAGAACAAGATCTTCTTCCAGATCTCCGGCGCCGGGCACGAGGCGGTGCTGGTGGCCGCGGGGATGGTCCTCAAGCCGAGCCACGACTGGTTCTATCCCTATTACCGCGACCGGGCACTCTGCCTCGCCCTCGGCATGACACCAACCGAGATGTTGCTCTCGGCGGTCGGTGCCGCGGCCGACCCCAACTCGGGCGGGCGGCAGATGCCGTCGCACTGGGGTCACCAGAAGCTCAACATCGTCAGCCAGTCGAGTCCCACCGGCACGCAATGCCTTCAGGCCGTGGGATGCGCGGAGGCGTGGTACCGCTACGATCGCATCGAGGCGATCGCGGATCGCAAGGAACGCATGCGGCACGACGAGGTCGTCTACTGCTCGCTGGGAGACGGCACGTCGAGCGAAGGCGAGTTCTGGGAGTCGCTCAACACCGCCTCGAACCTGAAGCTGCCCGTTCTGTACCTGGTCGAGGACAACGGCTACGCGATCTCGGTGCCGATCGAGGTCCAGACTCCCGGCCGCTCGATCTCCAAGCTGGTCGCCAATTTCCCCGACCTCTATGTCGAGGAAGTGGACGGCTGCAATCCGATTGCCTCGTATGAGACGCTGTCGCGCGCCGTGGCGTACTGCCGGGCGCGGCGCGGGCCTGCGCTGGTGCACGCCCAAGTGATCCGGCCCTACTCGCACTCGCTCTCGGACGACGAGGTGATGTACCGGTCATCCGAGGAACGGGCAGCCGAAGCCGAGCGCGATCCGATTGCCCGCTTCTCCGAGCGACTGGTGGCAGAGGGCACGGCCACCGCCGAGGAGATCGAGCGGATCCGCGCGGAGGTGGCGGCCACGGTCGAGGCGGCCGCGGAAGCCGCGCTCGGCTCGCCGCAGCCCGCCCCGGAGACCGCGACTCTCTACGTATACTCGCCCGATGTGGATCCCACTTCGGAACAGTTCGACACCGAGGATGCCCCGCAATACGCGGGCGATCCGACGACGATGGTGGACCTGCTGAACTCGTGCCTCAAGGACGAGATGACCCGGGATCCGCGGATCCTCATCTTCGGCGAGGATGTGGCGGACGCATCCCGCGCGAGCGCCGTCGGCAAGGTCAAGGGCAAGGGTGGCGTCTTCAAGGTCACNNCCCGTCGTCGAGATCCAGTTTTTCGATTACATCTGGCCGGCCTACATGCAGATCAGGAACGAGTTGGCGGTGCTGCGGTGGCGGTCGAACAATGCGTTCAGCAGTCCGGTGGTGGTGCGGGTGACCTACGGGGGATACCTCAAGGGAGGCTCCGTGTACCACTCGCAGACGGGCGCCTCGCTGTTCACCCACATACCGGGACTGCGCGTTGTCTGTCCCTCCACGGCCCTCGACGCCAACGGGTTGCTGCGCACCGCGATCCGGTGCGACGACCCGGTGCTTTTCCTGGAGCACAAGCACCTTTACCGGCAGACCTACAACAAGTCACGTTACCCGGGCCCCAACTTCATGGTGCCCTTCGGCAAGGCGAAGGTCGTCAAGCCTGGCTCCGATGTCACCGTGCTGGCCTACGGCGCGCTGGTCCAGCGCTCGCTCGTCGCCGCGAAGGAGGTGGAGGAGTCCTCCGGGGTGAGCGCCGAGGTAATTGACCTGCGTTCCCTGTCGCCGGTCGACTGGGAGACGATCGGCCGTTCGGTTCGGCGGACCAGCCGGGTCATCGTTGCGTATGAGGACTCGCTCGCGTGGGGCTACGGCGCGGAGCTGGCCGCGCGCATCGCCGACGAGTTGTTTGTGTGGCTGGACGCGCCGGTGCGTCGCGTGGCATCCACCGACACCTTCGTCGCGTACGCCCCGCAGCTCGAGGACCACATCCTGCCGCAGGTCGCTGATGTCGCCGCGGCGATCCGGGAGCTGGCGGCCTTCTGATGTCCGGCGCCGGACGTGCGCGGCACGCGCTGTTCGGGCTCATCTTCGTCCTCTCGGGCGCGGCCGGACTCGTTTACGAGCTGATCTGGGTCCGCCAGCTCTATCAGGTCTTCGGTTCGACCATCCATTCCGTCACCACGGTCGTCGCGGCCTATATGGGCGGCCTGGGCCTCGGGGCGTGGGTCCTGGGCCGGCGGGTGGACCGGTACGCCCGGCCGGCGGTGCTGTACGGTCTGCTCGAGCTGGCGATCGGGATCTTCGGCCTGCTGTCGCCCTGGGTTACCCAGGGCATCGGGGCCGTATACCTCGGCGTCGCACGCGCCCTCGGCCCCGGGCTGTGGGCCGGCACGGCGATCAAGTTCGCCTTCGCATTCGTCGTGCTCCTGATCCCGACGTTTCTGATGGGTGGCACGCTGCCGGTGCTCACGCGAGCCTTCGCGCGCGACCGCAGCGATCAACTGCGCGGCGAGCTGGCGCTGTTCTACGGGCTCAACACCGTCGGCGGCGTGGCCGGGTGCCTGCTCGCGGGATATGTGCTGATCGAGTTCGTGGGGTTGCGCACGTCGCTGCTGGCCACCGCCGCCCTCAACCTCGCGCTCGGAGCCGCGGCTCTGCTCCTGGCGCGCCTGCCGGAGCCGGCGCCTGCCGCCCGGGCCCCGGAGGACGAGCCGATCTTCACGCCCGACGCCGGACCGTCCACCCGGCGCCTCGCGCTCTGGCTGATTGCGGTCACGGCCTTTGCGTCGCTGCTCTACGAAATCGCGTGGACGAGAGCGCTGATATTGGTCATCGGCAGTTCCACGTATGCGTTCACCACCATCCTCGCGTGCTTCCTGCTCGGCATCGGGCTGGGGAGCCTGATCGCGGTGGGCCGGGGCCGGCCACCCCGCGACCTCCTGGCAAGGGCCGCAGTGACCCAGGGCGTCATCGCCGTGTTCGCGGCGCTGCTGTTTCCGTTCTTCCGCGCGCTGCCGGTTTACGTGGTCGCGACCCTGCAGATCCCGTTCCTGAACGTCGGCGAGCTGCTCGCCTTGCACGGGGTCGCGGTGGCGCTGGTCGTCATTCCGCCGGCGGTGGGGATGGGGTTCAGCTTCCCGCTCCTTGCGGAGCTCGCATCCGAGCGGGCGGGAGCCACCGGCCGGGAAGTCGGGCGCGCCTATCTGGCCAACACGCTGGGCAGCATCGCCGGAGCCGTAGCGACGGGGTTCCTGTTGGTCCACCTGATCGGCAGCGAGCGCACGCTGGTGCTGGGCGTGCTGATCAACGTGGGTGCGGCCGCGGTGCTCGCGTGGTGGGCGTACCGTGAGCGCGGAGGCGCCGGCGCTCCGGTCGCGGCGGAGCGTCTCCCGGCCATTCTGGGATTACTGGCGCTGTTCATCGCGTTTGCGACCCCGAGCTGGTCGGGCCGCCTCCTCGACCGCGCGCCGGCCGTGTACGGGCGCACGCGCCTGAGCCGGGGCGACCTCGGGCGCTACCTGCGGGGCTACGGCTCGGAGCAGTTGAGCTTTGAGGAAGGGTGGAATGCCGCGGTGTCGGTCTGGCGGGACGGCAACCAGGCGTGGCTGAAGGTGAATGGCAAGGTGGACGCGTCGAGCGTGGCGGACATGGACACCCAGGTGTCGCTGGGGCTGCTCCCGGCGCTCGGGCACCCGCGCCCGCGCCGCGTCTTCGTGGTGGGTTTCGGCAGCGGTGCGACCACGCGCACGATTGCCGACGTCCCGGGCGTCGCGCGGATTGACGTCGCAGAGATCGAGCGGGCGGTGTTGCGGGCCAGCGTGAGTTTCCGCGACGTCAATCGCGACGTGCTCTCCGACCCGCGGGTGCACGTCATCGAGGATGATGCCCGCAGCGCGCTGATGCTGGCGGACTCCTCCTACGATCTGATCGTCTCCGAGCCGTCCAATCCCTGGATCGCGGGCGTGTCGTCGCTGTTCACGCGCGATTACTTCGGGGTCGTGGCGCGGCGGCTCGCGCCGGGCGGCATCTTCTGCCAGTGGCTGCAGATGTACCGCGTCACGCCCGGCCTCGTGGCAGTGGTGGTCGCGAACCTGCGCGCGGTCTTCCCGCATGTGGAGATCTGGTTCGCCAACTCGAGCGACTTGGTGGTGCTCGCCGCGCGCGCGCCGATCCGGTGGAGCGGTGAGCGCGTCGCCGCGGCGATGCAACCGGCCAGCCGAACGGGTGAGGCCATGCGGATGTGGCTGCGGATCACGGATCCAACGCAGTTGCCGGGGCATTTCCTGCTCGGTGACAGCGGCACGGCGGCGCTGGCGCGCGGGGCGCCCTTCCGCCACACCGACGATCATCCCGCGCTGGAGTTCGAAGCCGCTCGCTCGCTGCTCGCCGGGACGACGGCCGAGTCGGTGTTCGACTCGCTTCTCACCCTCAAGACGGCGGTCGGAGACTCGCTCCCCGCCATGGACCATTGGACGCTGCCGGCAGGGGCATGGCGCGCCGGCTTTGCCGCTGCGCTGCCCGACGGTAGTTCCGAGGCCCTGCATTCCGCGTATCTGGCACTCCAGGCGTCACCGCATGACCCGAAGCGCGAGGGGCTGCTGGGAACGGTGCTCTTCGGGCAGCGGGACTTCCCGGCGGCGTTGAAGCATCTCCAGGCGGCGCTGGCCGTCAGGCGCGACGACCCGCAGCTGCTGCTGACGGCCGGGCTGACCGCCCTGGCTGCCTCGGATACGGCCAGGGCGCGCGAACTGCTCGACGCCGTGGGGGCACACGGCGGCGACTCGGCGTTTGCCTCCGCCGTGCTGGCACAGCTGGATGCGAACAAGGGCGATTTCCAAGCTGCCGCCGCCGAGGCGACGCGGGCCATCGTGAGCCTGCGTCCCACGATCGAGAGGCCCTTCCCCGGAGCGCTCGATGGTGCGGTGTCGGCCCTGGCACAGCGGGCACCCCCGGCTCTGGCTGGGCCGGTGTTCGAGCGGGCCATTGCGGTTCGGCCGTCGTGGCAACTGGGGTACTGGGGTGGCGCTGTGGTGGGTGGCCGCGCCGGGGGGCCCGCCTGCGCCCGGGCGGAGCAACTGGCGCTGGAGCTGGAGCGGTTCGGCTGGACAGCCGCGGAAATCGTCTCACTCGTCCAGCCCTGCCTGTCGAAGCGCCCTTCCTGACGCCGGTTCAGGCCGTCAGGCCTCGTGCGTCCCCGTCTCGTGACCGGTCAGCCTGCGAATCTCCGCCGCCGCTGCGACCGCGGCATCCACGTCACGCGACAGGGCACGGGCCTGCTGCGTAGCTTGCGTCAGGTCGCCGAGCGCCTCGGCAACGCCGGCCGATCGCAGGCGGAGCAGGTCGAACCGCACGTTCTGCATCGCCAACAGGCATGCTTCGAGTTGCGAGTCCAACGTGCCGCGCCGCGCTATCAGGTCGTGCACCGTCTGGCGCTGGCGCTGGAGCAGGCTAAGCCTGCGCTCGCGCTCCGATGAAGGCGGCTCCTGATCGAGGGCGGCGATGCGCACGTCGAGTTTGTCTTCCGCGACGGTGTCGATATCCCGCTCGAGGGCCGACAACGTGCGCGCGAGATCCGTGGCACGCTCGATGAGTTGATCAACCGTCGGCCCGATGTCCGGGAGCATCTTCTTTTCGGACTTGGGCAGCCGCTCCAGCATGGAGAGGATGGCCGACCGGTCGCGCCGCGCCTGCTCGATCCCTGCGGCGTGCGAACCGAATTCCTCAGGCGTCCCGGCTCCCGGAAGCGCGCCGCGGTTCATCTTGGCTTCGAGCGCGTCGGGCGCGGGGGGCCGGTGGATCACATCGCGCCAGGAGTACCCGGCGGTCCACAGCTGCGCGTAATCCCGGGCCAGACCCCACCCCATCCAGACGGCGGGGAACAGGAACCAGGGGTGGCCGATGCCCCCTGCGAACGTCAGGTTCACCAGCAGCAGCATCCCATTGATGGACGCGTAGCGGGCCATCTTGTGCCGCAACTGCACGACCATCAGCGGTTCACCGGTCTCGGCCGCGCGCTTGGCGACTTCCTGCTCCTCCTGCTCCTTCCGCTCGAGCTTGCGATCCACCTTGTCGAGCCGGCGCTCGAGCTTGCTCCGCATTCTCTCCGTCCGTCCCGCGTGACGGCCCCTGCGCTCCTCGAGCCAGCGCGCGGCGTCGCCGTCGCCGCGCGCCGCCGGAATGTCGCGCGCCTCGGGCGCCGGAGCGGGGCGGCGTGAACTGGCTCGCGGCGGCGGCCCCGCGTAGGTGCCCGTCTCGAGCGCGCGCCGCAGCGCGTCGGCTGTCGGCCAGCGGTCTTCGGGGTCTTTCTCCAGGCAGCGCATCACCGTGAGCGCGAGCTCACGAGGCGTGTCCGGGCGCAGGCGGTCCACCGGCGTGGCCGGCGTGCCAATCTGCTTCATCAGCAGGCCCGGAACGGTCGGCGCATTGAAAGGCAATTCACCGGTCAGCATCTGGTAGGCGACGACCCCGAGCGAGTATAGGTCCGAGCGACCGTCAATCACACGCTCACCCGCCGCCTGCTCGGGGCTCATGAACGCCGGCGTGCCGATCGCGATGCCGGTCTCGGTGAGGGTGCCGCCTTCTGCGGTCAACGCCTTCGCGATTCCGAAGTCCGTGACCATCACGCGTCCGCGAGTGCCCTCGAGCAGGATGTTGTCGGGCTTCACGTCGCGGTGGATTACGCCTTGCTGGTGGGCTGCGGAGAGCGCATCGGAGGTCTCGCGCATGATCCGGCGGACCTCCTCCATCGAGAGGCGCCCCCTCCGCTTGATGCGCACGGAAAGTGATTCGCCGTCGACATAGCCCATCACGAAATAGACAAGATCGTTCGCTTCACCCACGCTGTGGATGGGGACGATGTTGGGGTGAGACAAGCGCGCGGCGGTCTCGGCCTCGCGCATGAAGCGAGCCCGGATGTCCCTGCGGTAGGCCAATTCGGGGGGGAGCACCTTGATCGCCACCGTGCGCTTGAGCTTCTCGTCGCGCGCGCGGTAGACCACGCCCATGCCGCCCCGACCGATCTCAGTCTCGATCGTGTACGCGCCGGCGAGAGCAGCAGCGAGACGCGTCTCGAGCGCGCGGTCGCCGTCGTCCTGGTTCACAGAAAGAGCACGTTCATGGCCGCGCAAAGATTAGCGCCGCCGCACAGGCAGGGCAACACTGCGACATCCCTGCCACAGCGGATTCCAGCGACCGCGGCGAGTCCTTGGGGGCGCTTGGAGGAGAGCATCTCGCTGCCAGAATGGCACGAAACGCGCTCCCGTTGCTGGCACGATCGGTGCCAAGTTAGCTGGCAGATTCGATGGCGGACCCTTCTAACGCAGGCGAGAGGGCTTGATGACTGAACGGATGACCCTACCCGTACTACCCCTTCGGGAGATGGTTCTGTTTCCGGGCGTCACGGCACCGATCAGCGCCGGTCGCGCGGGGACATTGCGGGCGATCGAAGCGGCGCTGAAGACGGAGCGGCGCCTGATATTCGCGGTTGCCCAGCGGGAAAACCTGGAGCAGGTGAATCCCGAGAACCTGTACTCGGTGGGAACGGTCGCGCGCATCGGGCAGATGCAGCGCGGCCTCGCGGGCGTGCAGTTGCTGTTGCAGGGGGAGTACCGGGCGAGCGCGCTTCATCTCACCGAGCGCGACGGCTACCTCGAGGCGGTGGTAATCGAGGCGGAGGATCAAGCGCCTCTCGACNNCGGTCACGGATGTCGGCCGGTTCGCCGACATGGTGGCGGGCTACCTCGACGCCAAGACCCCGGAGCGGCAGGCGCTGCTGGAGATGCTGGGCGTCGAGGAGCGTCTACGCCGGGTCCTCGTTCTCGTCCAGCGGCAAATTGGCGTGATCGCGGCGCAGGAGGACATCAAGTCGCAGGTACAGGAAGAGCTTGGCGAGCGCCAGCGCGAGATGTACCTGCGCGAGCAGTTGAAGGCGATTCGCCGCGAGCTTGGCGACAGCGAGGACGATCGCGATGTCGCAGCGCTGCGCGAGAAGTTGCAGAAGCTGCAGTTGCCTGAAGCCGCACAGAAGGAGGTCGAGCGGGAGCTGGGGCGGCTGGAGCGCACCTCCAAGGACTCGATGGAGGCTCAGGTCATTCGCACGTTCCTCGAGTGGATCGCGGAGCTTCCGTGGAACGCGCGCTCCGACGACTCGCTCGACTTGACGCGCGCGGAGCAGGTGCTGGAGGAGGATCACTACGGGCTGCGCGACGTCAAGGAGCGCGTCCTGGAATTCCTCGCTGTGCGGCAGCTGCGGGACCGCGAGGAGAAGGAAGAGCGGGCGACGTCCGAGCCCGATACCCCGGGTCAGGCCGATGACCGGGTCCTCTCCAAGGGGCCCATCCTGCTGTTCGTGGGGCCGCCCGGCACCGGCAAGACGTCCATCGCGAAGTCCATCGCGCGCGCGATGGGACGAAAGTACGTCCGGATCTCACTGGGCGGGGCGCGCGACGAGGCCGACATCCGCGGACACCGGCGCACGTATGTGGGGGCAATGCCGGGCCGGATCATCCAGGGCATGAAGCAGGCGGGCACNNCTCGAGGTGCTGGACCCGGCGCAGAACGACTCGTTCACCGATCACTATCTGGGTGTGCCGTTCGATCTCTCGGAGGTGCTCTTCATCGCCACCGCGAACTTCCTCCAGAACATCCCGGGTCCGCTCCTCGACCGCCTGGAGACGGTGGAGTTCACGGGCTACACCGAACTGGAGAAACTGGCGATCGCCCGGCAATACCTGGTGCCACGCCAGATCAAGGAGAACGGCCTCTCGCCCGAGCGGCTGCTGATCGAGGATTCGGCGGTGCGGGAGATCACCGGGGGGTACACACGCGAAGCCGGCGTCAGGCAGCTGGAGCGCGAGCTGGGGCGGCTCTCCCGCAAGATCGCACGGCGGGTGGCCGTGGATGGTGGGGAGCGCATTGTCCTCACCGGAGCCGAGGTGCGGTCGCAGCTCGGTCGGCCGAAGGTCCGCCCCGAGCGGGCGGCACCGAGTGACGCCGTCGGGACGGCGACAGGGATGTACTACACGCCGACGGGCGGGGACATCATGTTCGTCGAGGCGTCGCTGATGCCGGGGAAGGGAGAGCTCGTGCTTACCGGGCACCTCGGCGACGTGATGAAGGAGTCGGCTCGCGCGGCCCTCACCTACGCGAAGACACACGCCACCGCGCTGGGCGTTCCGGAGGAAGCCTTAAAGGATCGCGACGTGCACGTGCACGTCCCGGCCGGGGCCATTCCCAAGGACGGACCGTCGGCGGGAGTTACGATGGCGACCGCCCTGGTGAGCGCCATGACGCAGCGGGCGGCCCGGCACGACATAGCCATGACTGGCGAGGTGACGCTGAGCGGGCGGGTGCTGCCCATCGGCGGGCTGAAGGAGAAGGTGCTTGGTGCGGCCCGTGCGGGCATCATGGAGATTGTCCTGCCCAAGGAGAACGAGCCTGAACTGGAGGACCTGCCGGAGGAAATCCGGAAGAGCCTCATCTTCCATCCGGTTGAGACACTCGAGGAGGTTCTTGCCATCGCGCTCCGAAGCCGGGACGCGAAGGTTGTTGATGAACTGCTGTCATTGGGGACAGGCAATAAGATACAGAGTTGATCAACCGCGCGGTTGACCAACTCTAGTGCCAGCTACAGTGCTCGACTACCATCTGGACCAGCGAGTCTGCGAACCTGGCGACAGCGCTACTTGGATTCCCGGTTTCCGCTTCGCCGGATGAAATTCCAAGCGTTGCCGCTACAATGACTTCCGCTACAGACTCGGCATCTGCGTCGTCCCTGAAATGCCCTGAGCGCTGTCCGTTCTCGATGAGCTTCATTGCTGAGCCGACTGCCTTCGATCGCCATTGGTCGTGCAGTAGCGCACGGTGTCCGTACGCAGCTTTGGCGAGTTGATCGACGAGCGAGCGTAGCTGCTCGGCCGGGGTCCTGCCCAGACGCGTGTCGAGATCGAAGCGCTTGAAGAAGGAGTCTGATACCGCCTGGTAGAGGCCGGCCTTGGACTTGAAGTAATGGAACAGCAATTGCTTGTTGACTGATGCGGCTGCCGCTATCCGCTCGACTCTGGCACCGGAAAAGCCGTGGACAGCGAACTCGGTCTCTGCGGAGGCCAGGATTCGCTCCCGCCGCGACGGCATGTGTTTGGCGTCCATCATCCATCTCAACCAGTTGGTTGACCGCTGATTCTAGTCTGCAGCATTCAATCGGTCAACCATGCTCGCTTGCCGCATCGCCGCCATCCGCGCTTTGCGCCTCAGCGAACGCGTTGGCGACTCCCTCGATGCACTGGTCTAGCGCTTTGATGTCGTCCGATGCCAGCGGAGCGCCAGAAGTCTTGAGACGCTGTGCCAATCGCTCTCCATCCCGACTTGTCGAGCTGACGGCCGGGAACCCGTAGGAGCCTCCCGATCCAGCCAAGCGGTGAAACGCCTGGTGCAGGTCGGCGAGCGCGGCGCGCTCGCCATTAGCAAGGAGAGCCCCCAGCTGGCGCAACTCGTCCAGCCGCTTGGCGGAGTCGAATAGGTACTCGCGGCGCAACTGCCGAAGTTGCTGCGCGAGGAGATCATCGGCTTCAGGTAGCACTGCGGCGCTCCCGGTCGGTTCCAGCCTCAGGGGACATGTTGCGCGGCAGCGGAGGCGAGTTCGCGGCGGAGCAGATGGCGAACAAAGGGGACAACGGCAGGGTGCTCGGTCGCCACACCGGTCGCGCCATTGCCACTTGCTACCGCGCACACCGCGCGGCGCCTATCGGCTACGACAGCGATCGGCAAGCCGCCCCAGTACGACTCGATGTCGGGTGCGGACACAGGCCGCACGAGCGCTCCGGCGGGCGCGGGTGATCCCAGCGACAGAACTCGCAGCACGGTGCGGGACCGGCGCGGGCCGGCAAGGTCCCGAAACAACTCTGGTACCCAGGGGCCGACGACGGCCAGCAGCTCCTCTCGAGCGGCGCGAGCGCACGCGCCGACCCGCTCCAGCACGGCAGGTCGATCCGAGAGGAGTTCGACTGCTGGCGCCAGAGGCCCCTCGCGTCTCCGTTCGACGGTGGCAAGCTGCCGGGCGAGTTGTTCCAGGTCGCGCTGCGACTCCTGACCGAGGCGCCCGACGAGCGTGGCCGGATCCTCAGCAACGAACTGCGTAGGCCTTCCCGGTAGCCGCGTGACAACGCCTCTGGTGGTCATGGTCTCAAGTGCACTGTATGCATTCGCCCTCGCGAGACCAGCCTCCCGTGCCACGGCGTAGCCCGTCGCTGGCGAGAGCCGGAGCAGTGCAACGTAGACCTTGCTTTCGGTGGCGGTGAACCAGAATCGCTCGAGATTCATAGTAGTAGCAGTAGCTACTACTCATTTCTTCGTCAATGGTTGATTGCGTTGCTCAGCTAGGTCGCAGCGATTTCCAAGCCCGCGAGCCGTGCGATCAGCGCCATGCGGAAGGTGACGTCAGCCTGCCGATTCTCGACCGTCTTGGCATCGGCCTGAAGCGGAAAGGCATGGTACGACCAAGGCAAAGTGCGCTTCGGGAAGGTGCGCAGGTTCTTCGGGCTCCAGACACCTCGTTCGTCGCAGTCCTTGGATAGCCGTGCCCAGGCACGGGCCGCACTCACCGAATGCTGGAGCACCCCGAGACGGGCGAGGGTTTCCATCCAGTAGAGCGCAAACGGCAAGTCCTCTGGCTGGCCCGAGGCTGAGACTTTGAGCGGATCGCCCAGAAGGACGAACGCGGGCTTCAGGACCTTCTTTCCGCAGATCACACCAAAGCTCTTCTTGCTCGGCGGCTGTGCGAGGTACGCCCCGAGGCGTTCGACCAGCCCCGCCCGCTCGCGCTGTACGGCAGGCAGCATCGCCAGGAGCGCAACCGAGAAGACGGTTGGCGGGTAGGCTTTGGGGTGCAGGACCCAGGCGCGGGAGACCTTGACGAGGGGCTGCTCGGCCAGCTCGCTGCGCAGGAACTGCGACACGGAGTTCGCGATCCGGTGGGCGGCACCGCGCACTCTTGGGTCGTCGCCGTGGCCGGCGTGCGCCAGGGCGGTGGCGGCGGCTTCGCGGACGACTTCCCTGATCCAAGGCTCTACGCCATGCTCCGATGCCCCGTACTTCTGGAACTCGAAAAGCAGCTTCGGGTCACTGTCCCGGGACAGCAGTCTGAAGAGCAGCCGACCCCCGAGCTTCAACGGCCGGCTCTCCTGGGGCCACCCCAGCTCGACGAGGCGCCGATACTGATGAATGGTCCCGACGTCCTTGATCCCGGCGGTCTTGTTCGGTGCGACGCCGAGGAGATTGCCCCCCCAGACGCCACTGTCCTTCTGCTTCTTGGCGATCTGCCGCGCGGGCGGGTAGGCCTCAACTTCGAGCTTCAGCCCATCGAGTTGGGCCGGCTCGGCGGTCCCCACGATCTCTGTAAGAGTGCGGTACCTGATGGCGGGGCAGCCATACTGGAGGAGCCAGGAAACAGGGACGCGATGCGAGGTGGGAAGGGTCAGGCTCTCCTCCAGGGAGCATAGCGACGAACGCTCCGAATGGCCGCCAAACTTACGTAGCTCGCAGGCCGCAAGCTAGTGGCCAGTTTGGCTATTCGGAGGGCACAACCCCCTTCGGTGCGGCGAAGCTGTCAGCCTCCGCGGCGGGCGCCCCGTGAGCTGCCTCAGGGCGCCCGCCGGCCCAGGCCGTAGACCCTCAGTCGGGCGATCGTCGCATGGTCAGCCCCCCCGCGCTCGGACGTGAGCACGAGCAGATCGGGGGAGAGAAAAGCCACCCCCTCGCCTTGCGGCTCGACGAACGGGATGGTGAGGCCCTCGGGCGGGGTGAGCGGACTCGGGAGCGAGTCGCCGCGCAATCGGAAGAAGTGGAGGCTGGAGTAGGTGCGCACGGCCAGGACATCGCCGTCGGGCGAGACGGCGGCGCCGGTCACCACCCGTAGCCGAGCGAGATTCGGCGCGATGTCGAGCACGCCCACGAACCGCAGCGTATCGAGTTCGCCGGGGCGCTGCGGCGCGGCGCGCGGCGGAACCTGGAACATCCGTGGCCGGCCGAAAATCTCCTTCGTGATGATGAAAATGCGATCCGAGGCGTCGACTACGATGGCCTCCGCGTCGTGCGGATGATCGGGATAGCGAAGCGACGTCGCGGACTCGAAGGGCACCTCGCGCAGCGTGTCCGACGCCGCCGATGGGGGCTCGGGCTCAGCCAGACGGTAGATGAGAATATGGTCGCGCGACCGGCCGTTGTCGCCGATGTCCGCGGCGTAGAGGCATCGGCGGGCCACCGAGGGGCAGGGGCCGGCGCCCAGGTCCTCCCAATCGACGTTGCGGGCGCCGGCAACCCGGACGGCCCCGAGGTCGTCGCCTGCCGAGTCGGTCGCGTACAATCGCGCCTCGTCACCGCTGTCGTTGTGCGTCCACAGCACGCCCGCGCGGCGCGTGCTCGGCGTCACGCCCGAACTCTCGACCAGGCGCGGCGCCTGGAAGACCGCCGTGTCCACCAGCTGGAGTCGCACGAAGGATTGCGTGGCTCCGGGCGCCGCGATGGCGGCGGTGAGCCCCAAGACCGCGATCGGGATGCGCACGGGGCGCAGTGTACGTTGGCGCGGCCCCCGGAGGCAATCCTTGCCTGGCTTCGGCGGGCCGCCGATCTTACTCCCATGCCCCCATCGCTTCTTGCGCGCCCCGTGGCGCGCCTGCCGGAGTACGTACGGCTCTCCGGACGCGTTCTCTATCTCACCGAAGATCCGGACCTCATCACGCGTCAGCTCGCGGGCGAGGATCTGGCATGGAGCCCCGCCATCAAGCTGCGGGACAACATCTCGACCGACGAAATCACGCCTGCGTACATCTGCTACTACTTCGACGACACGCTGGGCGAGTTCCCGTACCTTGGCCTCAAGGCAGGGGACGAGTTTCCGATCGGCCGCGGCTCGGTGAAGCGGGGCGGATTCGTCGCGTCCGCGGCCGGAAAGCGGCGCGGGAAGGGGTCGTCGCGGGAGCAGTCTCCGTACGCGGAGATGCGCGCTGGCATTCAGCTGGTGGCGGGCGAGAGCATCGAGCGCATCTACCACGAGAACTGCCAGAATCTCGGCATCCTGACGACGACCGATTTCACCGTGCTCGAGCGGGTGAAACGCGGGGAGGCGATCCCCCTGGCGGTCTTCACCGACGGCGAGGGGCAGATCACCCGGGACATCATCGAGTACGGCGGGCTATTCAACTACAATGTCGCGCGATTGCAGGGCGCGGTAACGGTCCCGGAGGTGAGCACCGCGCCGCGGCCGATGACGATCGCGGAGAAGATCTTCGCCCGCCACTGGGTCGTGGACGCGGCGGCCGGGCGGACCGGCGTCGCGGCGGTCGCGCCGTCGGACGAGGGTTTCGTCGTCACCGACATCCGGTTCAGCCACGAGTACGTCACGCCGATGGCGGCGATCTTCTTCGAACAGTACGTGGGCAAGGACGAGGCGCTGAACGATCCGGCCTCCATCTTCTTCTTCCGGGACCACCTGACCTTCCTGCGGGAGGCCATGACCCCGGAACGCATCGCCGAAGGCCTGCTCGACATCGCGAACCAGCTGGAGATCAAGCAGCGTGAGTTCGCCGCGGCCAGGGGCGTGAAGCTCTACGGCGAGCTGGGCTTGGGCCGCCTGGGCTCCGAGGCGATCTGCCACTCCAAGATCCTGGAGGTTCATGCCCTGCCGGGGCAGATCATCATCGGGAGCGACTCGCATACGCCGCACGCGGGCGCGGTGGGCTGCATCGCGTTCGGGGTGGGGACGACGGCGATCTTCAACAGCTGGATCACGCGGGACGTGCGCGTGCAGGTGCCCCATTCGTTCCGAGTCGTGGTCCGCGGCCGCAAGCCCGACCATATCACGGCCAAGGACATCATGCTGCAGCTGTTGCGCCATCCCTACGTGAAGAACGGAGAAGCCATCGGCCAGGTGGTCGAGTACGGTGGCGAGGTGGTGGAAGCCCTCAGCGTGGACGAGCGCGCCACGATGACGAACATGGCCGCCGAGGTGGGGGCGTTCACCGGGATCATCGCCCCCGACGACAGGACGGTGGATTTCCTGGTCGAGCAGCGCGGCATGGCGCGCGCCGAAGCGGTGCGGCTATGCGAAGGGCTCTTCTCGGATCCCGGCGCCGAGTACGTGAAGGAGATCGAGATTGACGCGTCCGCCCTCAAGCCGATGGTCGCGCTGCCCGGTGATCCGGGCAACGGCAGGGAGATCGGGGAGCTTGGCGAGCGGGTGACCATAGACATCGCGTACGCCGGTTCCTGTACTGCGGGCAAGCGCGAGGACATGGACATGTACGCGCGCGTCTTCCGTGAGGCGACGAACCGGGGGCGGCAGGTGGCTCCCGGAGTACGCTGCTACATCCAGTGCGGATCGCAGGACGTGTTCCGGTACTGTCAGGCGCAGGGCTACGACCGCGTCTTCGCTCAGGTGGGAGCGACGTTCATCGAGCCGTCCTGTGGCGCGTGCATCAACGCGGGGCCGGGAGTGTCGCGGTCGAAGGGCGAGGTGACGATATCCGCCATCAATCGCAATTTCCCCGGGCGGTCGGGCCCCGGCCAGCTCTACCTCGCCTCGCCATACACCGTCGCCGCGTCGGCGCTGGCCGGTTACATCACGGCGTGGGAGCCCGAGCCTGCGACGGCCAGGGTGGTCTAACCCAAGGAGGGGGAGTGGCGCAGACCTCGTTCGACACCGGCGTGCGGCTGGCCAGGCAGTGCAAGGCCTTGGGCCACCCGGCTCGCCTGGCCATTGTGCGCTATCTGGCCGGCCGGCGGGGGCGCTGCACTTGCGGCGATATCGTCGAACAGCTTCCGCTTGCCCAGTCCACGGTTTCCCAGCACCTGAAGATCCTGAAAGACGCGGGCCTCATCGTCGGCGAGGTGGAACCGCCACGCGTCTGCTACGGCCTCAACGAGCAGGCGCTCGAGTCCCTCAAGCGCGCGCTCGCCGCGCTCTAGCTACCGTCTCAGTGCTGGGCGCTCCTGATCGCGTTGAACAGGAGCGGATAGGTTGCGAGGCTCTGTCCGCGGTACTGCGGCTGGAAGCCGAACAGGATGACGCGTCCGCGGCCGCGTCTCACCTCGACCAGGCCCGCTTTCCCCGCCAGGCGGGAAGCTCCCAGCAGCCAACCCGACAGGAGAATCTCCCCCGGATCGCCGGGGTAACGGGCCACGACGCGCACCCGTGTCGGGTCGCGCACTTCGAACGCGGGTCCGGCCTCGAACCAGGCGATCGTCTGGGGCGGCATTCCGGCGGCCAGGGGTGCGTCCGGGTCGAGCTGTAGCCGCAGGATGCTGCCCGGGCCATAGAAGTCGCGCGGAGGCACGTCCACGAGCACGTCGGAGACGGGGAGATCGAGAGCCCCGATAGCGAAGTCGCAGGTCTCGTTGAGGGCAATGAGCGTCCCGCCCGCATCCACGAAGTTGCGCAGCGCCCGCACGCCTTCCGGGCCGAGGCCGCCCGCGAAGCGTGCCGGATAGCGTTCGGCCGGAAGGCCGTTGAGAATGGCGCGGGGATCCTGGCTCGGAAGGATGACGGCGTCGAATTGCGCTGCGAGATTGCCGGCCCGGATGGTCGAGTCCGCGACTGATTGGTACGGGACCTTCCACGTGTCGAGAACCCAGCGTGTCCAGCCTTCGTCGGGAGACGCAGCGTACGACCGATAGACGGCGACACGCACTGCGGGACGCTGGTTCGCGATGTCGTTCGCCAGTCCCGCCGCCCGGTAGACTGGCGGCGCCGTCGTGAGCGGCGCCGAGAGCGCAACCGGCAGAGAGTCCGCGAGCGCGACCACGCGCACGCCGAGCAGCAGGGGCAAGGTGTGTGCGGTCACATCGTACGGGCGGCGCGGCGGGCCACCCGGGTACTCGCGGAGGTCGGGATAGGTCTGTCGCTCCAGGACGGCCTTCGCGAAGGCGGCGTAAGGCTGGCGGAGCACGACCACGTAGCTGCCCGGGTAGAAACGCTCGCGGCCGATGGTGAACGCCCCCAGCGCAGCGCGGACCTCGACCTGTGCGTGACGGAAGATCTCGAGCAGCGTACCGAGGGCCAGCGGGTTCTGTCCGGCGGCAGGAATCACGTAGGCATAGGGCCACCCGTCCCAGCCGCGCACCGCGTGTTCCGCGACCCGGCGCGCGTCGCGGAGCCATAGTTCCCGGGTCGTCGCGACCTGGTCCAGCAGGGCCATGACGCCCGCCGTCTGATAGCGCACGATGTCGCCGATTGTCCACGAACCGCCGGTCCACGGAGCAACGTAGTTCCAGGCCGCGGCGCGCGGGTCGAGGCCGGCACCGGGGCGCAGGCTGTCGAACGGGACGGTCACGGGGCTGGCGAGATTCGCGCTCGCCGTCTCGGTGAGGATGCGCACCGCTCCGTGGTAATGCGGGAACGCCCTGGCCGGCGTCCAGGCGTCATAGAGCGAGCTCACGGCGACCCCTGTGAACCCATCGGCGGTCATGCGCCACGCGATCGCGAGCCCGAGGGCGTTGTCGCCAGCGAGAAGGAGCGGGTCCACGTTCGGCTCGACGGGATCGAGATACGGCGGAACGAACATCCGCGATCCGTACTGCCCCTGCTGGTGCAGGTCGAGGGCGACCTGGGGATGCCACACGTCGTAGAGGCTGTCCACCACGAGGCGCGTCTCGACCTGGGTGAACGCATACCAGTCGCGATTGTCGTCGTGTCCTGTGTAGCGGTTGTAGAGCTCCGGCGGATCGGTTCCCTCGGCGCCGGTGCCCAGGGTCTGATTGTACCAGCGAGCAACGATCGAGACGCCGTCCGGGTTCAACGACGGCACCAGCATGATGACGGTGCGGTCGAGGATGGCGCGGATCTCGGGCGACGTTCCGGTCGCCAATCGGTACGCGACTTCGAGCGGCGAAAAGAAGCCTCCCACCTCGGTCGAGTGCACGCTCGACGTGATCAGGACGAAGGCCTTGCCTCGCCGCACCAGCCGCTCCGCGCTGGCCGAGTCTCGGACCAGCCGCGGATCGGCCAATTGCCGCTGGATCTCCCCGAGCGCGGCCAACTGCGCGAGGTTCGCCGGGCTCGAGATGAACGCGACGACGAGTGGGGCGCCATTGGTCGTGCGCCCCACCTCGCGGACCGTGACCCGGTCGCTCGCCGCATCCAGCGAGCGAAAATACGCCACGATGCGCTCCCACTCGACGAGCTTCCGGTCCGTGCCGGGGACGAAGCCAAGTACCGAGGCCGGAGCGGGAACGGGACGGCGCTGCGCCGCCAGTGGAGGCGCTGCGGCGAGCAGCGCGAGGGACGTCATGACAGCGGCACAGCGCATGGCGGCGGTTCCGGGCGAACGGCGGAAAACCACGAGCCCCACCCCGGTTACCCGGGATGGGGCTCGGAGCTAAGCGACATCAGCGGCCGAGACTAGTGCACTCGCTTGACCTCGACGCGCCTGTTCAGCTCGCGACCCTTTGCCGTCCGGTTGGAAGCGACCGGATGCTGCGGGCCGTAGCCAATCGCCGTGAGGCTCTGGGTATCTACGCCCTTGCTCACGAGGTAGTTCTTGACCGCGTCGGCGCGCTGCCCTGACAGCTGGACGTTCCGCGCAGCGCTGCCGGTGTTGCTGGTGAAACCGCCGATCTCCCATCGCGCTTGCGGCGTAGACTTCATCGCGATGGCGATCTTGTCCAATTCCGTCTGCGCCGCAGGCGTCAGGATCGCGCGGTTCACACGGAAGGTCACGTTCCTCAAGATCACCACGGCGTTGGGCGCCGGCAGCTCGAAATACGGGCAGCCATCTGCGTCCACCCTCACGCCGTGCGGCGTGTTCGGGCACTTGTCACGGGAATCCACCACGCCGTCGCCGTCGCTGTCCTTCTCAACCGGGCAGCCGTTAGCGTCCACTTGGGTTCCAGCCGCCGTGTTGGGGCACCGATCCAAGTAGTCAGGCACGCCGTCGTGGTCGCTGTCCATCGGACAACCGTTGGCGTCCACCGGACGCGCGTTGGCCGGGGTGTTCGGGCAGCGGTCGAGGTAGTCGGGCACGCCGTCGCCGTCACTGTCCTTCGGGCAGCCGGCGGCATCCACCGGCGCACCCTTCGGAGTGTTCGGGCAGCGGTCGAGGTAGTCGGGCACGCCGTCGCCGTCGCTGTCCACGTCGCAGCCGTTCGCATCCACTGCCACGCCGGCCGGGGTGTTCGCGCAGCGGTCGAGGTAGTCCGGCACGCCGTCGTGGTCGCTGTCCACCGGGCAGCCCATGGCGTCAACGTGCACGCCGGCGGGCGTGTTCGGGCACCGGTCGATGCCGTCCGGCACGCCGTCGTGATCGCTGTCGATCGGGCAGCCGCGCGCATCAACGATGGCGCCGTGCGGCGTGTTCGGGCAGCGGTCGTACTTGTCGGGCACGCCGTCGCCGTCGGTGTCGGGACCCGGGCCACCGCCCGCGAAGTAGGAGAAACCGATCAACCCCAGGGCGTTCGTTGCGTAGAAGCCTGAGTTCTCTTTGAACTGGTCGAGCTGACCTCGAGCCTCGACGCGCAGGGCCAGGTGCTCACTCAACATCGAACGGAAGCCCACACCCACGTGTCCGCCGTACTGCGAGGTCATCGTTTGTCCGTGCCCCGAGAACGACGTAATCCCAAACCCGGCGGTAAAGAAGGGGCTCACCTTGCGGTTCAAGTCGATTGTGTAGGTGATCGCCGCGAAGGGGGAAATGGCGGTCCACCCGGTCCCTGACCCGAAGCCCAACCCCGCGCTGATTCCCCAGTTCGGGTTCATGTTGTATCCGACGCGAGCCGCTCCGCCAAGAATGATGGCGCTCGGCTTCGCGCTCATGGTGCCGGCGACCATCGCGAGCGTCTGGCGCAATAACCCGTCCACGTAAAAGACGCCCGGCGCCACGCTGAGCTCCCAGCTGCCCTCACGATGCGGGCCGGCATACTGGGCCATCAGTGGACGCGGCCACGGCTGTGCCGCGGGGCGCTGTTCCGGCTGTGGCGCGGGGCGCGGCGCCGGCTGTGCCGCGGGGCGCTGCGCCGGCTGCGCCGCAGGACGCTGTGGGGGCTGAGCAGGCGGTTGCGCCGGGCGTTGCTGGGCTAGCAGCAGCGCCGGCACGAAAGCGGCCAACGTTCCTGCGGCCAACAGAACTCGATTTCGCATGATGCATCTCCTGGCGAAAGTTTGTCCGGGCCGCGCGAGGCGCTCGCACCTAACGAGCCCAACCGTGCCCCAAGACTCAGCGTGGGCGACGACCGATTATGATGGCACCCTCAAGTGCCGCAAAAGCAGAGGCTAGGGTCGCCGCTCAAAGGAACACAAAGCGCGGTCGCCAGGCGGTCTCTCAATCCTTCGATTGAGCGGTCCGGTGGCCGCTGGAGCCTCGACAATCTTGGCGCCTCGGTTGGGGTTTCGCAACCCCCAGGCGCGAGCCTATCCTTTCACGAACCGGGTCGCCACCGCTAGGCGCTCGGCGCTGGCGGAAAGCTCGAGCGCGCTGTGCGACAAGTCCTCGATGGCTTTGAGCTGCTCCGCCGCCGCCGCCGCTACGACCTTCGCCTCGCTGGCCGAGGCGGCCGCGGCCGCCTTCGCCTCCGACAGGATCGCTTGCATTTCGGTGGTCCGTTCGGCATTCCGCCTCGGGAACTCCACCATCCGGCTGGAAAGGTGGGCGGCGGTTTCCGCAGCGCTGACGATGCCCTCCAGCTCCGCAATCCAGCGACTGGCGGCGGCCGTGACGTCGCCGATCTCGCGCCGCATCTGCTCCAAGAGCTGGGCGGCGCGGTCAATGACGCGGCGAGTGTCGCTGGTGGTCAGGGCTGCCTGCTTGGCCTCCTTCGCACTTTCTTCGGCCAGTCTCCGCACTTCATCGGCGACCACCGCGAATCCAGCTCCGTGCTGGCCGGCGCGCGCCGCCTCAATCGTCGCGTTGAGCGCCAGCATGTTCGTCTGGCTCGCGATCGCGGCGATGGTCTCCGCGAACTGCACCACCTGTTCCGACGCTTCGCGCAAGCGCTCGACTTCCACCACGCTCTGCTCCACCGTGGTTCCGATGCGTGCCAGGTTGGCGGCCGTGGCTGCCGTGGCGGTGCGGACGGCTTGAGCTGCGCGCTCCATCTCCTGGGCGGACCGGTGCGTCTCCTCACCGGCCAGCGCGGCGTCTTGCGCGGCGGTGCGGAGATCCACCATGGCACCTTCAGCTCGGGCGACGTGCTCCGCAGCGTTGGCGGCTCCCGCCTCCGCGCCCTGGGCCGCCGCGGCGACCTCCTCGGAACTGGCGTGAATCTCCTCGCTCGTGGCGGTCACGTGCTCGACGTAGCCGGCGGTCTGCTCGGATGACTCGACCAGCGGCTCCAGCACGCCGTGGACCGCCAGCGAGAGTGCCAGCTGCGGCGCCACCAGATTCAGGATGTCGGCGTCGGCGGCGCGGTACATCGCCGCATCGCTGTGGCGGAGGCTCCAGGCGCCCACCAGGACGTCCCCCTGATAGAGGGGGATGAAGATCTC